>NZ_CP013141.1:2954433-3080112 GCF_001442535.1 Lysobacter antibioticus | reverse complement strand
GTTCGGCCCCGGCCGCGAGTTCCAGCCCGCCGGCGGCGACCGCCGGCGCCGGTCCGAAGCCGACGCCCGCGCCCGGGACCTGGTCGACGCCGAAGCGCGGCGACGACTGGGGCGACTCCACCCGCAACCAGCCAGGTGGGCAGCGCGGCGACACCCCAGGCCTGTACAACAGCGACGGCAGCGTGCGCCTGGCCGATGCGCCGGGCTCGGCTTCGCCGGGCAAACCGCCGGGCACGATCACCGCCGAGATCAAGGACCTCGACCGCGCCGGCACCTGGTTGCGGCGCAAGCCCACCGATTACGAGCCGACCGCGCTCGACAAGTACTGGCGCCCGAACGAAACCCTGTTGGCCGAATGGGTCCGGCGCAGCGTGCAGACGGTGATGATTCCGATCCCGGGCAGCAAGGGCAAAAGCATCCAGTGTTCGGTCGCGCTGCTGATGCTCGGCGGCAGTTGCGGCATCAACGACCCGAACCTCAACGAGCAACCGGCCACCGCGCGCCCGCCGCCGGATATTCCGTTCAAGCCGCATCTGCAGGAAGACAACGGCAGTGTGCGGCCGCCGCCGGGCGGGTGAGGGCGGTCGCTGGAGTGGATGCGAGTTCCAGGGGGTTGGCTGCGCTGGTTGCCGCGATAGCGAGTTCGCAAGGGCTCAGGCCGCAGCGGCTCTTCCGCAAACGCCGCCGCAAACGAAAACGGCCCGCTGATGCGGGCCGTTTCTTTCTGATCGATGGCGCGGCGAGGCCGCGCTATGGCTCAGTGGATGCCGTGCAGGTCGCGCAGCTGGCCTTTCTCGCGCGAACCGAAGTAGGCGGAGAGGTCGGCGATCTGCTGGTCGTTGAGATCCTTGGCCTGGCTCGACATCAACGCATGTTCGCGGTCGCCGTCGCGGTACATCTGCAGCGAGTGGGCGATGTAGTCGTGGTACTGGCCGGCGAGCTTCGGGTAGGTCGGGTCGATCGGCGCATTGCCTTCGGCGCCGTGGCAATCGACACAGGACTGGCCGGTGGCCTTGCCCTTGACGCTGGCGAGCTTCTCGCCCGCGGCGACGTTGCCGGCCGGCAGGCCCGCCGACGACGAAGTGTGGCCGGCGTCGCGGTCGGCCGAAGAATGGCCGGCCGGGACTTCACCGCCCTGCGAGCAGGCGGCGAGGGTCAGGACCGAGAACAGGGCGATGGCGAGGCCGCTCTTGAAGAAGCTGGGGTTCGTCATGGGGCGGCTCACTTGGCGCTGGAAAGGAAGGCGGCGATATCGGCGATGTCCTGGTCGGAGAAGCTCTGAGCCTGGGCCTGCATCGTCGGGTGCTTGCGCGTGCCTTTCTTGTATTCGGTCAGCGCATTCGTCAGGTATTCCGGCGACTGCCCGACGATTTTGGGAACGTGATAGTTCGGGTACGCGTTCTTATAGCCGGTGACGCCGTGGCAGCCCTGGCAGGTATAGGTCAGTTGGCGGCCGGTCTCGGCATTGCCCTTGATGGCCGGCGCGGCGGCCGGAGTGGCCGCAACGGCGGCGGGGGTGGGGGCCGGCGCCTTGGCGGGTTCCTGAGCGTGTGCCGTCATGGCGGCCAGGGTCAGGGCAAAGCAGGCGGCGATCGTCAGCGGTCGCATCATGTCTAGTCCGCAATCTCGAATGGCTAGCGAAAGGTGGTGGCTGGCTGTGCAGGGCCGGAGCCGCGCATAAGTCGGCGAGTATAGCCGGCCATGCGACTGCAACGAAGTCGTCCTTGAGCGCATCCATACTCGCAGGGCGGCGAGGGCGTGCCGCCCGAGGCCGCCGCAGGCGCGCGATCGGCATCGCTCGCGCTTACCGTGCCTCAGAATAAATGCATGGCTCCAGTCACCATTACCTTCGGCGGATGGTGGTTTTCAGGGCCGGTGATATACCTATATACAACACCGGCATACGACCGGTAACCGACGAAAAAACTAGAGCTTGGGGTCGTCTCGAATGCGTCAACTCACCAATATCCGCAAGAGCGGTCCGGCAATGGGCGGCACGGTGGCAGTCGCCGCCCTGGCCCTGGCCTGTGTGCTTGGCCTGTCGGCCTGCAAGGGCGGTGCCGGCGCTGCGGAAGCGCAGGCCAAGGAAGCCAAGGACAAAGCATCGGAAGCGGTTCCGGTCGAGGTCGCCCAGGCGACGCGGCGCGCGATCGCGGCCAGCTACACCGGTACCGCGCCGCTGGAGGCACGGGCCGAATCGCAGGTGGTGGCCAAGACCTCGGGGGTGGCGCTCGCGGTGATGGTCGAGGAAGGCCAGCACGTCCAGGCCGGCCAGGTACTGGTGCGGCTCGACTCGGCGCGCGCCGAGCTGCAGGCCGCCCAGACCAACGCCACCATGCGCAAGCTCGAGGCCAACTACGCCCGTTCCAAGCAACTGGCCGAACAACGCCTGCTGAGCGCCAACGACAACGACCAACTGCGCTACGACCTGGAGAACGCCCGCGCCGCCAATCGCATGGCGAACCTGGAGTTGTCCTACGCCAAGGTCGAAGCGCCGATCTCGGGCATCGTCGCCTCGCGTTCGATCAAGACCGGCAACTTCGTCCAGATCAACTCGCCGATCATCCGCATCGTCGACACCTCGCGCCTGGAGGCCACGCTCAACGTGCCCGAACGCGAGCTGGCCACGCTCAAGGCCGGCCTGCCGGTGCAGATGCAGGTCGATGCCATGCCCGGCAAGGTCTTCACCGGCACGGTCGACCGCGTCGCCCCGGTGGTCGATTCCGGCAGCGGCACCTTCCGGGTGATCTGCGCCTTCGAAGGCGGCGGCACGCTACAGCCCGGCATGTTCGGCCGCCTGCGCATCGACTACGACAACCGCGCCGACGCGCTGGTCGTGCCGCGCGCGGCGCTGCTCGACGACGAGGGCGACCCGGCGGTGTTCGTGGTGCGCGGCAAGAAGGTCTCGCGGGTCCCGGTCAAGCTGGGCTATCTCGACGGCGCCTGGGCCGAGGTCCGCGACGGCCTCAAGCTCGGCGAGCAGGTCGTGGTGGCCGGCAAGACCGCGCTGCGCGAGGGCACCGAGGTGCAGTTGATCGGCCCGTCCGCGCCGCGTGAAGTCGCCGCCGCGAAGCCGGCCGCACAGAAACAGTAAGCAAGCGCGCGTGGTACGCGCGCCCTTGCCGCCGCCGCGGTCCGCCGCGGCGCCGGCCCACATAACACTTAAAGAACGTGGGGACTGACTGTGGCTCAGCCTTCGGACGCGACGTCCTTCAATCTGGTGGAATTCTCCACCCGCCGCCGGGTCACGGTGGCGATGGTGACCATCACTTTCCTGCTGTTCGGCGTGATCGCCCTCAACAGCCTCAAGGTCAACCTGCTGCCGGATCTGAGTTATCCGACCCTGACCGTGCGCACCGAGTACACCGGCGCGGCGCCGACCGAAATCGAGACCCTGGTGACCGAGCCTCTGGAAGAGGCGCTCGGCGTGGTCAAGGGCTTGCGCAAGCTCAAGTCGGTCTCGCGCACCGGCCAGAGCGACGTGGTGCTGGAGTTCGCCTGGGGCACCGACATGGACCAGGCCAGCCTGGAGGTGCGCGACAAGATGGAAGTCGTGCAGTTGCCGCTGGAAGTGAAGAAGCCGGTGCTGCTGCGTTTCAATCCTTCGACCGAGCCGATCCTGCGCATCGCCCTGTCCAATAAGGGCGCGGCGGCCGACGATACCGATGCGATCCGGCGCCTGACCGAGCTGCGCCGTTACGCCGACGACGATCTGAAGAAGAAACTCGAACCGGTCGATGGCGTCGCCGCGGTCAAGGTCGGCGGCGGTCTCGAGGACGAGATCCAGGTCGATATCGACCAGCAGAAGATTTCCCAGCTCAATCTGCCGATCGACACCGTCATCCAGCGCCTGCAGCAGGAGAACATCAATATCTCCGGCGGCAGCCTGCAGGAAGGCAACCAGCGTTATCTGGTGCGCACCGTCAATCAGTTCGCGACCGTGCCGGAAATCCGCGAGATGCTGGTCACGACGCAGGCGGCCGGCGGCAACGCCGCCGCGGACGCGGCCGCGGAAATGGCGCGAGTCGCCGCTGCATCCGGGTCGGCCGACGCCATGGCCGCCGCGGCCTCGGTGCAGAGCGCGTCCTCGGGCGAGCAGAGCACGCCGGCCGGCGGCAAGCCGGTGCGATTGAAGGACATCGCCGAAGTCCGCCAAGGCTATAAGGAGCGCGAAGCGATCATCCGCCTGGCCGGCAAGGAAGCGGTGGAGCTGGCGATCTACAAGGAAGGCGACGCGAATACCGTGGCCAGCGCCGACGCCATCCAGGCGCGGCTGGAGGCGATCAAGTCGCAGATCCCGGCCGACGTCGAGCTGACCACGATCGACGACCAGTCGCAGTTCATCCGCCACGCCATCGCCGACGTCAAGAAGGACGCGGTGATCGGCGGCCTGCTCGCGATCCTGATCATCTTCCTGTTCCTGCGCGATGGCTGGAGCACCTTCGTGATCGGCCTGTCGCTGCCGGTCTCGATCGTGACCACCTTTTTCTTCATGGGCCAGCTCGACCTGAGCCTCAACGTGATGTCGCTCGGCGGCTTGGCCCTGGCCACCGGCCTGGTGGTCGACGACTCGATCGTGGTGCTCGAAAGTATCGCCAAGGCGCGCGAACGCGGGCTCGGCATTCTCGAAGCGGCCGTTACCGGCACCCGCGAGGTCAGCATGGCGGTGGTCGCCTCGACCCTGACCACGATCGCGGTGTTCCTGCCGCTGGTGTTCGTCGAAGGCATCGCCGGCCAGTTGTTCCGCGACCAGGCGTTGACCGTGGCTCTGGCGATCGGCATCTCGCTGATCGTGTCGATGACCTTGATCCCGATGCTGAGCGCATTGCGCGGACGGCCGGCGATGGGTTTCCAGGAAGAAGCGCCGCATCCGCGCTGGCAGCCGCGCAGCCAGGTGACGAAGGTGCTGGCATGGCCGTTCCTCGCGATCGTCGCGGCGGTCCGCTGGACCTTCTTCGGCATCGCCTGGGCGGTGGTGCGCGCCTGGCGCATTCTCGCCGCAGTGACCGGCCCGGTGATGCGCAAGGCCAGCGATCTGGCGATGGCGCCGTACGGCCGCGCCGAAAGTACTTATCTGAAACTGTTGCCGGCGGCGTTGGGCCGACCGGTCCTGGTGCTGCTGCTGGCCGGCGCCGCCTTCGTCGCGACGATCGCGACGGTGCCCTTGCTCGGCACCGACCTGATTCCGCAGCTGGCCCAGGACCGCTTCGAGATGACGGTCAAGCTGCCGCCCGGCACGCCGCTGCGCGAGACCGACAAGCTGGTGCGCGAGCTGCAGCTCAAGCACGACAAGGACCCCGGCATCCGCGCGCTGTTCGGCGTCAGCGGCAGCGGCACTCGTCTGGACGCCAACCCGACCGAGAGCGGCGAGAACATCGGCAAGCTCACCGTGGTGATGGCCGACGGCGGCAGCAAGGAAGTCGAGGCGGGCGAGACCGAACGCTTGCGCGAAACCATGCGTGCGCATCCGTCGGCTCAGGTCGGCTTCGCTCGTCCGCAGTTGTTCAGTTTCTCGACCCCGCTGGAAATCGAACTGCGCGGCCAGGACCTGGAGACCATCCAGCGCGCCGGCCAGCGCATGGCGGCGATGCTGCGCGCCAACCCGCACTACGCCGACGTCAAGTCGACCGTGGAGCAGGGCTTCCCGGAGATCCAGATCCGCTTCGATCAGGATCGGGCCGGTGCGCTCGGCCTGACCACGCGCCAGATCGCCGACGCGGTGGTGAAGAAGGTGCGCGGCGAAGTCGCCACGCGTTACAGCTTTCGCGACCGCAAGATCGACGTGCTGGTGCGGGCGCGCGAATCCGACCGCGCCTCGCTGGAAAGCATCCGTCGTTTGATCGTCAATCCGGGCAGCAGCCGGCCGGTGACCCTGAGCTCGGTCGCCGACGTGGTCTCGACCACCGGCCCCAGCGAGATCCATCGAGCCGATCAAGTGAGGGTGGCCATCGTCTCGGCCAACCTGCGCGAGATCGACCTCGGCGGCGCCATCGACGAGGTCAACCGGATGGTCGCCGAGCAACCGCTCGGCGCGGAAATCGGCATGCACATCGGCGGCCAGGGCGAGGAATTGCAGCAGTCGATCAACTCGCTGCTGTTCGCGTTCGGCCTGGCGATCTTCCTGGTGTATCTGGTGATGGCCTCGCAGTTCGAGTCGTTGCTGCATCCGTTCGTGATCTTGTTCACCATCCCGCTGGCCCTGGTCGGCGCGGTGTTGGCCCTGGTCATGACTCGTTCGCCGATATCGGTGGTGGTATTCATCGGTCTGATCCTGCTGGTCGGCCTGGTGGTCAAGAACGCGATCATCCTGATCGACAAGGTCAACCAGTTGCGCGAGCACGGCACGCCCAAGCGCGAGGCCTTGATCGAAGGCGCGCGTTCGCGACTGCGCCCGATCGTGATGACCACCACCTGCACCCTGTTCGGCTTCCTGCCGCTGGCGATCGCCACCGGCGAAGGCGCCGAGGTGCGCGCGCCGATGGCGATCACGGTGATCGGCGGCCTGCTCGTTTCGACCCTGCTGACCTTGCTGGTCATTCCGGTGGTGTACGACTTGCTCGACCGCCGTTCCGACGAGCACTACCGCGAGCGCGCTCGCCGCGCTCGCCGAGACTCCAACGCGGTCGCCGAACACATCCACGACGAGCAGGCGCCTTTGCACGACGCCGACCTGCATCATCCGCCGCACGGCCCCCAGCCGGGCCAGGCCTGAGGAGCACCCAGGATGAGCGTTGCTGAGTTCAGCATCCGGCGCCCGGTCACGGTCATCATGGCCTTCGTGTCGATGTTCGTGATCGGCCTGATCGCGGCGGTGCGCCTGCCGCTGGAGGCCTTCCCATCGGTCTCGTTCCCGTTCCTGGTGGTGCAGATGCCGTACACCGGCTCGACCCCGGAAGAGGTCGAGCGCACGGTGCTGCGCCCGACCGAAGACGCGTTGTCGACGATGACCGGCATCAAGCGCATGGAGGGGACGGCGCGCGCGGACAGTGCCGAGGTGGTGATCGAATTCGCCGACTGGGAACGCGACATCGCCATCGCGGCCTCCGAGGCGCGCGAGCGCATCGATGCGATCCGCAGCGACCTGCCGGACGATCTGCAGCGCTACTTCGTGTTCAAGTTCTCCACGACCGATCAGGCTTTCTTGCGCATCCGCCTGGCCGGCGAGCACGACCTGTCCGGCTCCTACGAGCTGATCGACCGCGAGTTCAAGCGTCGTATCGAGCGCCTGCCCGGGGTGGCCAAGGTCGAAATCTCCGGCGTCTCGCCGAACGAAGTCGAGATCGCGATCGCGCCGGACCGGCTGACCGCGCACAACATCAGCCTCAATGAGTTGACCACGCGCCTGCAGGCGGTCAACTTTTCGGTCTCGGCCGGCGAGATCGAGGATGGCGGCCGCCGTTTGCGGGTGCAGCCGGTCGGCGAAATCACCGACTTGCAGCAGTTGCGCGACCTGGTCATCGGCACCAACGGCACCCGTCTGGGCGACATCGCCGAGGTCCGCTACAAACCCAAACGCATGGCCTACGGCCGACGCCTCGACGGCAAGCCGGCGGTCGGCCTGGACATCTTCAAGGACCGCAGCGCCAATCTGGTCGAGGTGTCGAGCCTGGCGCTGGCCGAGGTCGAGAAGATCAAGTCCGAGTCGGCCTTGCGCGGGGTGCAGTTCAAGATCATTTCCAACGAAGGCGAGGAGGTCACCAGCTCGCTGCTGGAGCTGGCCGAGGCAGGCGCGGTCGGCCTGGTGCTGTCGATGGCGGTGCTGTTCTTCTTCCTGCGCCATTGGCCGTCGACGTTGATGGTGACCCTGGCGATCCCGATCTGTTTCGTGATCACCCTGGGTTTCATGTACTTCGTCGGCGTGACTCTCAACATTCTGACCATGATGGGCCTGCTGCTGGCGGTCGGCATGCTGGTCGACAACGCCGTGGTGGTGGTCGAGAGCATCTATCAGGAACGCGAGAAGATGCCGGATCAGCCGCGGCTCGCCTCGGTGATCGGCACTCGCCACGTCGCCATCGCCCTGTCGGCGGGTACGTTGTGCCACTGCATCGTGTTCGTGCCGAATCTGTTCGGCGATACCAACCAGATCAAGATCTTCATGTCGCAGCTCGCGATCACGATCTCGGTCTCGCTGTTGGCCTCGTGGCTGGTCGCGGTGAGCCTGATTCCGATGATCTCGGCGCGGCTCAAGACGCCGCCGACCATCAACCGCAGCACCGGCCTCATTCCTTACCTGCAGCGCAACTATGCCCGGCTATTGCGCTGGAGCCTGGATCACCGCGGCTGGAGCGTGTTCGGCATCGTGCTGATCATCGCGATCAGCATCCTGCCGATGACCCAGATCAAGTACGACATGTTCGGCGGCGAGGGCGGCGACAGCGCCCGCGTTTACTACCAGTGGAAGGGCAGCTATACCAAGGAGCAGATGTCGGACGAGGTCAAGCGGATCGAGGATTATCTCGACGCCAACCGCAAAAAATTCCACATCACCCAGGTCTACTCCTACTACAGCGAAGACGGCGACGCCAATACGGTCATCACCTTCGACAAGGAGCTGGTCAAGAAGACCAAGCCGATCACCGACGAGATCAGCAAGGGCTTGCCGAAATCGGCTCGCGCCGGCATCGGCATCGGCGACGAGGGCGATCAGGGCCAGCAGAACCAGGTGCAGGTGCAATTGGTCGGCGATTCCAGCGCCATGCTCGAACGGCTGGGCCAGGACATCGTGCCGATCCTTGCGCGCAGCCCGCGCTTTCGCGACGTCCGCGTCGAAGCCGGCGACCGCAATAACGAGCTGCGCATCAGGGTCGACCGCGAACGCGCCGCCGCGTTCGGTTTCAGCGCCGACGAGGTATCCAAGTTCGTCGGTCTGGCCTTGCGCGGCGCCACACTGCGCGAGTTCCGCCGCGGCGACAGCGAGGTGCAGGTATGGGCGCGCTTCGCCGGTGCCGATCAGTTCAGCACCGCCGAGATCGCGTCCTTCACCGTGCGGGCGCCCGACGGCCGCAGCGTGCCGCTGTTGAGCATGGTCGAGGTCGACGTGCATCCCTCGGCGAGCCAGGTCAGCCGGGTCAACCGCCAGACCACGTTGACCATCAAGTCCAACCTCGGCGACAAGGTCACCGTGCCCGAGGCGCGCAAGGAGATGGAAGCGATCCTCAAGCGGGTCGCGTTCCCGCCCGGCTACAGCTATTCCTTCGACGGCAGTGCGTTCCAGCGCGACGACGAGGCCAACCAGCAGATGCTGTTCAACCTGCTGATTGCCCTGATCATGATCTACGTGGTGATGGCGGCCGTATTCGAATCGCTGTTGTTCCCCTCGGCGATCATGAGCGGCGTGCTGTTCTCGGTGTTCGGGGTGTTCTGGCTGTTCTGGATCA
The DNA here is from genome assembly GCF_001442535.1 of Lysobacter antibioticus. Taxonomy (NCBI): domain Bacteria; kingdom Pseudomonadati; phylum Pseudomonadota; class Gammaproteobacteria; order Lysobacterales; family Lysobacteraceae; genus Lysobacter; species Lysobacter antibioticus. The sequence goes on along the minus strand of NZ_CP013141.1, from coordinate 3,070,732 downwards.
CCGGTACCACCTTCGGGATCATGTCCTTCATCGGCGTGCTGGTGCTGATGGGCGTGGTGGTGAATAACGGCATCGTCATGATCGAGCACATCAACAACCTCCGCCGTCGGGGCCTGTCGCGCACCGAGGCACTGGTCGAAGGCAGCCGCGAACGCCTGCGCCCGATCCTGATGACGATGGGTACGGCGATCCTGGCGATGGTGCCGATCGCGTTGTCGACCAAGACCAGCGGCAATATGCCGCCGTACTTCCCGATGGCGCGCGCGATCGCCGGCGGCCTGGCGTTTTCGACCGTGGTCAGCCTGCTGTTCCTGCCGACCATCTACGCCATCCTCGACGACCTGCGCAGCGGCAGCGCCAAGCTGGTACGACGCGCACGCGGCGTGCCGGCCGAAGCGGGCACGGCGTCACAACAGGTCTGAGCCGCGCGTTGACGCCGCTGTTGCGGGTCGTTAGCGTGGTGGCGCACGGCGATGGAGCCGTGCGCCACATCTCATGGAGGAAAGATGCGCAAGAAGACCACGGCGGTTCTGACCCTGGCGGCGATGCTGACCGGTTTCGCGAGTTCGGCGTTCGCCAGCGACGGCGGTATCGGCCTGTGCCAACGCGTCAACGAAATTTTGGTGATTATCACCCTGCCTTGCGGCTGACACGGCCAGCACCCGCCTGAAGCGTGCCCCGGCTGAGGTCGGGGCGCTTGTGTATCTCTTCCACCGGGGCCTGGGCGCTGCAGAAGCTGAAACCGGCCGGAGCGCACGTTCCGTTTGTGCAGCGCGCAATCCCGACGAGGGCAGGGCGCGCCCAATACGATTTCATGGCAGGCTAGACGCCTCAAAGCCACGACGACGCGCATGTACCTCGAGCACTATGGCCTGAAGGAGCCGCCGTTCTCGATCACCCCCGATCCGCGCTTCGTGTTTCTGAGCGAGCGCCACCGGGACGCGCTGGCGCACCTGCTGTTCGGAATCGGCCAGGGCGGGGGCGGCGGTTTCGTCCAGCTCACCGGCGAAGTCGGCACCGGCAAGACCACCCTGTGCCGGTTGCTGCTGGAACAACTGCCCGAGAAGACCCACGTTGCCCTGGTGCTGAATCCGCGGTTGACCCCGGTCGAGCTGTTGGAAACGATCTGCGAGGAATTGCACCTCGACCTCGCCGGCAAGCGCGGCAGCGTCAAGGCCTTGGTCGATGCGCTCAATGCCTACCTGCTCGGCGCCTATGCGCAGGGCCTGCGGGTGGTGTTGATCATCGACGAAGCGCAAAACCTCTCGTTGGAAGCGCTGGAGCAGGTGCGGCTGCTGACCAACCTGGAAACCGATACGCAGAAGCTGCTGCAGATCATTCTGCTCGGCCAGCCGGAGTTGCGCGTCATGCTCGCGCGCCCCGACATGCGCCAACTCTCGCAGCGCATCACCGCGCGCTTCCACTTGACCCCGTTGAGCGCAGACGAAACCACGGCGTTTCTGCGCCATCGCTATCGCATCGCGGGCGGGCAACGCCTGCCGTTCACGCCCGGCGCGATCAAGCGCATTCACGCGCACTCCGGCGGCGTGCCGAGACTGATCAACGTGATCGCCGAGCGCGCCTTGCTCGGCGGTTACGCACACGACAACATCCAGGTCGACGAGAGCACCGTGAACCGGGCCGCGGCCGAAGCGCTGGCGCCCAGCCAGCGGGGCGTTTCGCACCAGCGCCTCGCCATCCTGTCTGCCGCCGCCATCGCGGCGTTGGCGCTCGGCGCGCTGTGGTGGTGGACGCAGCCACGCTCGGCCACAGCCAACGCATCGACAGGCCGGGCCGGGGCGGGGAACAACGCGCTCATCGCGAAGACGCCGGCCAAGCCGGGTGACCAGACCGGAGCCACGGCTGCGGATAAGACGCCATCGGAGGCGAAGGCCGAACCGGGCGCGGAACTGCCGGCCGGGGCGAACGACCCGACTGCAACGCCGCATTTGGACGAGACCGCATTCGCGCAGCGTATCGCTGCGGCCGAGGTCGCTTCGCTGCCGGCATGGCGGCAGTTGCTGAGCGAGTGGAAGCTGCCGACGGATGAGGCTGCCGTCGCCACAGCGTCGCGATGTATCCCTCCTATCGCTCCCGGAGTCTATTGCCTGCGCGGCGAGGCGAGTCTGGAAAAACTGATCCAGTTCGGCCGTCCGGTGCTGCTGCATCTGCGCCTCGGCGTCCGCGATCCCTGGGTGCTGCTGAGCGGGGTGGATGCGAGCAAGGTGCGTTTGTCGCTGGACGGGACCTCATTCGACACCGAGCGCGCCGCACTCGAACGTTTATGGACCGGCGAATATGCCGCCGTATGGCGCGGCCCCGAGGGCTTGGCGTCGTCGTTGTCGCCGCGCGCCGGCGGTGTGCGCGGCGAGTGGTTGCGCACGCGGCTCGGCGTGACCGCGGCCGGCGGCGCAAGCATCGAGGACGTACGTCGTTTCCAGAGCGCACGCGGTTTGCTCAGCGACGGCGTCGTCGGTCCGGAGACCATGCTGGCGCTGTCGTCCGGCGACGAAGGCCCGCGTCTGCAGCCGGTGCTGGAGTAAACGATGTCGTTGATTCTCGAAGCCCTGCGCAAATCCGAGGCCGAACGCCGCCGCGGCGAGTCGCCCGACCTGTACGCGGAACTGCCGCCGGTCGCCCGCGTGCAGCGTCAATCCACGCCGATCGGGTGGTGGCTGGTGCTCGCTGCGTTCGTCGTCGCTGCGCTCGCCTGGTGGTTCGGCAGCCGGTCGTCGCCGCCGGTGGAGCCTGCCGCAAACACTGCAGAACCGGTCGTCAGGCGCGATACGGCGGCGACTACGGCGCCGCCTCGTCTCGATCCGCCCGCGATCGCCGGGTCGTCTGCGGCTCCTGTCGAGCCGGCGCCCGCAACTTCACCCTCGACCCAACCCTCGGCTCCGGCCGTCGTCGCGGCGCCGCCGTCGTCGGCTCCGGTTCCCGCTCCGGCTTCGGCGCCTGCGGATGCGAGTACCGATAGGGATGCGAGTCGGGATGCCGTCGCGGTTGCACCGCGGTCGCTGCCCGCGCCCGAAGCTTTGCCCACGCCGCCGCCCATCGCGGCGCCGGAACCGTTGCCGGCACCACCGCCCGCGCCGCCGCAGCCGGTGGTCGCCGACAACAACGAAGGCCTGCTGCAACTCGCCGACCTTTCCACCGCCGAGCGCAAACAGCTGCCGCCGCTCAAATTGAGCATGCACATGTGGAACGATGCGCCGGCGCAGCGGTTCGTGATCATCGACGGCCAGCGCCTGTCCGAAGGCGGCCGCATCGGCGACGCGGTGCTGGTGGCGATCAGGACCGACGGTGTGGTCCTGGACTGGAACGGACGGCGCCTGAAGCTGCCGATTCGTTGAGCCTTAGCGAAACGGATAGAGCTCCGTCGCTCCGACAACCTGTTCCCCGATCGCCTCGTGACATTCCCCCTTGCAAAGAGGGGGCGAGGGGACTTGCCCTGCGCGCAGCGTCGTCGGCGCAAAGGCAAATCCCCCGCGCTCCGTTTGCTCGTCTGCAACGATCCTGCGCCGGGCGCTTGCCCCCTACTCAAAAGGGGCAACAGACGGTGACGGCGAAGCTGCCCGGCTTAAATCCGGCGCCTCAACCGACCAGCTTGCTCGCGATGCGGAACCCGGCCAGCCACACGCCGATGCCGGTGCCGATGTTGGTCAGCATGAAGTTCAGCACCACGCGGGCGACGCGGTTGCGGTACCAGCCTTTTAGCGTCTGCGCGTCGTCGCGCAAGGCCATGAAGTCGCCGTAGGCCGGCTTGCGCCGATGCACTTCGACCAGCGCGCTGAGGGCGCCGGTCGGTACGCCGGGGCGGAACGGTTTCAACGGAGCGACCACCGCCGCGGTGATGATGCTGAAGGGATGTCCGCCGGCCAGCAGGCAGCCCAGCGCAGCCAGGCCGCCGGTGAACAGCACCCACTGCAGCAACAGGTCGGCGCCCATCGCCGCACCGCCTTTCCAGAAGCCCCAGGCGATGCCGGCGATGATCAGCGAGGTGATCACGATCATCACCCACGGCACCTTGCTCTTGCTGGTGACCTGTTCGAGCGCGGTGCGCTGGGCGACCGGGTCTTCGGTGTCTTCGCGCAGATGCCGGGCCAGGCCTTGCAGGTGGCCGGCGCCGACCACGGCCAGCACTTCGCGCGCATCGCCATGGGTCTCGCGCAGACGCGCGGCCATGTAGCGGTCGCGCTCGGCGATCACGGTTTCGTACAGCTCCGGGCTTTCGGCGGCGAATTCGCCGAAGCTCGATTCGAGCATGTCGCCTTGCTTGAGTTTCTCGATCTCTTCCTCGCCGACCTCGTCGGCGGCGAACAGGCCGCTGATCAGGCCGACGCCGAGCTTGGCCCGGCCCCAGAAACCGAGCTTGGAGGAGGCGCGCTTGAAGGTCAGGCCGACTTCGCGATCGATCAGGTGCACCGGCAGGTCGCGTTCGCGCGCTTCCAGCACGGCGCGCTTGAGCTCGGCGCCGGGCTCGATGCCGAGCTGTTCGGCGAGCCGGCGCTGATAGGCGGCCAAGGCCAGGTTGGCGGCGAACAGAGCGGTCTTGCCGGAACGGATCACCTGGATCAGGTCGAGCCGCGCCAGCGCATCGGGATCGGTCAGGGCCTGCAGGCGCTGCGGATCGAGTTCGACGGCGACCGCATCGAAGGCGCCGCTGCCGACCGCATCGCGTACCGCATCGACGCTGGCCTGGGAGACGTGGGCGGTGCCGAGCAGGGTGTAGCGCACGCCGTCGCGTTCGACCACTGCGTGCGGTTGCGTGGCGAGCACGTCCTGCAGGACGCCGCCCGCCGGCGCCAACAACGACTCGCTCATGCGCGAAGCCCGCGCAGTCGACGGATGGACGAACTCGAGAACGGATGCATGCAGCGGCCCGGTGGCGGCCCCGGCAAACACAACGGCGCCCATGGGCGCCGTCTGTGCCGAAGCGGGTGGAATTCGATGGGTGAAGGCCGCTGCGTTGCCGGCGGCGACTCCTACCGTATGGGGGCAGAGCTTAGAGCCTGCAACCGGGGCCGGCAATGAACGCGGTCGCGTTCACGAAACGGCCGGGAGGGCAGTGCAGCGCGCCCGCCGCGGCGGATCTCCCATCGAGCCGCGGCGGCCGGTGGTGGCGGCCGCCGCTGGGCCGGGTTCAGGCGAAGCCGTAGGGCAGGTTCTCGCTGGACACGACTTTGTCGCCGACCTGTTCGCCGTGCAGGAAACGCAGGGCGGCGACGATCACGCTGCCGTCGTCGGCGATGCGGTTGTGGCCCAGGCCCTGGGTGCTGAGCAGACGCGAATCGGGCCAGTAGCGCGCATAACGCTCGCCCTCGGCCCACGGCACTTCGCGGTCGTCCAGGTCGTGCACGATCAAGGCCGGGCTGGCGATGCCGGGCGCGTTGCGATGGGCCTGCTGCGAATCGAAGCTGATGCCGATATGCGCCTCGTAATAGGCGAACAGGCGCCGGCAGATGTCTTCGCCGACCCACAAAAAGCGGGCGAAACGCTTCACCGCCGCGACCGGGTCGGCCGCGGGCGCGATCAGCACCGCGCGCTCGGCGCGCATGCCGCGCGCCATCGCCAGCAAGGCCGCGGCGCCGCCGAGCGAATGGCCGATCACCACCGCTGCCGGACCGTAGTGCTCGCCGACCGCGAACAGATGGCGGGTGAAGTCGGGCAGGGTGGCGAGGCGGCCGGCGCTCTTGCCGTGGGCGGGCTGGTCGAACGCCACCACTGCGTAGCCGGCGGCGGACAGCGCCGGCAACCACTTGGCGATGCGGGTGCCGTGGCTCGACCAGCCGTGGGCGAACAACACATAGGGCTGGCGCTGCGGATCGCCCCAGACATAGGTGGCGATGCGCTGGCCGTCGACCTCCAGCGATTCCTCGCGGGCGCCGTGGGTCGGCGCGGCGAGGGCGCGGCTGCGGGTCGAGGCGAACGGCGTACAGAACAACCGTGCCACCCGGTGCATGGTGGCGTCGGGCGCGAACCAGGCGCCGACCACGAAGCCCAGGCGCAAGCCGTATAGTTTCAACATGTTACGAACGGTCGTGCTAATTTTGGCGATAAGCGGATACATGACGAACCTCGTCGGTCGCTCAGGCGGTGGGGGAGGAAGCGTAGGAACGGATCAGGCGCTCGTAGGCGCGGCGCCCGCGTTCGGTCGCGGAGTCGTAGCCGAACAGGCCGGAATCGTGGTGCACGACCAGGGCCACGCCGTAGATTTCGAAGGCGAGCTGGGCGGTGTCGGTGTCGGCGCCGAGTTCGCCGGTGTCGATGGCCAGTTGCACGGCCTTGCCCAGGACCTGGTGCCAGCGTTTCTGTTGATCGACCACGGCATCGCGCAGCGAGCCGGGGCGGTCGTCGTACTCGCTGACCGCGCCGAGCAGGACGCAGCCGCCTTCGGTGTGGCGCGCCCAATCGAACCAGGCATCGACGATGGCGCGCAGCCGCGGCAGGCCGCGGGGGTGTTGCAGTGCCGGCAGCAACACATATTCGACGAAGCGCTGGCTGGCCATGTCCAGCACCGCCAGCTGCAAGTCTTCGCGCGAACCGAAGTGGGCGAACACGCCGCTCTTGGACATGCCGACCGCGGCCGCCAGCGGGCCGATCGACAAGCCTTCCAGCCCGGCCGACGACGCGATGCCGTAGGCCTGTTCGAGGATCGCGTCGCGGGTCGCGGCGCCTTTGACGGTGGCGGTCAGCATCGACATGAATTCAAATTAGCACGTCCGTTCGTTTTATTGCGACCGTTCGTCGGCAATCGCCGTTCAGCTTACCGGACGACGCCGGCCTTGCCACGGGCCTGGGTCGCAGTGCGACTCCGAACGCTCTGCAACCGCATGTAATGAGAACTCGGACCGCAGCCATCGGCGGCCACGAGCGGGCGCCCGGAGTCCGTCCGGGTAGCGGGCGTGCGAGTGTTCAAGGCAAGGGAGGCCGAGGCCTCGGTGGATATCGCGTGCATCGAAGCCATCGCCGGGTGGCGATCAGCGCAGGCCCGGCACGCCTTCGTCGGGCTCGCCCTGGTCGCCGTCGCCGAGCGCGCGCACCAGTTGCACGGTGTCGAGCCAGCGGCCGTGCTTGCGGCCCAGGCCGGGAAATACCCCGCCGGGCTTGAAACCCAGGCGTTCGTGCAACGCCACCGAGGCCTGGTTGCTGCCGTCGCCGATCACCGCGACCATCTGCCGGAAGCCCAGCGCGGTGCAGTCCTCGATCAAGCGCAGCATCAGCGCCCGGCCGATGCCGCGGCCGTGGAAGTCCGGAGCGACGTAGACCGAGTTCTCGACCGTCCAGCGATAGCCGATGCGGGTGCGGTAGGCGGTGGCATAGGCATAGCCGGCGAAGGCGCCGTCGTGCTCGGCGACCAGATAGGGATAGCCGGCGTCGACGATCGCGCGCCAGCGGCGGCGCATCTCGGCGGCGTCGGGTTCGTCGTACTCGTACGTCGCCAGGCCCTCACGGACTTCCCGCGCATACAGCACGGTGATCGCGTCGAGGTCGGCCTCGACCGCCGGACGCAGCAAGGGCGACGGACGAGCGTCGGCGTTCAATCGCGGTACCGCTTGAGCAGATCGGCGTAGGCGTCGATGCGGCGATCGCGCAGGAACGGCCAGATCCGCCGCACGTGTTCGCTGCGGCCGAGGTCGACTTCGGCCATCACGATCTCCGGCTCCTGGGTCTTGGCTTCGGCCAGGAACTCGCCCTGCGGCCCGAGCACGTGGCTCGAACCCCAGAACTGGATGCCCGAGGCTCCGATCGGCGAAGGCTCGTGGCCGACCCGGTTTACGCTGAGCACCGGCAGGCCGTTGGCGACCGCGTGGCCGCGATGGCTGAGGATCCAGGCATTGCGCTGGCGATCCTTTTCGTCCTGTTGATCGTCCGGGTCCCAGCCGATGGCGGTCGGATACAGCAGCAGCTCGGCGCCGGCCAGGGCCATCAGGCGCGCGCCTTCCGGGTACCACTGGTCCCAGCACACCAGCACGCCGAGGCGGCCGACCGAGGTGTCGATCGGCTCGAAACCGATGTCGCCCGGAGTGAAGTAGAACTTCTCGTAGAAGCCCGGATCGTCCGGGATATGCATCTTGCGGTACTTGCCGGCGATCGAGCCGTCGGCCTCATAGACCACCGCGGTGTTGTGGTACAGCCCGGCCGCGCGGCGCTCGAACAGCGAGCTGACCAGGACCACGCCGTGTTGCTTGGCCAGAGCGGACAGGCGCTCGGTGCTCGGGCCGGGAATCGGCTCGGCCAGGTCGAACTCGGCGACCGACTCGTGCTGGCAGAAGTACGGGCCGTTGTGCAGTTCCTGCAGCAGCACCAGGCGCGCGCCGCGCTTGGCCGCCTCGCCGACGCGAGCCTCGATATTGGCCAGGTTGGCTTCGCGCGAGCCGTGGTCGCGGTCCTGGATCAGGGCGACGGGGAGGGTGGTCTTCTTCATCGTCTCTAGCTTGATCGCGAACGTGGGGGAGTCATTGTAAGGCCGCGCGCCGGCGCGGCCGTCCCGGCCGAGCACTCCGCGTCATTGCGCGGTATCGCGCGGGCAGGCGCTCGGGTTCTCTTTGGCCAGATCCGGTGGCGGCGCACCGGTGCTGCGGTCCAGCACTCGCAGTTCGCAAGCGCGGGCGCCGGTCTCTTCCTGCACGACTTCGTAGTCGTGCTGGGGCTGTGGAACGAAGCTGACCAGATTCAGGCAGGTGCCTTGCACCAGGTACATGCCGGGTCCGTCGTAGAACGTACCGGGGCCGCGGGGCGGCGAGCTGGTAACGCCATAGCCGTGCAGGCCCGCCGCCAGGTAGAGGCGCTGGCCGGCGTCGACCGTGGCAGCTTTGCGCAAGGTCGTATAGGTCAACATCGCAGCGAGCCGGCCGGTGCCGGAGGTGTCCTTGCACTGTGCGTCGCGGTACGCGGAATAGACCTGCAGCGAGCGGCCGCCCAGGTGCATTGCACCGCGGACCAAGCTCAGTTGCGCTGTGCCGGCGCCGGCATTGGACTTGTAGTATCCGGCGCCGCAGCCGGACAGCAGGCCGGCGGCCGCGAGGGCGAGGCCCGCGGCGAGTATGGTTCGAAGCATCCCTGATCCCCTGGTTCGGCATGCGCGAACGACGCGCATGTGGCGCGCAAGGTTGTCGCATCCGCACCGAGCGGACAAGTTGCGATCCGTCGGCCCGGTCGCGTTGCAGTGCGGGCGGATGCGGTCCGCCCGACGAGGTTCAGCCGGCCACCAACCCCTGCGGCAACTGCATCGTCACGCAATGCAGGCTGCCGTTCTGCCAGATCAACGAGCGGCAGGGCACCGGCACGATGTCGCGATCCGGGAAGGCCCGGGCCAGCACGGCCTGGGCTTCGGCGTCGGCGGCATCGCCGTAAGCCGGCATCAGCACGGCGCCGTTGATGATGAGGAAGTTGGCGTAACTTGCCGCCAGCCTTCGGTTTTCATCGATCACCGGCTGCGCCCACGGCAACGCGAACAGACGATACGGCTGGCCGTCGCGGGTGCGCAGCGCCGCCAGTTCGGCGGCCATGGCCTGCAGTTCGCCGTAGTGCGAATCGGCCGGGTCGTCGCAACCCTGGTAGACGATGGCGTCGGGCGCGGCGAAGCGGGCCAGGGTGTCGATGTGGGCGTCGGTGTCGTCGCCTTCCAGATAACCGTGATCCAGCCACAGCACCCGGTCCTGCTGCAGCCAGCCGGCCAGCTTGGCGGTGATTTCCTCGCGGCCGGCCTGCGGGTGGCGTTCGTGCAGGCATTGCCAGGTGCTCAGCAAGGTGCCGGCGCCGTCGGTCTCGATGGCGCCGCCTTCCAGCGCAAAATCAATGCTTTGGCGAGTACTGTTCGAGAAGGTTCCCATCTCGGTCAGGCGTTCGACCAGCAGGTCGTCCTGGCTGGCGTCGAACTTGCCGCCCCAGCCGGTGAAGCGGAAGTCGAGCAGGCGGAAGCCTTCGCCGTCGCGCAGGCTGATCGGGCCGGAGTCGCGCAGCCAGGTGTCGTCGTAAGGCGCTTCGATGAAGTGCACGCAGGCCATGTCGATGCGCGCCGATGACAGGCGTGCACGTGCATAGGCCTGGACGTCGTCGTCGGCCACGCAGATCAGCACGGGTTGGTAGCGGACGATGGCCGCGACCAGGGCGATGTAGGTTTCTTCGACTTCGCCCAGGCGCTCGGCCCAGTCGGTGTCGGCATTCGGCCAAGCGATCAGGACCGCGGACTGGGGTTCCCACTCCGCGGGGAAGCGCAATACGTTTTTATTCATAGCCTCAAAGGATAGGCGGTTTCGGCCCGATTTCCTCGGCGTCGGCCTTGTTGGCGACCACGTCGATCACCCGGCTCTTCTCGAAATAGACGGTGAAAGCCGGGTAGACCCAACGGTTGATCTGCGGCCATTGCCGCTTCTGGCCGCCGCGCGGGTCCATGCGCTGGGTCGGCTCGCCGTAGCGCGCCTTGACCTGGTCCATGCTCTGGCCACGGGCCGGCAGCAAAGCCTTGCCTTCCTCCTGCACGCGCTGGATCAGCAGAGTCTCGGCAGAGACGGCGCCGGAAAAGGCGAGCAGGGCGAGCAACAGCGGGGCAACGGCGATACGCGATTTCATGGAAGAGCCACCTCGTCAAAGGACGCGGGGATTCTAGTCACAAGCTGACGCTTAACGGCAGCGTGCGGCCGTCACGGTTTGGCGAAGCCGAGGGGTGGGGCGGCAATAAGAATGAAGAAAGCCGCCTTGCGGCGGCTTTCGACTTCGAACCTGGACGGCGAGGGGCCGTCCGGCGGGTTTCAGCGCTGACGCGCTTTGACCGAGCTGGTTCGTTTCAGCGCTGACGCGCCTTGAAACGCGGGTTCGACTTGCAAATCACGAAGACCTTGCCGCGGCGGCGGACGACTTTGCAGTCGCGGTGACGGGCCTTCGCCGACTTCAGGGAGGACAGGACCTTCATGAGAGACCTCGGCAAAAATTAGGTGAAAGAAGCGGGGTGGAAAAGTTAGCCCGCGATTGTAGCGGACAAATCTTCGTCCGATCAAGTGCTTGCGTGAAAAAATCCAGCCGGCGCCGGCGAGGGGTGAAATTTCCGACGTAACGGCGATGCGCCGAGCGCTGTGACCGCAGGGCCTGGGCTAGGGTTTTTCGGCCCGACTCGGCGGGTCGGGCCGCGCGAACCGGGGCTCGCGCGCCCGGGCGCCTGGCGCCGATCGGCTGCGATCGCGAGCCGAAAACGCGTGCTGCCGTCGCATAATGATACGCATGAACAGCGCATCCTCAGACAACAGCAGTATCCCCGTCCTCACCATCGACGGGCCCTCGGGCTCGGGCAAGGGCACCATCAGCCGCCTGGTCGCGCAGCGCCTGGGCTGGCATTACCTCGATTCCGGCGCGCTTTACCGCGCGGTCGGCGTCGCCGCGGGCTGGGCCGATCTCGACCTGGCCGACCCGGCGGCCCTGGTCCGCTGCGCCTTCGACACCCACATCGGCTTCCGCGACGACGAGCGCGGCGAGCTGCGGGTGCTGGTCAACGAGGTCGACGCCACCGACGAGCTGCGCACTGAAACCGCCGGCGCCGCGGCCTCTGCGATCGCTGCGATCCCGGAAGTCCGGGCCGCCCTGAAGGACCGCCAACGGGCGTTCAGGCAGGCGCCGGGGCTGGTCGCGGACGGCCGCGACATGGGTACGGTGATCTTCCCGGATGCCCCGTTCAAGGTGTTCCTGACCGCCAGCGCCGACGAAAGGGCCGAAAGGCGCTATAAGCAGTTGAAAGACAAAGGGGTTTCGGTTATTTTAGATGGTCTGCTGCGGGAGATTCTTGCCCGCGACGCCCGCGACGCCCAGCGTTCGGTGGCGCCGTTGCGTCCGGCTGAAGATGCCGTTCGCATCGATACGACCGGGTTGGGCATCGACACGGTAGTCGAACAGGTGCTGGCTTTGTTGCCTGCGCGCTGAACGGCACGAGCGCACGCGATGCGTCCGCGGCAGAGGCAGTCGTAAGCAGGTTTGTAGTAGCAGGCTTTGGTTACAGATCGCTTTCGTTACAAGAAGTTCCGTTGCAAACGTTGTTCTACAGCCCCGTCGCAATCCTGCGGCGGATCAACCAATAACACATGGTGCAGTTCCATCGCGCCACATAACGGGTGGGTCGACCACGTACTGCTTGCGTTGCCAGTCCGGCAACGATGTCAGACGGTGCGGCCCGTGTGTTTAACCGAGATATCCAATCCAATGACCGAATCATTTGCCGAACTGTTCGAGCAGAGTCAGCAATACCTCGCCAAGCTGAAGCCCGGCGCCATCGTCACCGGTACCGTCGTGGAAGTCCGCGGCGACGTGGTGGTGATCAACGCCGGCCTGAAGTCCGAAGGCATTGTGCCGATCGAACAGTTCCGTAACGACGCCGGCGAGATCGACGTTGCCGTGGGCGACGAGGTCAAGGTCGCACTCGACTCGATCGAGAACGGCTTTGGCGAAACCGTGCTGTCGCGCGAGAAAGCCAAGCGCGCAATGGTGTGGGACGAGCTCGAAGAGGCGCTCGAAAAGAACGAGACCATCACCGGCCGCATCAGCGGCAAGGTCAAGGGTGGTTTCACCGTCGACATCAAGGATGTCCGCGGCTTCCTGCCGGGTTCGCTGGTGGACGTGCGCCCGGTGCGCGACTCCGCCTACCTGGAAGGCAAGGAACTCGAGTTCAAGCTCATCAAGCTGGACCGCAAGCGCAATAACATCGTCGTCTCCCGCCGCGCGGTGGTCGAGAGCGAGTACAGCGTCGAGCGCGAGCAGCTGATGGAGAAGCTGCAGGAAGGCGCGATCCTCAAGGGCGTCGTCAAGAACCTCACCGATTACGGCGCGTTCGTCGACCTCGGCGGCATCGATGGCCTGCTGCACATCACCGACATGGCGTGGAAGCGCGTGCGTCACCCGTCGGAAGTGGTGGAAGTCGGTCAGGAACTCGACGTCCGCGTGCTCAAGTACGACCGCGAGCGCAACCGCGTCAGCCTCGGCCTCAAGCAGCTGGGCGAGGATCCGTGGGACAACATCGCCCGCCGCTACCCGGCCAACACCCGCGTGTTCGGCAAGGTCAGCAACGTCACCGATTACGGCGCGTTCGTCGAGATCGAGCCGGGCGTCGAAGGCCTGGTGCACGTGTCCGAGATGGATTGGACCAACAAGAACGTCAACCCGTCCAAGATCGTGCAGGTCGGCGACGAAGTTCAGGTCATGGTCCTCGACGTCGATGAAGAGCGTCGTCGTATCTCGCTGGGCATGAAGCAGGTCACCTCGAACCCGTGGGAGACCTTCGCGGCCATCCACAAGAAGGGCGACAAGGTCGAAGGCCAGATCAAGTCGATCACCGACTTCGGCATCTTCATCGGCCTGGACGGCGGTATCGATGGCCTGGTCCACCTGTCCGATATCAGCTGGAACACCACCGGCGAAGACGTGGTCCGCAACTACAAGAAGGGCGACACGCTGGAAGCCGTGGTCCTGGCCGTCGATCCGGAGCGCGAGCGCATCAGCCTCGGCGTGAAGCAGCTCGAGCAGGACCCGATGGGTCAGTACGTGGCTTCCAACGCCAAGGGCTCGATCGTCAAGGGCACGGTCAAGGAAGTCGACGCCAAGGGTGCGACGATCGAACTGGCCGACGGCATCGAAGGCTACGTCGCCGCGCGCGACATCGCCAAGGAGCGCGTCGAAGACGCTTCGCAGTACCTCAAGGTCGGCCAGGAAGTCGAAGCCAAGATCATCGGCACCGACCGCAAGGGCCGCAGCATGCAGCTGTCGATCAAGGCCAAGGACGAGCACGAGCAGCAGGAAGCGATGGCCGATTACAACCGCCAGACCTCCGAAGCCGCCAGCGGCACCACCAGCCTCGGCGCGTTGCTGCGCGAGCGTCTGGGCGGCAAGTCCGAGTAATCGCTGCACGCGTCACGCTACAGGTAGTACGGCCCGGTCGATCCGGGCCGGGCAACACCGATGTACTCACCGAGGCGGCCCGGCATGGCCGGGTCGCCTTCGGTCTGCGGTAGGGGATCGCAGTAAATCGCGACGTCCGCACGACTCTCTTCACGACCTTCCTAAGGCAAGGCCACGCTTCGTCCATGACCAAGTCCGAACTCATCGAGATCCTTTCGCAGCGTCAGGCCCATCTCAAGGGCGACGATGTGGATCTGGCGGTGAAGGCTTTGCTGGAAATGATGGGCGGCGCCCTGTCGGCCGGCGAGCGGATCGAGATCCGCGGCTTCGGCAGCTTCTCGCTGCACTACCGTCCGCCACGCCTGGGCCGCAACCCGAAGACCGGCGAGTCGGTCGCGTTGCCCGGCAAGCACGTCCCGCATTTCAAGCCCGGCAAGGAACTGCGCGAACGCGTCAGCGGCGTGACCCCGCTCGACGAAGAGGCCTGAAAGCCAGGAAGAGTGGCGGCTGCGCCGCCTCGAGCAGCGAGGAACGAGTGGCATTGCCGCCGGCCCGCTTTTCGATTCCATATTTATATGTATTGGCCGCACTGGCCGAGGGGTAGGGCGATCGCGCCCTGACTCACTCCTTACTCCTCCAAACTCGTTTTCCCCGGCTCAACACGCCGCGGCCGCGCCTGTCCGTTAAGCTAGGCGCGACACGCACGAGATCGTGCACGACCTCCGGAACTCTCCCATGCGCGTGATCCGTCTCCTCATCGCCCTGGCCTGCCTCGCGGCAGGGGCGATCCTCGGCGCCCTGAACCGCCAGATCGTCAGCATCGACCTCGGCATCGGTTTCGTCCCGGCGACCTCGCTCGGCATCGCCCTGATCGTCGCCCTGTTGCTCGGCGCCCTGATCGGTGGTCTGGCGATCAGCGCCAGTGTGGTCCTGCCGTTGCGCCGTCGCCTCAGCCGCGCCGAGCGCGCGGCGAGCGCCGCGCCGGCGCCCCCGCTCACCGGCCCCGAGGTCTGAGCATGGAATTCATCAGCCAGTGGTTCTGGTTCTTCCTGTTGCTGCCGGTCGCGGCCGTGAGCGGCTGGGTGATCGGGCGGCGAGGGGGCGAGCGGCATAGCGACAACCAGGTCAGCCGGTTGTCGACCACCTATTTCCGCGGCCTCAACTACCTGCTCAACGAACAGCCCGACAAGGCGATCGAGTTGTTCCTGCACATCGCCGAGCTCGACAAAGACACCTTCGAGACCCAGGTCGCGCTGGGTCACTTGTTCCGCCGCCGCGGCGAAGTCGACCGCGCGATCCGCCTGCATCAGGCCCTCGTGCAACGGCCGGGCCTGAGCGACCAACAGAAGGTCCAGGCCTTGCTCGCGCTCGGCGAGGACTACATGCGTTCGGGTCTGCTCGACCGCGCCGAAACCGTCTTTAGCGACCTGGTCGCGCTCGACATGCGCGCGCCGCTGGCCTTGCGCCATCTGATCGGCATCTATCAGTCCGAACGCGACTGGGACAAGGCGATCGAGAACGCCCAGCGCTACGAGGCCGCGACCGGCGAGCCGATGGGCAAGCTGATCGCCCAGTTCGAATGCGAACTCGCCGACCGTTATCGCGCCGCCGGCGACACCGATGCCGCGCGCGCGGCGGTCAAGCGCGCCTACGAGGCCGATGCGAACTCGGTCCGCGCCGGCATGCTGGAAGGGCGCATCGAAGTGGAGACCGGCAACGATGCCGCGGCGATCCGCGCCTTCGAGCGCGTCGCCCGCGCCGACCCCGATTACCTGCCGGAAGTGTTGCCGGCCTTGCTGAGCTGCTATGAACGCGACGGCGACGCCACCGGCGCGCGCGCCTTCCTGGCCGAGATGTGCGAACACTACCGCGGCATCGCCCCGGTGCTGGCCCTGACCCGCATGGTCGAAGCCGAAGACGGTGTGCCGGCGGCGCGCGCCTATTTAGCGCGCCAGCTCAAGGACCGGCCCTCGGTGCGCGGCGAAGCGGCGTTGATCGACCTGACCATCGCCGAGAACGCCGACCCGCTGGCGACCCTGCACGACCTCAAGCACATCACCGATCAGTTGCTGGTGCGCAATCCGAGTTACCGCTGCAACCGCTGCGGCTTCGGCGCCCGTAGTCACCACTGGCAATGCCCGAGCTGCAAGGAATGGGGTTCGGTGAAGCCGCTGTTGAACTACGCGGTGGTTTGAGCGATGTGGCAATGGATCGCGATCTACGCGGCGCTCGGCGCCGCCGGTACCTGGTTGGCGCGCGTCTATGCGCTGCACAGCCGGCTCATCGACGAGCCCGGCGAACGCCGCAGCCATAGCGTCGCCACGCCGCGCGGCGGCGGCATCGCCATCGTCGCTGCGGTGCTGATCGCCGCGGCCGCGCTCGGCATTCGCTTCCCCTCGCATGCACCGCTCGCGCTGGCGTTCGCGATCGGCCTGTTGGCGATCGCCGGCATCGGCTGGGTCGACGACCATCGCCCACTGTCGCCGTGGCTGCGCCTGGGCGTGCATGCCTTCGCCGCGGCCCTGCTGGCGTTCGCGGTCTGGCACGTATTGGGCGATGTCTGGCTGGCGCTGGCGGCGTTCGCCCTGGCGGTCGGACTGACCAACGTCTGGAATTTCATGGACGGCATCAACGGCATGGCCGCTTCGCAGGCGGCGCTGGTCGCGCTGGCCCTGGTCTGGCTCGGCGGACCGGTCTGGAGCTGGCTGGCGCTGGCCTTGCTGGCGGCCTGCGTCGGGTTCCTGCCGTTCAATTTTCCGCGCGCGCGCATCTTCATGGGCGACGTCGGCAGCGGCGCGATCGGCTACGCCGTGGCCGCATTGTGTGTGCTCGCCGCGAGCGGGCTGGGTCTGCGTTCAGGCCTGTTGCTGTTGCCGCTGGCCGCATTCATGGTCGACTCCGGCCTGACTTTGCTGCGGCGGGTCCGGCGTGGCGAACGCTGGTGGACACCGCATACTCAGCATGCTTACCAGGTCTGGGCCAGGCGCATCGGCCACACCCGGGTGACCCTCGCCTATGCGGTTTTCACGCTGCTGTCCCTAGTCTGCGTGCGCTATGTGACCGAAGTCCGAACCGGTTTCATCTTATGTATGGGAGCCGCGTGGTATATGTCCGGCGCTTTTTTTTGGTGGCTGATCCAGAAGACCGGACGCGAAACCGGCGACCCGATCAGCTAGGACGAACCGAGCGGCCGAGCGGGCCGAACCGATTGATTTTCTTCAGTAGGGGCAGGGAATGAGTTCATTGCGCGATCGTCTGAAAGGCGGCCTGCCCCGGTTGGCGGTGGTTGCGCACGATCTCGCGATGGTCTGGCTGGTCTGGCAGGCGCTGCACAAGCTGCGCTTCGGCATCACCGCGACTCCTCCGACCCTGCCGCTGTGGTCGACCGAGATCGCCCTGGTCCTGGCCGCGCAAGGCCTGGTGTTCTGGCAGGTCGGTCTGTACCGCGGCCTGTGGCGTTTCGCCGGGGTGCCCGACCTGTGGAACATCTTCAAGGCCTGCATGCTGGGCCTGTTCGCGATCGTCCTGGGCCTGTTCCTCTATAACCGCGTCGATGCCGTGCCGCGCACCGTGCTGGTGCTGTACCCGCTGGTGCTGATGGGCATGCTGGGCGCGCCGCGCCTGCTGTACAGGGCCTGGAAGGACAGCCGCATCGACAGCGCCAATGCGGTTTCGGTAAGGATCCTGATCCTCGGTGCCGGCCGCGCCGGCGAAGCGTTGGTTCGCGACCTGCGCCGTTTCGGCACCTATCACCCGGTCGGCTTCCTCGACGATGCCGCGCGTCTGCGCGGCAGCAAGGTCCAGGGCGTGCCGGTGCTCGGCAACGTCGACGACGTCGCCGAGATCGCGCGCGAGACCGCGGCCAAGCTGCTGGTCATCGCCATGCCCTCGGCCGACGCCAATGCGATGCAGCGCGTGGTCATGGCCTGCGAACGCACCGGCGTGCCGTTTCGGATGGTGCCGCGCCTGCAAGACGTGCTCGAAGGGCGATCGCTGCCCGGCGAGCTCAAGGAAGTCGCGATTGAGGACTTGCTCGGCCGCAAGCCGGTGTTGCCGGATTGGAAGGCGATCCGCGCCTGGCTCGGCGCGCGTTCGGTCCTGGTGACCGGCGCTGGCGGCTCGATCGGTTCCGAGCTGTGCCGCCAGTGCGCGCGCCATGGCGCCGGGCGCATCGCCCTGATCGAGATCGACGAGCTGGCCCTGGTCACCACCGAGACCGCGCTGCGCCGCGATTTCCCCGACGTCGAATTCATTCCGATCCTCGGCGACTGCGGCGACAAGGCGCTCATCGAATACGCCCTCAAGCTGGCCTCGCCCGACGCCGCTTTCCACGCCGCCGCCTACAAGCAGGTGCCGTTGCTGGAAGCGCAGCTGCGCGAGGCGGTGCGCAACAACGTGCTGACCACCGAAACGGTGGCGCGCGCCTGCCGCGCGGCCGGCGTCGGCACCTTCGTGCTGATTTCCACCGACAAGGCGGTCGACCCGGTCAACGTGCTCGGCGCGACCAAGCGCCTGGCCGAGATGACCTGCCAGTCGTTGGCCGACCAGCGCGCCACCCGTTTCGTCACGGTGCGCTTCGGCAACGTGCTCGACTCGGCCGGCAGCGTGGTGCCGCTGTTCCGCGAACAGATCCGCAGCGGCGGCCCGGTCACCGTTACCGATCCGGAGGTCACGCGTTTCTTCATGACCATTCCGGAAGCCTGCCAGTTGATCCTGCAGGCTTCGGCGATCGGCACCCACGAGGCGATCTACACCCTCGACATGGGCGAGCCGGTGCCGATCCGCCTGCTCGCCGAGCAGATGATCCGCCTGGCCGGCAAGACGCCGGGCCGCGATGTCGCCATCGTCTATACCGGCCTGCGCCCGGGCGAGAAGCTGCACGAGACCTTGTTCCACGCCGACGAGCGTTATCGTCCGACGGTGCATCCGAAGATTCTCCAGGCCGAGCCGCGCGACGTCGCCTCGGTGGCCTTGGAAAACTCCTTGCAGCAACTGCGCGAGGCTTCGATCCGCTACGACCGCGAGGCGCTCAGCACGCTGCTGCGCATCGCTGTGCCGGAGTTCCGTCCGGTCGGTGAACATCCCGATTACAAGGAATCGGCTACGGTGGTGGCATTCCCCGCCCGTAACGCCAGGAAGATTTGATGGCCGCACGTATTCGCAAGGCTGTTTTTCCGGTCGCCGGACTCGGCACCCGTTTTCTCCCCGCGACCAAGACCGTGCCGAAGGAAATGCTGCCGATCATCGATCGGCCGCTGATCCAGTACGCCGTCGACGAAGCGATCGAGGCCGGTTGCGACACCCTGGTCTTCATCACCAACCGCTACAAGCACGCGGTTGCCGATTATTTCGACAAGGCCTACGAGCTCGAACACAAGCTCGAACGCTCCGGTAAGACCGAACAACTCGAACTGATCCGCAACGTGCTGCCCAGCGGCGTGCGCGCGGTGTTCGTGACCCAGGCCGAAGCGCTGGGCCTGGGCCACGCGGTGCTGTGCGCCAAGGAAGTGATCGGCAACGAACCCTTTGCGGTGCTGCTGCCCGACGACGTGATCTGGAACCGCGGCCCGGGCGCGCTCAAGCAGATGGCCGATGCCGCGCAGAGCAGCGGCGCCAGCGTGATCGCCGTGCAGGACGTGCCGCGCGAACAGACCGCCAGCTACGGCATCGTCGCCACCGACGCCTTCCAGGCCCGACAGGGCCGGATCCGTGCCATCGTCGAAAAGCCCGAGCCGGACGTGGCGCCGAGTACGCTCGCCGTGGTCGGTCGTTACGTGCTCAATCCGGGCATCTTCGAACTGCTCGAAACCACCACGCCGGGCGCCGGCGGCGAGATCCAGCTCACCGACGCCATCGCGACCCTGCTCGAACGCGAGACCGTCAACGCCTACCGTTTCCAGGGCACGCGCTTCGACTGCGGTACCCACCTGGGGTTGATCGAAGCCACGATCCGTTACGCCCTCGACCACGAAAAGCTCAGCGACTCGGCGCGCCAGTTGATGCAGAACGCGCTCAACGAACTCGGTGTCGAAGACCTCGAGTAACTCCGTCCGAGGGCACGATCGTGCGATTCATGGGCCGCGAATGCGGCCCACTTCGTTTTCGAGCACTGGCCGCGGTCAACTGAGCCAGATCCAGGCCGCTACGGCCGCCGCGGCGAATGCTCCGGCGGCGCTTTGCGCGATACGGCCCAGGCGCTCACTGCGCTGCGACCACTGCAATGCGGCCTGTTCGCGCAGCACCCGCACGTCGCGGTATGTCTTCCAGGCGCGCGGCGGAAACCGGCCTTCCTCGCGTGCGGCCCGGCCGAGCCGGCGCAGGCTGCGTCCCCACAGGACGCTCGGCAAGGCCGGCATGATCAGCATCGCGGCGATCGCCCCGCGCAGCCAGCGCCGCGCTTCCTGTGGCGCGCTCGCCAGCGCATGCGCCTGCACCGTCTGCAGCCAGCCGTGCAACAGCCACAGTCCGATCGCACAAGCGCCCAGGAGCGCGGCCAGCAGGCACAGGCTGCGTCTGCGGTAGGCTAGGTCGGCGCGGTGGATTTCCATCGTCTGCGTCTCGGCGTTCGGTGTGGCGGCGCGGTCAGGCACCGGTCGCCGCGACGGCCGACCGGCATCATCAAACCCGTTGCGACCCGCTCATGTCCATACCTGCCGAAAGCTATTACCGCGCCAGTCTCGAACGCCAGCCTTCGTGGTCCGAGCTCGAAGGAAAGCGCCAAGCGCGGGTGTGCGTGATCGGCGGCGGTTTCGCCGGGCTCAACACCGCCCTGGGCTTGGCCGAGCGCGACCTGGGCCAGGTGACCCTGATCGAAGCGCAGGAGATCGGTCACGGCGCCTCGGGCCGCAACGGCGGCTTCGTGTTCGGCGGCTTCTCGCGCGGCGAGGACGCGTTGCTGCGCGAGTTGGGGCCGCAACGCGCCCGCGCGCTGTACGCCGGCACCACCGACGCGGTCGAGCTGATCCGCTCGCGTATCCATCGCCACGGCATCGCCTGCGATGCCACCGAGGCCGGGGTGATCTGGGCCAACTGGTTTCGCGATCCCGAGGTCTTGCGCTCGCGCCAGGCCTTGTTGGCCGAGCATTACGGCGTCGACTGGCAATGGTGGTCGCGCGAACGCCTGCGCGAGCAGGTGCGCAGCGAGCGCTATCACGAGGCCCTGTTCGAACCGCAGGCTTTGCATTTTCATCCGCTCAAGTACGCGCACGGGCTGGCGAGCCTGGCCGAGAACCTGGGCGTCGCCGTGCACGAACGTACGCCGGCGCTCGCACTGGAACGCCAAGGGGCGGCTTGGCGGATCAAGACCGAACGCGGTGAGATCGAGGCCGAGCAAATCGTGTTGGCCTGCGGCGGATACCTGGCCGGTCTGCGCCGCGAGGTCGATGCCGGGGTGATGCCGATCGCGACCTATGTGATGGTGACCGAACCCCTCGGCGACCGGCTCGATAGCGCCTTGCATACACGTGCCGCGGTCTACGACACGCGTTTCGCCTTCGACTACTATCGGCCGCTGCCGGATACGCGCCTGCTCTGGGGTGGACGCATCTCGGTGCTGGATCGCTCGCCTGAAGCGGTGAAACGCTTGCTCTACCGCGACCTGCTCAAGGTGTTTCCGCAATTGGCCGGTGCCCGGGTCGACTACGCCTGGTCGGGCTTGATGAGCTATGCGCGTCATCAGATGCCTCAGGTCGGCCGTATCGGCGAGGGTCTGTGGCTGGCCCAGGCCTTTGGTGGACACGGCGTCGCGCCGACCACTTTCGCCGGCGAGACCGTCGCCGCCGCGATTGCCCACGGCGACGAGCGTTGGCGCGAGCTGTCCGATTACGGCCTGGTCTCGGCGATGAAACCCGCCGGCCTGTTGGCGGCGCAACTGAGCTACCTCTGGGCGCAATTCAAGGACGCCTACAAAGAACGCAGCGAAAGGAAACCAGGATGAGCGATACGAACAGCGACGAGGCGGGCCTGATCGCTTGGAGCGACTTCGAGAAAGTCGTGCTCTGCGCCGGCACCGTCACCCAGGTCGAGGAATTTCCGCAGGCGCGCAAGCCGGCCTGGAAGCTGTGGGTCGACTTCGGCCCGCACGGCCTGCGCAAGACCAGCGCGCAGATCCGCGATCTGTATTCGGCCGAGGAACTGGTCGGGCGGCAGATCGTCGGGGTGATCAATTTCCCGCCGAAGCAGATCGGGCCGTTCGTGTCCGAGTTCCTGCTGACCGGTTTTCCGACCGATGACGGCGTGGTCATCACCACCCTCGAGCGGCCGGTGCCTAACGGTACGCGCTTGGCTTGAATGCCAGCGTTCTCTCGTGCAGTCCGGTTTCAAGGGTAGGCGCGGCGCAAGCCGCGATTGAGCGAAGTCGTGTTCGCAAGCAGTACGATCGAAGCCGGGACATCCGGCGCATTTGCCAAGCCGCGCCGGAGAGTCTGGCTTCGGGAGAAAGACGTGGTATTTCACCGCTGCGGTTGATCGTGGCTTGCGCCGCGCCTACCCTGAAAGCGGAGGCGCGGCATCTGAAAACGAAAAACCCCGGAGCGATCCGGGGTTCTCGTGCCTAAGACCCGCTCGCGGGCCGCGGCCGATTACAGCGCTTCGAACACGCCGGCCGCGCCCATGCCGGTGCCGATGCACATCGTCACCAGGCCGTACTTCTGCTTACGGCGCTGCAGACCGTGCACGATCGTGGCGGTGCGGACCGCACCGGTCGCGCCGAGCGGGTGGCCGAGCGCGATCGCGCCGCCGAGCGGGTTGACCTTGGACGGGTCGAGGTCGCTGTCGCGGATCACCGCCAGCGCCTGCGCGGCGAAGGCTTCGTTGAGCTCGATCCAGTCGATCTGGTCCTTGGTCAGGCCGGCCTGCTTGAGCGCCTTCGGAATCGCGGCGATCGGGCCGATGCCCATCACTTCCGGACGCACGCCGGCGACCGAGAAGCTGACGAAGCGGGCGAGCGGGGTCAGGCCGTAGTCCTTGACCGCCTGACCGGAGGCCAGCAACACCGCCGCGGCGCCGTCGCTCATCTGCGAACTGGTGCCGGCGGTGACGCTGCCGCCGAACTGGCCGTTGCGGAACACCGGCTTGAGCTTGGCAAGCGCTTCCAGCGAGGCGTCCGGGCGCGGGCCCTCGTCGAGTTCGATCAGGCTCTTGCGCAGCTTGATCGTATTGCCCGACAGATCCGGCACGTGCGAGACGACTTCGAGCGGGCTGATTTCGTTCTTGAACTCGCCGGCCTGGATCGCGGCGATGGCCTTCTGGTGCGAGGCCAGCGCGAACGCATCCTGGTCTTCGCGCGAGATCTTCCACTCCTCGGCGACCTTCTCGGCGGTGATGCCCATGCCGTAGGCGATGGCGACGTGGTCGTCGTTGAACACCGACGGGCTCAGCGCGACCTTGTTGCCCATCATCGGCACCATCGACATCGACTCGGTGCCGCCGGCCAGCATCAGGTCGGCGTTGCCCAGGCGGATTTCGTTGGCCGCCAGCGCCACGGCCTGCAGGCCGGACGAGCAGAAGCGGTTGATGGTCTGCGCGGCGATGGTGTTCGGCAGGCCGGCCAGCAGCACGCCGATGCGCGCCACGTTCATGCCTTGCTCGCCCTCGGGCATGGCGCAGCCGATGATCGCATCGTCGATGCGGTTGACGTCGATGCCCGGCGCCTGCGCGATCACGGACTTGAGCACGTGGGCGAGCATGTCGTCGGGACGGGTATTGCGGAACACGCCGCGCGGGGCCTTGCCGACCGGCGTACGGGTAGCGGCGACGATGTAGGCTTCCTGGATCTGCTTGCTCATTGGATTCTCCGGAGGCGGGAATCGGGGATCGGGAATCGGGAATCGCAAGAGCAAACGCTCATGGTTCCCGCCCGGTCGCCGTATCCCGCTTTAACGATTCTCGATTCTCAATTCCCGATTCCCGTTGCGCTCAGTTGCGCAACGGCTTACCGGTCTTGAGCATGTGCGCGATGCGCTCTTGGGTCTTCGGCATCTGCGCCAGGGCGACGAAATGCTCGCGTTCGAGCTTGAGCAGCCATTCCTCGTCGACCAGCGCACCGCGATCGACTTCGCCGCCGCAGATGACGGTGGCGATGCGGCTGGCGATCTCGTAGTCGTGCGGCGAGATGAAGCGGCCTTCGAGCATGTTGACCAGCAGCATCTTGAAGGTGGCGATGCCGACGTCGCCGGCGACCTGGATGCGGCGGCCGGGCAGGGGCGGGCGGTAGCCGCTTTCGGCCAGCGCGCGCGCCTGCGCCTTGGCCACGTGCAGCAGTTCGAAAGCGTTGAAGACGACGCCGTCGCCGTCGCGGGCGAGCTTGAGTTCGCGCGCTTCGAAGGCCGAGGCCGAGACCTTGCCCATCGCCACGCTCTCGAACGCGGTCTTGAGCTCGGCGAACACGTCGCCGCCCGGACCGGCCGCGTCGGAGGCGCGCACCGCGAACTCCTTCAGGCCGCCACCGGCCGGCAGCAGGCCGACGCCGGCCTCGACCAGGCCGATGTAGCTTTCCAGCGCGAACACCGTGCGCGCCGAATGCATCTGGAACTCGCAACCGCCGCCGAGCGCCAGGCCGCGCACCGCCGCGACCACCGGCACCAGCGAGTACTTGATGCGCTGGCTGGTGGCCTGGAAGTTGGCGACCATCGCCTCGAAGCCCTTGAGGTCGCCGGCCTGCAGCAGACCCAGCGCGCCGGACAGGTCGGCGCCGGCCGAGAACGGCTCCTTCGGCTGCCAGATCACCACGCCCTTGAACTTCTTCTCGGCGATGGCGATGGCTTCCTGGATGCCGTTGAGCACGTGGTCGTTGACCGTGTGCATCTTGGTCTTGAAGCTGATCACGGCGATGTCGTCGCCGTCGTCGGCCCACAGGCGGATGCCGTCGTTCTCGAACACGGTCTGGCCCTGCGAGAAACGCTCGCCGAGCAGCGCGTCGGGGAAGCGCTGGCGCGCGTACACCGGGTTGGACGAGCGCGGCACCTGGGCATTACGGCCCGGGCTGTAGCTGCCGTCCTTGCCGTGCACGCCGTCGCGGCCGTCGAACACCCAGTTCGGCAGCGGTGCGCTGGCCATGGCCTTGCCGGCGACGATGTCCTCGGCGATCCAGTCGGCGACCTGCTTCCAGCCCGCGGCCTGCCAGGTCTCGAACGGGCCGAGCGACCAGCCGTAGCCCCAGCGCATGGCGAAATCGACGTCGCGCGCGGTGTCGGCGATGGTTTCCAGGTGGAAGGCGCTGTAGTGGAAGCTGTCGCGGAACACCGCCCACAGGAACTGCGCCTGCGGATGTTCGCTGGCGCGCAGCGCGGCGAACTTCTTGGCCGGGTCTTTTTCCTTGAGCAGGGCGGCGATGTCGGCGTCGAGCTCGCCGGCCGAGGCGCGGTAATCCTGCGCCTTCAGATCCAGCACCAGGATGTCCTTGCCGCGCTTGGTGTAAACGCCGGCGCCGGTCTTCTGGCCGAGCGCGCCCTTGCCGATCAGCGCCGACAGCCACTTCGGCGCCTGGAAGTAGGAATGCCACGGGTCGTCGGGCAGGGTGTCGGCCATCGTCTTGATGACGTGGGCCATGGTGTCCAGGCCGACCACGTCGGCGGTGCGGAAGGTCGCCGACTTCGGGCGGCCGATCGCCGGGCCGGTCAGGGCGTCGACGGTGTCGAAGCCGAGGCCGAACTGCTCGGTGTGGTGCATCGCGGCCAGCATCGAGAACACGCCGATGCGGTTGCCGATGAAGTTCGGGGTGTCCTTGGCGATCACCACGCCCTTGCCGAGGGTGGTGGTCAGGAAGGTTTCCAGGCCTTCCAGTACCGCCGCGTCGGTGGTCTTGGCCGGGATCAGCTCGGCCAGGTGCATGTAGCGCGGCGGGTTGAAGAAGTGCACGCCGAGGAAGCGATGGCGCAGCTGCTCGGGCAGCACTTCGGCGAGCTTGTTGATGCCCAGGCCGGAGGTGTTGGAAGCCAGCACGGCATGGTCGGGCACGTAGTCGGCGATCTTCTTGTACAGGTCCTGCTTCCAGTCCATGCGCTCGGCGATGGCCTCGATGACCAGGTCGCAACCGCGCAGCTGTTCCAGGCCGGTGTCGTAGTTGGCGGCGGTCAGGCGCTCGGCCAGAGCCTTGCTGGCCAGCGGCGCCGGGCTCAGCTTGGCCAGGTTGGCGATGGCCTTGTTGACGATACCGTTGGGGTCGCCTTCCTTCGCGGCCAGGTCGAACAACACCGTGTCGACGCCGGCATTGGTGAGGTGCGCGGCGATCTGGGCGCCCATGACGCCGGCCCCGAGGACCGCGGCACGGCGGACAAGCAATTGCTTAGACATCGTCTACAACTCCTTGAAGAAAAACGGAAATCTTGGATGTGGGCGAGGGGAGAGGGCGGGAGCCCGGAGAGAGGTCCGGGAGGCAGTCCGGGAACGACCGGCAGCGCGAGGCCGTCCGGCGATGCCGGTCCCCGCCGGGACCGGCATCCGGCGCCGCTCAGCTCTTGAAGCCGGCGGCGGCGAAACGGATCAGTTCGCGGGCCGCACGCTCACGGTGCGCCGCTTCGGTGACACCGGCGGGTCGCTTGATCAGGCCGAAATCGGCCATGGCATAGGTCAGCGAACCGGCCAGGAAGTCCAGGCGCCAGTACAGCTCCTCTTTGCTGAGGTTCGGCACCGCGCCGGCGATGGCCTTGGCGAATTCGCGCAGGACATGGCCGTAGTGGTCGGAGAGGAATTTGCGCAGGCTGTCGTTCTTCTCGGCGTAGGCGCGGGCGATCACCCGCACGAAGGCGCCGCCGCCGTTGCGGTCCTGGGCCAGGGCCAGGGCGGGTTCGACGAAGGCGGCCAGGATCGGTTCGAGCTCGCCGGGGTGCTGTTCGACCGCGGTCTTGAGCGCGCCCATGCGTTGCTCGGTCATCTCGTCCATGCGCCGGCGGAACACCTCGTTGACGAGGTTTTCCTTGCTGCCGAAGTGGTAATTGACCGCGGCGATGTTGACGTCGGCGCGGCTGGTGACCTGGCGCAGCGAGGTACCGGTGAAGCCGAACTGGGCGAACAGCTCTTCGGCGGCGCCGAGGATGCGGTCCTTGGTCGAAAAATGGGCGGTCGTGCTCATGAGGTGCGGGCTACTCCTGGACGACCGCCGCGGCGGCCTGAATCAAACGCTTGTTTGATGCTAGTCCGGCTCCCGGGAATCGTCAATCTCGGAGCCGTCTGAGCCCTCGCGCTGGCCTGCGGGAGGATGTAAACCAAGTGATTATTCCGTTAGAATTACCGCAGCCATATCGGCTAAACCCGCGTCCCGTCGCGGGTTTTCTGTTATTCTCGGGCCGACCGTAAGCGGCCCGCCTACCCGGAGACTTTCCATGGCGCTGGAGCGCACCCTGTCCATCATCAAGCCCGACGCCGTTGCCAAGAACGTAGTCGGCGAGATCTACACCCGTTTCGAGAAGGCCGGCCTGAAGGTCGTCGCCGCCAAGATGAAGCACCTCTCGAAGCAGGAAGCCGAAGGTTTCTACGCCGTGCACCGCGAGCGTCCGTTCTTCGCCGCCCTGGTCGAGTTCATGATCAGCGGTCCGGTGATGATCCAGGCGCTGCAGGGCGACAACGCCGTGCTCAAGAACCGCGAGCTGATGGGCGCCACCAATCCGAAGGACGCAGCGCCGGGCACGATCCGCGCCGACTTCGCCGACAGCATCGACGCCAACGCCGTGCACGGTTCGGACAGCCTGGAGAATGCCGCGATCGAAATCGCGTACTTCTTCCCGGCCACCGACGTCTACGCGCGCTAAGCGAAACCTTAGAGCACGCCAGTGAACGACATCCGCGACAACGCCAACGATCTTCCTCTTGCCGGCACCGCGCAGGCGACGGAAACCGCGGCCGCGCGCGCGGATGTCGCCGGCACCCCGGGCGCGATCCCGAGCGTGCTGGTCGGTAACGCGGCGGCGCCGGCTTCGGCCGGCACCGTCGTGCCCGACAACGGCAAGACCAACCTGTTCGATTTCGACCGCGTGCAACTCGAGGATTTCTTCGAGCAGACGCTGGGCGAAAAGCGCTATCGCGCGCACCAGGTGATGAAGTGGATCCATCACCGCTACGTCACCGACTTCAACGACATGACCGACCTGGGCAAGGCCCTGCGCGGCAAGCTCGAGGCGCATGCGCAAGTGCGCGCGCCGATGGTCATCTTCGACAAGCCCTCCACCGACGGCACCCACAAGTGGCTGCTCGGCATGGACGCGAAGAACGCCATCGAGGCGGTGTACATCCCCGACAAGGGCCGCGGCACGCTGTGCGTGTCCTCGCAGGTCGGCTGCGCGCTGAACTGCCAGTTCTGCTCGACCGCGACCCAGGGCTTCAACCGCAACCTGTCGACCGCCGAGATCATCGGCCAGGTCTGGGTGGCGGCGCGTCACCTCGGCAACGTCCCGCACCAGCAGCGCAAGCTCACCAACGTGGTGATGATGGGCATGGGCGAGCCGCTGATGAATTTCGACAACGTCGTGCGCGCCATGAGCATCATGCGCGACGACCTCGGCTACGGCCTGGCCAACAAGCGGGTGACCCTGTCGACCGCTGGCATGGTGCCGATGATCGACAAGCTCGGCGAAGTCAGCGACGTCTCGCTGGCGGTGTCGCTGCACGCGCCGAACGACGAGCTGCGCACCGAGCTGGTGCCGCTCAACAAGAAATACCCGATCGAGCAGTTGATGGACGCCTGCGTGCGCTACGCGCTGCGCAAGCGCGGCACCTCGGTGACCTTCGAGTACACCCTGATGAAGGGCGTCAACGATCAACCGACCCACGCGCGCCAGCTGGTCCGTCTGCTGCGCCAGTTCGACAACGCGGTGCAGATGAAGGACGCCGCCAAGGTCAACCTGATTCCGTTCAACCCGTTCCCGGGCACCCGCTTCGAGCGACCGGACGAGACCGCCATTCGCGCGTTCCAGAAACTGCTCAACGATGCCGGCATGATCGCGCCGGTGCGCCGCACCCGCGGCGACGACATCGACGCGGCCTGCGGCCAGCTCAAGGGTCAGGTCATGGACCGCACCCGGCGCCAGGCCGACTTCCGTAAACAACTGCAAGCCCAAGGCCTCGACCAGGATGTCGGCGATGCTGCTGCCTGAGGTTCCGCGCTCCACCGCATCGAACCGCCTTCCCGCCGCGCCGCGCGTCCGCGCCGTGCGCACCATCGTCCTGTTGACCGTCGTCGTTCTCGCGGCGAGCGCCTGCAACCGGCTCAGCTTCATCCGTCCGAACATGGAGCGCAAAGGCTTCAAGCAGACGGCGGTGGAGTACGACATCGGCGACAAGCGCGGCGGCCGCAGCGGCGGCGAAGCCAGCGCGCTGGGCCGCATCCAGTCCGCGCAGAGCCATCTGATGGCCGGCGACCGCGACAAGGCCCGCTCCGAGATCAAGCAGGCCCTGCAGTTCGATTCGAAATCGGCCGAGGCCTATAGCCTGCTGGCGGTGATGGCCGAGCAGGACGGCAACAACGCCCAGGCCGGCGCCCATTACCGCAAGGCCGCCGAACTGGCGCCCGACCGCGGCGCCGCACTCAACAACTACGGCGTCTGGCTGTGCGCGAACAACCGCGCCAGCGAGGGCCTGACCTGGTTCGACAAAGCCCTGGCGGATCCGCGCTACGGGACCCCGGCGGTGGTGCTGGCCAACAGCGGCGCCTGCGCCGACACGCTGGGGCAGGGCGAGCGCGCCGATCGCGACCTGCGTCTGGCGATCTCGCTCGAGCCGACCAACGCCATGGCGCTGGGCGCGATGGCCAAGCGGCAGCTGCGTTTGGGCAATGCCTTCGAGGCGAGGGCCTTTTCTGAACGCCGGCTGGCCGTTGAGCCAATCACAGCTGAAGCGCTGATGACTGCGTCACAGATCGAACAAAAACTCGGCGACACGGCTGCCGCCGCAAGATACGTTCAGCGAATGAGGGCGGAGTTCCCTGACGCGCAGGGCTCCGGAACGGGGGATGGCGGTAGGTGAAGATGCAGTCGAACGAATTCGCGCCTGAAGGCGGCGGAAGCTGTGGCGCGCGTCTGAAACAGGCCCGCGAGGCAGCGGGGCTGTCCATCGAAGACGTCGCGGCACGGCTGAAAATGCCGTCGCGGGTAGTGCAGTCGCTGGAAAACGACGATACCGCGAGCACCGGTGCGCCGGTCTTCGTGCGCGGCCAATTGCGCAGCTACGCGCGTCTGGTCGGCATCGATCTGGAAGACCAGCTCAGCGGCACACCGCTCGCTTCGACCGCACCGTCGGAACTGATCAGCCATACCCACACGCCGCGCTACCGCCGCGTGTACGAACAGACCACCCGCCGCGCCATCTACATCGTGATGACCGCGGCGATCACGGTGCCGGTGATCCTGGCGACGCGGCCGCACCTGAGCAACAGCGGCAACGTGCAATCGCTGGAAATGCCCGCGAACCCGGTCGGTGCCGAGCACGGCGCGGCGCAGACCACGCAATCGTCCAAGGCCGCGGCCACGCCGCCGCAGCGCACGCCCCTGGTCGCCTCGATGGCGCCGGCGCTGTCGCAGATCCAGGCCAGCAAGACCCTGACCCTGAATTTCACCGGCGAAAGCTGGATGCAAGTGCGCGGAACCGGCGGCCAGGTGCTCGACGAGGGCACCGTCCAGGCCGGCCAGGTGCGCAGCTACACCCTCGGCGAGGTCGGCTACGTCAAGCTCGGCAACGCCTCCGGCGTGGAAGTCCGCAAGACCGGCGAGTCGGTCGATCTGGCGCCGTTCAGCCGCGGAAGCGTGGCCCGCTTTACGCTATCCTCTGACGGTTCCCTCGCGCCAGCGTCTAATTGATCCGCGCTGCGGGTTCGCGACCATCACCGGCCCGCGTTGCGGGCCGGTCCTCATTGACTTCGGCTTCGCCCTCGCGGGCGAGGACCTAGCACGGCGGCCTACGGCGTACTCATGGCGATAGACGATCTGCTCGACGAACACGAACAAAGCGAACGGGTACTGGCCTGGTTGCGCGCCAACGGTGCCGGCCTGATCGGCGGCATCGCCCTCGGTCTGGCTGCGATCGGCGGCTGGAAGTGGTGGGGCAACCACCAGCTCGAAACCCACGGCAAGGCCGCCACCGAGTTCCAGGCCGCGGTCGATGCGGTGCAAGCGAAGGACAAGGCCGCCGCGGCCAAGGTCAAGGCGCTGCCCCCGGGCATGTACCAGACCCTGGCCTCGCTCGACCTGGCCAAGTCGCAGGTCGATGCCGACCAGCGCGATGCCGCGATCGCCACCCTGCGCGGGATCAAGACCGAGGACGCCGCCATCGCCGAGATCGTCAAGCAGCGCCTGGCGCGCTTGCTGATCGATGCCAAGCAGCCGGCCGAGGCAATCAAGTTGCTCGACAAGTCGACCTCGCCGATGGCGATCGAAGTGCGCGGCGACGCCCAGTTCGCGCTCGGCAAGCCCGAACTCGCCCGGGCCGATTACGGCACCGCGCTCGCCAAGCTCGACGAGGCCTCGCCGCGTCGCCGCCTGCTCGAACTCAAGCTCACCGAAGCCGGCGGCACGCCGGCCAAGCCCGAGGCCAAGTCTTGATGAAGTCCGCTGAAAACAGGTTCTCCGGCCGCCCCGCCGTCCGCAACACCGCCGCGATCGTGCTGTGCGCGTTCGCGCTCAGCGGTTGCACGACCATCAAGGGTTGGTTCGGCGGCGGCAAGAAGGACGACGGCAAGCCCAACGAGCCGACCGAGCTCACCGACATCACCCCGAGCGTCAAGGTCGACAAGATCTGGTCGGTCAACGCCGGCAAGGGCGAGGAGCGCATCGGCATTCGCCAGGGTCCAGCCGTGGCCGACGGCCGCGTCTATGCCGCCGCAGTCAAGGGCGGCGTGCACGCCTACGATCTGCAGACCGGCAAGCAGGTCTGGCACTTCCAGCCCATGCGCACCGACAAGGACAAGAAGGACAAGGACATCCGTCTGTCCGGCGGTCCGGGCGCGGGCGATGGCCTGGTCGTGGTCGGCGGGCTCGATGGCGAAGTGATCGCGCTCGACGCGGCCACCGGCGTGCAGAAGTGGACCGCCAAGGTTTCCAACGAAGTCATCGCCGCGCCGACCATCGGCCTGGGCATGGTGTTCGTGCGCTCCAACGACGGCCGCGTCACCGCCTTCGACGCCGCCAGCGGCGAGCGTCGCTGGTTCTGGGTGCATGAAGTGCCGATGCTGACGGTGCGCGGCAACGGTTCGCCGACCCTCGGCCCGGGCTTCGTCTTCGTCGGCAACGACGACGGCACCGTCAGCGCCTTGTCGGCGACCGACGGCCGCCCGACCTGGGACCTGCCGGTCGCGCAGCCGGAAGGCCGCAGCGAACTCGACCGCATGGCCGACGTCGACGGCACGCCGGTCCTGGAAGGCACCACCCTGTACGCCAGCAGCTTCAAGAAGCAGACCATCGCAATCGACGCCCCGAGCGGCCGGCCGATGTGGGTCAGCGAACACGGCAGCGTGGGCCGTCTCGGCGTCGCCAGCGACCGTCTGGTCGTCAGCGACCCGGCCGGCCTGGTGTTCGGCCTCGACAAGTCCGGCGGCAGCGCGTTGTGGCAGCAGCCCGGCTTGGCGCGTCGCAGCCTGACCGGCGCGGCGGTGCAGGGCGATTACGCCGTGGTCGGCGATTTCGACGGCTACGTGCACTGGCTCAAGCTCGACAACGGCGAGTTCGCCGCGCGTGCGCGCGTCGGCGGCAAGCTGCTGCGTGCCGCTCCGGTGGTCGCCGACGGCGTGCTGATCGTGCAGAACGTCGAAGGTGAGCTGACGGCGTTCAAGTTGCAGTGAGTCCGGGATACGAGAGTCCGGGCCAGCCCTGACCCTCGTTTCCAGCAGTACTCGCGGCCCGGGCGGCGCAAGCCGTGCCGGGCCGTTCGTTTGATCGGTGCCCCTGATCGGTGCCGAACCCAGGCCTCGGATGCCTGCTTCCGGAGTCCTCGCGGTAGCGGCCGGCGGCCGTGCGAAAGCGTCTTCGCGCCCGCTCTGGCACTATGGCGCCTGTTTCGGCAGCCTCGCGCCGATGGGTTTCCAGGCCGGCGCCGCTGTCCCACAGCCGCGCGCCTGCGATCCCGAATCCCCATTCTCCATTCCCGGCTTCAAACACATGCTTCCCTTAGTCGCCCTCGTTGGCCGTCCCAACGTCGGAAAATCCACGCTCTTCAATGCGCTCACGCGCAGCCGCGACGCGCTCGTCCACGACGAACCCGGCGTCACCCGCGATCGTCACTACGGTGTGTGCCGGCCCGAGGGCCAGCGCCCGTTCGCGGTCGTGGACACCGGCGGCATCGCCGGCGAAGACGAGGGCCTGGCCGGCGCGACCGCGCGCCAGGCGCGCGCCGCCGCCGAGGAAGCCGATCTGGTGCTGTTCCTGGTCGATGGCCGCGAAGGCGCCTCCGCGCTCGACGACGAGATCCTGGCCTGGCTGCGCAAGACCGCGCGCCCGACCTTGCTCGTGGTCAACAAGACCGACGGCCTCGACGCGCGCGCCGCGGTCAACGACTTCGCCCGCTACGGCATCCGCGACGCGGTCGCGGTGTCGTCCGCTCATCGCCAGGGCATCGACGAACTGCTCGCCGAAGTGTTCGCGCGCCTGCCGGAAGAGGGCACCACCAGCGAACTCGACAACGACCCCTCGCGCGTGCGCGTGGCCTTCATCGGCCGCCCGAACGTCGGCAAGTCGACCCTGGTCAATCGCCTGCTCGGCGAAGAACGCATGATCGCCTCGGAAGTGCCGGGCACCACGCGCGACTCGGTCGCGGTCGACATGGAGCGCGACGGCCGTCTGTATCGCCTGGTCGACACCGCCGGCGTGCGCCGCAAGTCCAAGGTCGAGGAAGCGGTCGAGAAGTTTTCGATCATCAAGACCCTGCAGGCGATCGAGAACTGCCAGGTCGCGGTGGTCATGCTCGACGCCGGCGAAGGCGTGACCGACCAGGACGCCAGCGTGCTCGGCTATGCGCTCGACTCCGGTCGCGCCCTCGTGGTTGCGGTCAACAAGTGGGACGGCCAAACCGAGTATCAGCGCCAGCAGACCGAAAACCTGCTGATGCGCAAGCTGGCGTTCGTGGAATGGGCCGAGAAGGTGCGGATCAGCGCCAAGCACGGCTCGGGACTGCGCGAGCTGTTCGGCGCGATCCATCGCGCCCATGCCTCGGCGACCACCGAGATCGGCACCAGCGAAGTCACCAAGGCCATGGAAGTGGCCTACGAAACCAACCCGCCGCCGGTGGTGCGCGGGCACGTGGCCAAGCTGCGCTTCGCCCATCCGGCCGGCCTCAATCCGCCGACCTTCGTCGTCCACGGCACGCGCCTGCGCACGCTCGGCGATACCTATAAGCGCTACCTGGAAAACTTCTTCCGCAAGCGCTTCAAGCTGGTCGGCACGCCGATCCGCTTCGTCTTCAAGGACAGCAGCAATCCTTACGAAGGCAAGAAGAACGTGTTGACCGAACGCCAGGTGGCGAAGAAGAAGCGTCTGATCCGCCACGTCAAGCGCGGCAAGTAAATCCGGCGGGCGCGGCCGACTACAGCGCCCGGGACACGCGAGGAGAGGCCATGCAGTGCACACGCGCCGACCTCAGCCTGGGCATCCTCGCCGGCGGCCGCGCCTCGCGCCTGGGCGGCCTCGACAAGGCTTGGCTGCGTCGCGACGGCGAGGCGCAGGTACTGCGCCTGGCGCGTGCGTATCGAGAGCAGGTCGCACAGGTGTGGGTCAGCGCCAATCGCGACCTCGCGCGCTATCGGCAGCATGGTTTGCAGGCGCTGAGCGATACGACGCCCGACCTCGGGCCGCTCGGTGGCCTCGCAGCCCTGGCCGAGGCCTGCACCACACCGTGGTTATTCACCCTGCCGGTCGATGCGGTCGCGCTCGACCGGCCATTGTTGTCGGCGCTGATCGAAGCGCAGGACGGGCAGGGCGCCTATGCGGTCGACGACGACGGCGTGCAGCCCCTGTTCGCGCTGTGGCCGGTGACGGCCCTGCGTACGGCCTTGGCCCAGGCCTTGGCGCAGCGACGGTTGGCGGTGCGCGAGCTGCAGGCCGCACTCGGCATGGCGGCGCTGCGCCTCGATGGCCTACGCTTCGGCAATCTCAACAGCCCCGAGGATCTGCTCGCCCACGGTTTCGTCGCCGACGACGCGCCGGGCCGCTGATCCGTCACCACTGCGAGCGATGCCCCCATGAGCGATGGCCCCATAAACGATTTCCCGAGCGGCCTGTTGTTCGACGAGGCGATGGCGATCGTCGCCGAAGTCGCCGCCGCGCACCGGCTCGAAGCCGAAACCGTGGCCTTGTCGCGTTGCCACGGCCGCGTGCTCGCCGGCGACGTCGATGCGCCGCTGTCCTTGCCGCCGTTCGACAACAGCGCGATGGACGGCTTCGCCTTTCGCCATGCCGATCTGGCCGGCGAGCAGACCGTGCTGCGCTTGATCGGCGAGCAGTTCGCCGGCCTCGACGGCGGCTGGTCGCTCGCTGCCGGCGAGTGCGTGCGCATCACCACCGGCGCGCCGCTGCCGGCCGGCGCCGACACGGTCGCGATCAAGGAGAACGTCGCCGTCGCCGGCGAGCGCGTGAGCGTGCCGCGCACCGCGCTCGGCCAGAACGTGCGCTACGCCGGCGAAGACGTGCGCCAAGGCGAGCGCGTCCTGCAGGCCGGACAGCTGCTGACCCCGGCGCGGGTGTCGCTGGCGGCCTCGCTCGGGCTGTCGTCGTTGCGGGTGCGGCGCAAGCCGACCGTGGCGGTGTTCACCAGCGGCGATGAGCTGGTCGAGCCCGGCATGAGCCTGCAGCCCGGGCAGATCTACGACAGCAACCGCGACTTGTTGATGGGCCTGCTGCGTGCCGACGGGCTGGAGCCGACCGCGTGGCCGCGCCTGCCGGACGATCCGAAACAAGTCGAGATCGCCTTGCGCGATGCCGCCTGCGCCTTCGACCTGGTGTTCACCTGCGGCGCGGTCTCTGCCGGCGAAAAGGACCACATCCCGGCGGTGTTGCGCGAATTCGGCCGCATCCATCTGTGGAAGGTGAAGATGCGCCCGGGCATGCCGCTGCTGTTCGGCAGCATGGACCAGGCGCGCATGCTGGGGCTGCCGGGCAACCCGGTCTCGGTGATGGCGACCTACATGACCTTCGGCCGCGCCCTGATCGACGGCCTCCAAGGCCGCAGCGAGGCGCGCCCGCGGTTCCGTGCGCGCCTGGTCGGCTCGATCGAGAAGACCCATCCGCGCCGCGAGTTCATCCGCGCGCGTTTGTTCAGCGACGACGCGGGCGTGCTGCGGGTCGACCCGAATCCGGCCACCGGTTCGCACCGTTTGCGCGCGGCCGCCGACTCCGACGCCCTGATGGTGGTGGCCGAAGGGCCGCAGACGCTGGCGGACGGGGCGGTGATGGACGTGCTGCCGTACTGACGGCCGGCGCAACACAGCGTCGCCGCGGACGCGACCGATCCGCCTGCGCACGAGCATCCGAAAGCGGATAATCCGCGCATGAGCATCGAACAGATTTCACCGGAGCAGGCGCGCCGGCGGCAGCAGGCCGGCGCGGTCCTGATCGACGTGCGCGAAGCCCACGAACGCGCCGGCGGCCAGGCCGAACACGCCCGTGGCATCGCCAAGGACGCGCTCGAATCCGAGCCCACGGCGTTCTTGCCCGACCGCGACGCCGATATCGTCCTGATCTGCCAATCCGGCGCGCGTTCGCTGCGCACCGCGCAGACCCTGGTCGCGGCCGGCTATGCGCGCGTGGCCTCGGTCGAGGGCGGCACCTCGCGCTGGATCGCCGAGCGTTTGCCGCTCGCGGTGCTGGAGCAGTCCGACGAAGAACGCGATTTCTACGACCGCTATTCGCGCCATCTGCGCTTGCCCGAAGTCGGCGAGGCCGGGCAGCGCAAGCTGCAGGCCGCGCGCGTGGCGATGGTCGGCGCCGGCGGCCTGGGCTCGCCGGCGGCGTTCTATCTCGCCGCGGCCGGCATCGGCACCCTGGTGCTCGCCGACGACGACGTGGTCGATCGCAGCAATCTGCAGAGGCAGATCCTGCACACCGAGGACCGCATCGGCGTGTCCAAGGTCGAATCGGCGCGGATCGCGCTGGCGGCCTTGAACCCGCGTGTGCGCGTGGAAACCTTCGCCGAGCGCATCAGCGCCGACAATGTCGAGCGGCTGATCGAGGGCGCCGACGTGGTCTTCGACGGCGCCGACAATTTTCCGGTGCGCTATCTGCTCAACGACGCCTGCGTGAAACTGGCCAAGCCCTTGGTCTACGGCGCGATCCATCGTTTCGAAGGGCAGGTCAGCGTGTTCGACGCCGGCCGCCATCGCGGTGCGCGCCCCTGTTATCGCTGCCTGTTCCCCGAGCCACCGCCGCCGGACGCGGCGCCGAACTGCGCCGAGGCCGGCGTGCTCGGCGTGTTGCCGGGCGTGGTCGGGCTGATCCAGGCCACCGAAGTCATCAAGCTGATCCTGGGGCTCGGCGATTCCCTGGCCGGGCGTCTGCTGCATTTCGACGCCCTGGGCCTGCGCTTCCGCGAAACCCGGTTGGCGCCCGACCCGGATTGCCCGGTGTGCGCGGCGGGTCGCGAGTTCCCGGGTTATATCGACTATCAGGCGTTTTGCAGTGCGCATTAAGCTCGCCGCGATCTCCCTGATCCTGGCGACGTGTCCAGGCGCGGTCGCCGCGAAGCAGCCGGCCCTGCCGGCCTTGACCCGCCTCGCCGAGCTCAGCGCCCAACGCCTGCTGCTCGCCGACACGGTTGCGGCCAGCAAGCGCCACTCCGGCAAACCGGTCGAGGACGCCGCACGCGAGAGCGAGCAACTCGAACGCCTCGGCGCGCAAGCCGCATCGCATGGCCTGACCGAGGCCCAGGCCACGGCCTTCTTCAAGGCGCAGATGGAGGCCAACAAACTGGTCCAGTACCGCTTGCTGGCCGAGCCTGCGCATCGAGCGGCCGCCGCGGTCGACCTGGGACCGGTGCGCGAGCGCCTGGACCGTCTCAATGTCGAGCTATTGGATGCGCTCGCGCCGGCCATGCACGAAGCGCAAGGCGAGGCCTGCGTGTTGCGGACCGATCGTGTCCAGCGACTTGCGGCGCGGCGGCATCGCCTGGATGCCTTGCACCGCACCGCGCTGGTGCGAGCCTTCGGCGATCTGTGCCGGATGCCGTAAGGATCAGTCGGCCGCGATCGCCTCGATCTCCACCAGCCAGCCTTCTTCGTACAGGCCGGTGATGATTACGGTCAGCGCCGGGGCGTGCTCGCCGAGCAACTCGTGGCGGATCTCGTAATTGCGCTGGCGATGGCGGCGATCGGTCAGAAAGGTCGTGACCTTGACCAGATGGCTGTAGTCCATGCCGGCGGCCGCCAATTGGCGCGCGACATTGGCCCAGGCCTGGTGGCATTGGCCGTCGAAATCGCCCGCGAGCGCGCCGTCGTCGCTTTGCGGAATCTGGCCGCTGACGAACAGCATCCGCTTGAAGTCGCTGATCTCGTGCGCCTGCGCGTACGAGACCGCAGTCGGGTGAATGGCCCGTCGCCGCATGGCCGAGTCCTCAATCCATGAACTCGCGCAGCGAATCGCCGTAAGCGGGGTAGGTGCCGATGTTGTGGTGATCGGCGCCTTCCAGTTGCACCACGTCGACGCCTTGCGGCCGGGTCTGCAGCGAGTGGATCAGGCGTTGGGTGTTCGGCGCCGGAATCACATCGTCGGCGGTCGCGCGCACCACCAGGACCGGGCCGAAATAGTTGCGCAGGTGGGTCACCGAATCGTAGCGGTCCTTGACCAGCCAACGCGTCGGCAGCCAGCGGTAATGGGCCTGCGCGGTCTCGCGCAGGCTGTCGAACGGCGTCACCAAGGCCAGGCGTTCGACCGGGCGATGGCCGGCCACGTAGCTGGCGACGCCGCTGCCGAGGCTGCGGCCGACGATGGCGACCGGCTGCCCCGGGTGCTCGCGCGCGACTTGATCGAACACCGCCAGCGCATCGGCGAACAGCGCCGATTCCTCGGGGCGGCCGTCGCTGGCGCCGAAACCGCGGTACGAGACCAGGTAGATAGTGCGGTCGGGAAACCACTGCGCCAGCGACTCGCGCATGTTCTCGATGCGTTCGGCGTTGCCGCCGAAATAGATCAGCGCCTTGCCCTGGCCGGCGTTGAGCCGCCAACCACGCAGGACCACGCTGCCGTGCTTGACCGTGTAGTCGGTCATCGACACTCCCAGACGCGTGTTCTGCGGGAAATACAGCAAATCGCGCTGCTTGAAGTAGAGCCAGCCGCAGACGCTGAGATAACCGGCCGCGGCGACGCCGGCCAGCATGGTGACGGATGGGAGCAGACGCGGATTACGAGCCATCGATGCGGGGCCTTCCAAGGCGGGCAAGGGAGCGCGGGCGTTGGATTGCGCGCGCGCGGTGCTATTCGGGCGACGATAACCCGCGGCGTCGGTATCTCGCCAGCGCTGCGGCTATCACACGACTTGCACAGGCGATCCATAGGCTGGGCAAGGGCGGCCGATTGATCGATCATGCCGCCACCCCACGCGGCGTCGTCGTTCGACGGACCGTACCGTCGTTTCGCCGTGCCGCACGGCACCGCCTTGGAGAAGTGCCGATGTTCCGTTCGCTCGTGTTCGCCTGTCTGTGGTTGTCGGCGGGTGCCGCCGTCGCCGCCGACGCCTGTCCGGCGTTGCGCGGGCAGACTGCAGCGCCGGATGCGGCCACCCGCATCGCCGCGGCCGCCTGCACCGAGAACCTGCAATGGTTCCGTCCCTTCATCGACGTGCAGGGGCGCCTGGCCAGCGCGACCCTCAGCGAAGCCGAGACCAGCCGGCTCGAGGACGGCGCCACCGAGACCTGGCGCCGCACCGTCAGTTACTGGCGCGACACCGGTCTGCTGCAGCGCATGGCGGGTTTCGCCGGCGCGACCCAA
The DNA here is from genome assembly GCF_001442535.1 of Lysobacter antibioticus. Lineage (NCBI taxonomy): Bacteria > Pseudomonadati > Pseudomonadota > Gammaproteobacteria > Lysobacterales > Lysobacteraceae > Lysobacter > Lysobacter antibioticus. The sequence goes on along the minus strand of NZ_CP013141.1, from coordinate 3,030,968 downwards.
TGCAGCGATCCCTATGGCGGCAGCTATCCGGCGGTCGCCTGCCGGGCCTTCCTGGTCGATAACCCCTGGTCGGCCGCGTTCGTGTCCTACGTGATGATGAAAGCCGCGGTCCCCGGGTTCCGGCCGTCCGCCAGTCATTACGACTACGTCCGCGATGCCTACCGCACGCCCGACCAGAGCCCGTTCCAGTACCTGGACCCGAGCACCGCGCGCCCCGCGGCGGGCGATCTGTTGTGCGCGGTGCGTTCGGGCAACCGCGTCTACGGTTACGAAGGCCTGGTCGCCGCGCTCGATGGCGTCAACGGCGCGCTCAACATGCATTGCGACATCGTCGTCGCGGTCAATCCCGGCAACGACGGCAAGGCCTATCTGATCGGCGGCAACGTCCAGCAGGGCGCGACCATGCGGATCATGGCGGTCAACCGCAACGGCGAGTTCTGGCCCTTGCCCCGGCGCAGCGAGACCCAGGTCGAGTGTTCGCCCGACACGGCTTCTGCCTGCGACATGAACAAGTTGGACTGGGCGGCGCTGCTCAAACTCAAGCCCGAGGCCTCGCTGGCCCAGCTCGCGCCGGCGATTCCCTTGTACGTCCCGCAGATGGCGCCGCCGGCGCCGACCCCGCAGGGCTGCTGCGTGCAGTGCGTGGTGGGCTCGGGCGTGCCGCGTTGCCCGAATCCGAATGCGCCGGGAGTGCGGCCGCAGCAGGAGTGAGCGCCAATATTCCTGTAGGAGCGGCGCGAGCCGCGACCGCGGAACGCGCAGAGCTTGCATCGCTGTCGTCGGTCATCGAAGCCGCGTACTTTCGCGAAGGGTAGGAGCGGCGCGAGCCGCGACCGCGGTGCTCCAAGTTGGCGCGGTCCTTTTCGATGCCGACGCCTTGGCTGTTGCTGTTGCTGTTGCTGTGCGTAGCCTCGCACTAGCGAAGGCTATAGAAGACCCAAAGGGCGGCGCGCAAGGATGCGCGCCGTTTTTCATCGGGACAGGGATGTCCCGTATGAAAAGTCCCTGCGTCGGCAACGCGCGTGCGGGCTGGTGATTCAAAGAAAAGCATTTTTCTTTGGTTACCTTTCTTTTGTTGCTTATGACAAAAGAAAGTAACCCGCCGCTTTAGTGGCGGAGGCTTTTGGCGTTTGATCTTGCAAGTGAGATGCGCCGCAAGAACGGTCGCGGCGCGGTCGCGGCTCGCGCCGCTCCTACCCGGGAAAGCATGTCGCTTCGATTGGATGGCATCGGCCTTGCGGTCCCTGCGCATCCTTTGGTCGCGACTTACTTCGCTCCTACAGGGGCGGATTCGCAAGATTGCGTTGATCGAGCAAGAGCAGAGCTTCCGTCCGCTGACGCGGCCGGGTTACTTTCTTTTGCTAAGCCCAAAAGTCCGTCTGGATTCCCTTCGGTCAAAGCTAACCAAAGAAAAGGGCTCTCCTTGCAAGGGCACAGGCCACGAGTGCGATGCCCGCGCCGGGATTTTTCGATAAGACGTCCCTGTCTTATCGAAAAACGGCGCACGTCCTGTGCGCCGCCCTACGGGTCTCCACTTGACCGGAAAAGCGGCAAAGCAGATCAAAATCGCGGCAACGGCAACGGCAACGGCAACGGCAACGGCATGCTCTTAGGGTAGGAGCGGCGCAAGCCGCGACCAAACGAAGAGGTTTAACGCCACGTCACTGTCCGAAGCCTGGCTACGCAGTGCGGAGCCGGAATGTCTCGGCTCCGGTCATTGCGCTTGCGTTCGTCGCTTCGTTTTGTCGCGGCTCGCGCCGCTCCTACCCAAAAGCGGCGCGGCAAAGCCGACGGTCTGGAGCCGCCGAAGCAGGATTAGCCGTGCTGTTTCTGCGCGGCCTCGAAGGCGGCCAACTGCTCCGGAGTGGCGTCTTTCTGGTGCTGCGCCTTCCATTGCGCGAACGGCATGCCGTAGACGGCCTCGCGGGCTTCGTCCTTGCTCATGGCGATGCCGCGCGCGTCGGCGGCTTCGCGGTACCAGTCGGCCAGGCAGTTGCGGCAGAAGCCGGCCAGGATCATCAGGTCGATGTTCTGCACGTCGCTGCGTTCGTGCATCAGATGGGCAATCAGGCGCCGGAAGGCGGCGGCCTCGATCGCCAGGGTCTCGTGGTCCTGCGGGGGATGGTCGGGGGGCGGGGTATGGCTCATGGCGGCGCTCGCGGTGACCCGGCAAAAAACGCGGGTGGGAATAGGGGATAATGCGCGGCTTCGACTCTACCGCAGCGCATCCGACCTCGCATGACGTCCACACCCCATTCGGCGCATCCGGCCCGCATCCTCGACGGCAAGCGCATCGCCGAGGATCTGCTCGACAATCTCAAGGCCCAGGTCGATGCGCGCATCGCCGCGGGCCAGTCGCGGCCGGGTCTGGCGGTGGTGCTGGTCGGCAACGACCCGGCCTCCAGCGTCTACGTGCGCAACAAGCGCCGTGCCGCGCAGAAGGTCGGGATCCGTGCGATCGACTACGACCTGCCGGCCGATACCAGCGACGAGCAGCTGCTGGCCCTGATCGACCGGCTGAACGCCGATCCCGAGGTCCACGGCATCCTGGTGCAACTGCCGCTGCCGGACCGCCGCGACGCCACCGCGCTGATCCACCGCATCGACCCGCGCAAGGACGTCGACGGCTTCCACCCGGAAAACGTCGGCCACCTGGTCCTGCGCCAGTTCGGCCTGCGCCCGTGCACGCCGCGCGGCATCACCACCTTGCTCGGCTATACCGACCGCCCGGTGCGCGGGCAGAGCGCGACCATCGTCGGGGTCAGCAATCATGTCGGCCGGCCGATGGCGCTGGAGCTGATGATCGCCGGCTGCACCGTCACCAGCTGCCACAAATTCACCCCGCCCGAGGTCCTGGAGGCCTCGGTGCGCGGCGCCGACATCCTGGTGGTCGCGGTCGGCCGTCCGCAGCTGATCCCGGGCGAGTGGGTCAAGCCGGGCGCGGTGGTCATCGACGTCGGCATCAACCGGCTCGACGACGGCCGCCTGGTGGGCGACGTCGGCTTCGACGCCGCCGCCCAGCGCGCCAGCTGGATCACCCCGGTGCCGGGCGGGGTCGGGCCGATGACGGTCGCGACCCTGATGCAGAACACCCTGGAAGCGGCCGAGGCCGCGGACAAAGTCGGCTGAAGGCACCGCGTCGCGGGGCGCCGGGCGGGTTGGATGGGTACTCCCAAGCCGTCATTCCCGCGCAGGCGGGAATCCAGAGACTTCAGTTGGCGGTTTCCGGAGGTCTGCGGTAGAAACGGCCGGACCTTGGTGGTTCTTGCTCGAAAGCCCTGGATTCCCGCCTGTGCGGGAATGACGGTTGCAGACTGCCTCGCCGGCCTCAGGTGAGGCTTAACGGCCACCTTCCCCCCACCCGCAGAACGCCTCTTTCCGTTGGCGCAGCGGGCAAGGAGGGGGCGTTTCGGGTTAGAATGGCGCGCTTCATCCTCCCGGGCCCGCCCATGCTGCGCATCCAGGCTGAAGCGCTTACTTACGACGATGTGTCCCTCGTCCCCGCGCATTCGATCGTCCTGCCTAAGGACGTAAACCTCTCGACCCGCCTGACCCGCGACCTGTCGATTCGCTTGCCGATCCTGTCGGCGGCGATGGACACCGTCAGCGAGGCCCGCCTCGCGATCGCGTTGGCCCAGCTCGGCGGCATCAGCATCATCCACAAGAACATGAGCCTGGAAGCCCAGGCCGCGCAGGTCGCCCAGGTCAAGAAGTTCGAGGCCGGGGTGATCCGCGAGCCGTTCACCGTCGGTCCGGAAACGACCATCGGCGAAGTGCTCAAGCTGACCCGTGCGCGCAACATCTCCGGCGTGCCGGTGGTCGACGGCGGCCAGCTGGTCGGCATCGTCACCAGCCGCGACATGCGCTTCGAGACCAAGCTCGACGATCCGGTGCGCCACATCATGACCAAGCGCGACCGCTTGATCACGGTGCAGGAAGGCGCCAGCGACGACGAAGTGCTGCAGCTGCTGCACCGTCACCGCATCGAGAAGATCCTGGTGGTCAACGACGGCTTCGAGCTGCGCGGCCTGATCACGGTCAAGGACATCCAGAAGAAGACCGACAACCCCAACGCCGCCAAGGACAGCGCCGAACGGCTGCTGGTCGGCGCGGCGGTCGGCGTCGGCGGCGACACCGAAGCGCGCGTCGAAGCGCTGGCTGCGGCCGGCGTGGACGTGGTCGTGGTCGATACCGCCCACGGCCATTCGCAGGGCGTGCTCGACCGGGTCAAGTGGGTCAAGACCCGCTTCCCGCAGTTGCAGGTCATCGGCGGCAACATCGTCACCGGCGACGCGGCATTGGCGCTGATGGATCACGGCGCGGACGCGGTCAAGGTCGGCGTCGGCCCCGGTTCGATCTGCACCACGCGCGTGGTCGCCGGCGTCGGCGTGCCCCAGGTCACCGCGGTGGCGATGGTCGCCGAGGCTCTGCAGGACCGCATTCCGCTGATCGCCGACGGCGGCATCCGCTATTCGGGCGACATCGGCAAGGCGCTGGTCGCCGGCGCCTCCACGGTCATGGTCGGCGGCCTGTTCGCCGGCACCGAGGAAGCGCCGGGCGATATCGAACTGTTCCAGGGCCGCAGCTACAAGAGCTACCGCGGCATGGGCAGCCTCGGCGCGATGGAGCAGGGCTCCAAGGACCGCTATTTCCAGGACGCGTCCGACGCCGACAAGCTCGTGCCCGAAGGCATCGAAGGCCGCGTGCCGTATCGCGGCCCGCTGCACGGCGTGGTGCACCAGTTGGCCGGCGGTCTGCGCGCGACCATGGGTTATGTCGGCTGCGCGACCATCGAGGACATGCGCAAGAAGCCCAGCTTCGTGCGCATCACCAACGCCGGTGCGCGCGAAAGCCACGTCCACGATGTACAGATCACTAAAGAACCGCCGAATTACCGGGCGGGTTGAAGTCCAGGAACGAATGAAGAGGAGTGAGGAACGAGTGTCCCGCTCCTCTTCGTCTATTCCGAAGCCGCTTTTGCTCGTCTCGTTCCTCACTCCCCTCCATTCGTTGCCGGCTCCATGACCGATATCCATAGCGACAAGATCCTGATCCTCGACTTCGGCGCGCAGTACACCCAGCTGATCGCGCGCCGCATCCGCGAACTCGGCGTGTATTGCGAAATCTGGGCCTGGGACCACGATCCGGCCGAAATCGCCGCCTACGGCGCCAAGGGCATCATTCTTTCCGGCGGCCCCGAGTCGACCACCGAGCACGGCTCGCCGCGCGCGCCGCAGCAGGTCTTCGACGCCGGCCTGCCGATCCTGGGCATCTGCTACGGCATGCAGACCATGGCCAAGCAGCTCGGCGGCGAAACCGAGGCCGCGGACCAACGCGAATTCGGCCATGCCGAAGTGTCGCTGGTCGCGCACTGCCGCTTGTTCGACGGCCTGAAGGACCATCCGGGCTCGCCGCCGCGTCTCGACGTGTGGATGAGCCACGGCGACCACGTCTCCAAGGCGCCGGAAGGTTTCGTCGTCACTGCCAAGACCGACCGCATCCCGGTCGCCGCCTTCGCCGACGACGCCCGTCGCTGGTACGGCGTGCAGTTCCATCCCGAGGTCACCCACACCAAGCAGGGCCAGACCCTGCTGCGCCGCTTCGTGGTCGACATCTGCGGCTGCCAGACCTTGTGGACCGCCGCGCATATCATCGAAGACCAGATCGAGCGCGTACGCGCCCTGGTCGGCAGCGACGAGGTCATCCTCGGCCTGTCCGGCGGCGTCGACTCCTCGGTCGTGGCCGCGTTGCTGCACAAGGCCATCGGCGACCAGCTGACCTGTGTGTTCGTCGACACCGGCCTGCTGCGCTACAACGAAGGCGACCAGGTGATGGCGATGTTCGCCGAGCACATGGGCGTCAAGGTCGTACGCGTCAATGCCGCCGACCGCTACTTCGACAAGCTCGCCGGGGTCAGCGACCCGGAAGCCAAGCGCAAGATCATCGGCAACCTGTTCGTCGACATTTTCGACGAAGAGTCGAACAAGCTCGCCAACGCCAAGTGGCTGGCACAGGGCACGATCTATCCCGACGTGATCGAGTCGGCCGGCAGCAAAACCGGCAAGGCTCACGTCATCAAGAGCCATCACAACGTCGGCGGCCTGCCCGAGCACATGAAGCTCGGCCTGGTCGAGCCGCTGCGCGAGTTGTTCAAGGACGAAGTGCGCCGCCTCGGCGTCGAACTCGGCCTGCCGCGCGAGATGGTGTATCGCCATCCGTTCCCGGGTCCGGGCCTGGGCGTGCGCATCCTCGGCGAAGTGAAGCGCGAATACGCCGAGCTGCTGGCCAAGGCCGACCACATCTTCATCGACGAACTGCGCAAGGCCGGTCTGTACGACAAGACCAGCCAGGCCTTCGCGGTGTTCCTGCCGGTGAAATCGGTCGGCGTGGTCGGCGACGCCCGCGCCTACGAGTGGGTGATCGCGTTGCGCGCGGTCGAGACCATCGACTTCATGACCGCGCATTGGGCGCACCTGCCGTACGATTTCCTCGGCACGGTGTCCAACCGCATCATCAACGAACTGCGCGGCGTCTCGCGCGTGGTCTACGACATCAGCGGTAAGCCGCCGGCTACGATCGAGTGGGAGTGAGTCCGCGCTGAATCCGTCGCGGCTATCGCCGTGACGACGGGGGCCTTGCCGTAAGCGCGGCAAGGTCCCGATGCCGGTCGCATCGACCAAGGCATCGCGGGCCCGGCCCGCTTCGACGGCGTCGAGCCGAATCCACCGAGCGGGCGGCGCTGACCACAGGTGCCGTAGCGTCCCGCTGAGTCCCGACGACGGCATCGAAGCAAGCGCTGCCCGGTCTCGTACTTTCCGCTGCGTCGCGTCCGCGCCCCGGCGTTGCTCCCTGCGCGATTGGAACGCGGCAGCCTCGAGTGCCGGCACCTGGAGTCACGGCCGATGCGGGCTCCCGGCATCCGGTTGTGTGATTCGGGACGCGTTTCCGGGCGCCGTGCGCCGCTAGGGTTCGATTCGGCATCCGGGTATCGGCCTGGAGCCGCCAGGGGACACAAGGATGTCCGTATCAGCTTGGATGGGCTGCCTCATCACTGTCGTGCCTTGCGAGGCCCGTTCCATGTCCGGGCGGCCGCCGTGTCGCCGCGAGTCGCCTTTGTTTTCGCTGCGAACGCCGGCCGGGCGACCTGCCGCTGCGTCTGCGAGCGGATATTCCCGCACCGCCAATGCACGCGACGCGCTTGCCTGCACATCGCTCCTGCATGCGCAGGCGCCAACGACTGCGTCTTCGCCAAGGCCCTGTGCGGCGCGCCGTGCGCGAAGCCAAGGCGTAGCGCGCTTCGATGATCGGTGCACGACCGGCACGGCGAGGCATCGGGATCTCCCGCGCTTGGGGCTTGAACGAAGCCCGCGTCGCGGAACCGAACCGGCTGCGGAAGGAGCCGCGGCGAACCGCGCTGGACGGCATCCGCCGTCGGCGCCCCAGACGGCGGGGGAAGGAGAGCCCCGGTCGTCCCATCAGCATAGGAGAAGGCGATGAATAGGAAGTCCCGCACCAAGGCATTGCTGGCTTGCTTCGCGTTCGGCTTGGGTCTCAGTGTCAGCCTCAGCGCATTCGCGCGGCCGTGCTGCAGCAGTTGCGACCCGGACGATCCGGATTCGCGTTGCTGGGCCATCTGCTCGCCCGGTTGCTGATTGGCGGAACCGGAAAGGGGCGGGAGACCGCCCCTTTCCTTTGCGATCCACGATTGGAATCCGCGAGCCGTGTTGCGCCTGGCGACAGCCGCAGTTCGCGGGCCACGCCGGCCTCGGCCCGGCTGCGTCTGTGTCGGCCCAACTGCGTGCCGAACGTCGTTCCCGCAACGGCCAGCGCCTGCGACAGCGGGTCACGTCCGATCGATAACTGCGTCCCGGATCATGACATCGCCGCAGTGACGCCTTCGATTTAGGACAAAGACAGTCCGGAATGGCGCGTAGTTTCGCCGCATGACGATTCGTCCCGGAGCCCCGATCCCGGCGGCTCACGGGCATCCGTCTGCGCGCGGAAGCGGGGTAAGTCGAGCCGCCCTTCGCCTTTGCGCTTCGCGCTGTCGATTTTGGAGTGCTCGACTCGTCGTTTCTTCAGTGCCGGCCGATCCAGGCAACCGCCGTGGCCGGCCCGCATGAGGAACGACCTTGATAAGGAGAAGTTCGATGTCGAGATATCTGCCGGTGGTGGCGGCCTTGCTGGCCTTGCCGCATCTGATCGCGGCCGCATCTGCGCGGACCGAATCGGATGCGGTGCGCAGCGAACACGCGATCGAGCTGGAACGGGCCCGCTGCGACGCGCTTTACCGGAAACACCCCGTGGCGGCACCCGCAAAGACCGCCAAGCCGATCGTGGTCGCGCCGCGATCGCTCGGTGCGCACTGAGCGCGCCAGCGCGCTTGCTTCAGGCTGACGGCCAGGCGCGCATCGCGATGCGCACGACCTGGGCCAACTGCTCCGTCGTCGCACCATCGCGTGCCTGGATCGACAGGCCCTGGGTCAGGGCAGTGAGGAACTTGGCCAACGCTGCCGCATCGGTATCGGCCGGCAGGTCGCCCACGCGCATACCGCGCTCGATGCGCAGCAGGAATTGGTTCTCGAGCGCGCTGCGATAGCGCGCGAGTTCTTCGCGCAGCTCGGCAGGCAGGCCGCCGGCCTCGGCCGCGATCAGCATGCAGCCGGAGCGCTGTTCGGACTCGACGAAACTCTGCGCGATCGCCTCGAAGAAGGCCTCGAAGGCCTGGCGCGTGCTCATGCTTTCGTCGGTGAGCACGCGTCCGCCATTGCAGCGGTAGCCGTCGATGTAGCGGGCGAGGGCGGCGCGGAACAATTGCTCCTTGCTGCCGAACGCGGCGTACAGGCTCGGGGCGGCGATGCCCATCGCGGCGGTGAGCTCGCTCAGCGACGTCGCCTCGTAGCCCCGGCACCAGAACAAGCGCATCGCGGTTTCCAGCGCCTGCTCGCGGTCGAACACCCGCGGCCGGCCGCGTGGGCGGGGCGCCTGCTTGCAGCTGTCCGAGGCCTCGGCGAGGGGCTCGGGTTTCGCAACGGGTATTTCCATAGCGATCGATAATAAAATCGTTGACCCGGCCGGAGCAAGCGGCCAGAATCCCGTTCGCATTCCTTAGCGGTCGCTACATTAAAGCTCCGGTCCGGGGTCGCCAGCACCTGGGTAGCGCGAGCCGGCACCGTGCAGTCCCGTCCGATCCATCCGCAAGCAGCTCAACGGCGCGCCGTCCGACGGCGGCGCGTTCGCCACCACGCCACCAAGAGAATTCCCATGACTCTATCCTTGTACGACATCTCGGTACCCAGCCTGTTGCGCGGTCTCGACACGCTTTCGCACTTGCTCGACAAAGGCCAGGCGCATGCGCAGGAGCAGGGCATCGAGGTCGAGCAGTTGCTCGGCGGTCGGCTCGCCCCCGACATGTACACGCTGACCCGCCAGGTGCAGGCGGCCAGCGATGCGGCCAAGTTCGGCGCCGCGCGCCTGGGCGGCATCGCGCCGCCGAGTTTCCCCGACACCGAAACCACCCTGGACGAGCTGCGCGCGCGCATCGTGCGTACCCAGGAGTTCGTGCGCAGCGTGCCGCGCGAGAGCATCGACGGCCAGGAGCAGCGCGAGATCGTGATCCGCCCGCCCAACGCGCCCGAGCTCAAGTTCGTCGCCGCCGACTACATCCGTTTCTTCGTGCTGCCGAACTTCTATTTCCACCTGACCACCGCCTACGGGATCCTGCGCCACCAGGGCGTGGCCCTGCGCAAGCCGGATTTCCTCGCCGCCGGCTCGATCTGACCGGCTCGATCTGAGCGGCAGCGGCCGCGCGCGCGGCGCATCGGCACGGCCGGTGCGCCGCTGACGCGCGTCGGCGATAATCGTCGCTTTCCACGAGCGGGACCTGCGCCGAGTGAGCGAGCTGGCCGACATCGACGAACGCTGGATGCGGCATGCGCTGACGCTGGCCGAACGCGCCGAGCGCGAAGACGACGAAATCCCGGTCGGGGCGGTGTTGGTCTCGGCCGACGGCGCGGTGCTCGGCGAGGGCTGGAACCGCAACATCGGCAGCCACGACCCCAGCGCGCACGCCGAGATCGTCGCCCTGCGCGAAGGCGGCCGGCGGCTCGCCAATCACCGTCTGATCGGCACGACCCTGTACGTGACCCTGGAGCCCTGCGCGATGTGCGCGATGGCGATGGTGCATGCGCGGGTCGCGCGCGTGGTGTTCGGCGCCAGCGATCCCAAGACCGGCGCGGCCGGCAGCGTGTTCGATCTGTTGGTCGACCCGCGCCACAACCATCGCGTCGAAGTGCGCGGCGGCGTGCTCGGCGAAGAGGCCGGCGCGCGCTTGACCGCGTATTTCCGTCGCAAGCGCGGCAAGCCGACCGGAGAGGCGTAGCTCGCATCGAGCGAGTTTCTCGGGCCGGGCGCGCAAACGCCGGCGGTGCGAGGCCTTCGCTCTCAACGCGTGCTGTCGCGCATCAGCGCCGCTTCTGGCGCCCGTTGTCGCGGTCGAACTCGCGCTTCACTTCGGCATCGAGCATGGACACGCTCATGCGCGCTTCGCGGCCCATGTTGATCGACGCGGCGAGTACCAATAGCACGCCGCACATCGCCAGGCCGGTCGGCACGCCGCGCAGGCGGTAGTCGGTGAACTGGTCGATGCCGATCGCCAGGCTGGTGGCGACGAAGGCGGTCATGGCGCCGTACAGCAACTGCAGGCAGATCAGGATCAGGCGCACCCGCCGGCGGTGCAGGATGATGCGCGCTTCCAGATAATCGCGCGCCTGCTCGTCGACGGTGTCTTCGAGTTGGTTCAGTTGCTGACGCATGCGGTCGACCACGCGCGCCAGGCGATTGTTCGAGGACACCAGCAGCGAGGCGGTCGCGGTCAGGAAGAACGCCGGCGTGATCATCGCCGAGACCACGGTGTAGTGACTGCTGAGTTGCAGCAGAGGGTCGGCCATGACGGGCTCCAGGGTCGATGCGCACGAAGCGCGATGATGCCGCAAGCCGGGCCGCTGCGGTTCATGCGCGCGGCTTGGACCAGCGCTTCATCGCGGTGATGTGGCCGTGGTCCATTTCCTCGTTGACCGCCTCGACCGCCAGCGAGGATTCGCGCGCCAGCAGCAGGCTGGCGGCGAACATCGCCAGCACCCCGAGCGCGGCAAGGATCGTCGGCACCGCGCCGAGCCGATAACCGAGGAAGGCGTCGCCGGCTACGCTGAGGCTGGTGCCGACGAAGAAGCTGATCGCGGTGTACAGCAACTGGCTGCCGCGCAGGATGATCTTGCTGCGCTTCTTCTGGCGCAGGATGTGGCGTTCGAGCTGGTCGCGCTCCTCGGCGTCCTCGGTCTCGGCCAGTTCCTTCAGCAGGACCCGGGCACGGTCGATCACCCGCGCCAGGCGGTTGTTGGCCGACAGCAGCAGCGAGGCGGTCGCGGTCAGGAAGAACGCGGGGGCCAGCATCGCGGTGAGGATCGCGTAGTGGGCGAAAGAGGCGGCGTTCTGGCTCATTGCGGTGCGGCAGCTGGGAAGGGGGCTGGGCTATCATGCCGCGACACGGGCACGACGGCGAGGCTATGAGCGACAAGACAGGGCAGGAGCACCGGCTGATCTGGATCGATCTGGAGATGACCGGGCTGGACACCGACCGCGATTCGATCCTGGAGATCGCCACCGTCGTCACCGATGCGCAGTTGCAGGTCCTGGCCGAGGGGCCGGAACTGGCGATCGCCCATCCGCTCGAACGCCTGCAGGCGATGGACGAGTGGAACCGCCATCAGCACGGCAAGTCCGGCCTGTGGAAGCGCGTGCTCGAACAGGGCGTGGCGATGGAAGAGGCCGAGACCCGGACCCTGGAGTTCCTCGCCCAGTGGGTGTCGCCGAACACCTCGCCGATCTGCGGCAATTCGATCTGCCAGGACCGCCGTTTCCTGCATCGCTGCATGCCGCGGTTGGAGAAGTACTTCCACTACCGCAACCTCGACGTCAGCACCATCAAGGAGCTGGCGCGGCGCTGGGCCCCGGACGTGCTGGCCGGGTTGAGCAAGGACAGCAAACACACCGCCCTGAGCGACGTCATGGACTCGATCGCCGAGCTCAAGCATTACCGCGCGGCGATGGGCAAGTTGGGCGGCTTGGGCTGAGGCGCCATACCGGCGCGATCGCGGGTCCTGGGGTAGGAGCGGCGCGAGCCGCGACCCACCGAAGCGACGTACGCAAGCGCAACGAACCGGAGCCCGACATTAGGGCTTGGGCCCGCGGGTAGCCGGGTTTCGGAAGGTTGCGCGGTATTGCACCTTTCCGGTTGGTCGCGGCTTGCGCCGCTCCTACCCTAAGGCCATCGCTTCGGGGCTAGCCGAAGCGGCTGCGGTCACGCCTTCGGCTTGATCGCCGGCTGGGCCACATCGCCATCGTCGGCGATGGCTTTGGTCAGCACTTCGGTCAGCGGGCGGCCGTCGGCGTCGTGGTGATACACGTGCAGGTCGCGCTGCGGGTAGGGGATGTTGAGACCCTTGCCGATCAGCTCGTTGCGGATGCCTTCGACCAGGTCGCTCTTGGTCCGCATCAGGTTCGCGGTCTTGACCCAGGAGCGCAGCTCCAGATTGACGCTGCTTTCGGCCAGAGCGGTCACCAACACTTCCGGCGCCGGGTCCTGCAGCACGTTCGGGTGCGCCGTGGCCAGGGCCAGCAGGGTTTCCTTGGCGACCTTGAGGTCGTCGTCGTAGCCCACGCCGACGGTCAGGTCGATGCGGCGCTTCGGGTTGGCGGTGAAGTTGATGATCGCCGCGGTGGTGATCAGGCTGTTCGGCAGCACGATCACGCGGTTGTCGATGGTGCGCAGGCGGGTCTGGAACACGCGGATCTGTTCGACCGTGCCCTCGATGCCGGCGGCCTGGACATGGTCGCCGGCCCGGAACGGGCGCAGCACGATCAGCATCACCCCGGAGGCGATATTGGACAGCGAGTCCTTCAGCGCCAGGCCGATGGCCAGACCGGCGGCGCCGAGCACGGCGAGCACCGAGGTCATCGGCACGCCGAGCTGCTGCAGGGCCGCGACCGCAACGATCACGATCATCGCCGCGTAGGCGATGTTGCGCAGAAAGCCACGCAGGGTGACTTCCATGTTGGCGCGGGTCATGACCCGCTCCAATGCGCGCGACAGCCACTTGGCCAGCCACAGGCCGATCAGCAGGATCGCCAGGGCGCTGATCAGGACCAAGCCCTTGGTCTGCGCCCAGGCGAGCAGCTTGTCGATGTCGAAGCCGGCCTCAAGCCCCAGCAGGGACTTGGGGACCAGCGCCTGCACCGCGTCCTTTTCCGTCATCGTGCGCTCAGGCCTGGGCCTTGGCTTTCGCCTTGGCCAGGCGCAGCCAGGTGTCGACCACGGTATCCGGGTTCAGCGACACCGACTCGATGCCCTGGTCCATCAGCCATTCGGCCAGGTCTGGGTGATCGCTCGGGCCCTGGCCGCAGATGCCGACGTACTTGCCCTTGGCGCGCGCGGCCGAGATCGCCATCGCCAGCAGCTTCTTGACCGCCGGATCGCGTTCGTCGAACAGGTGGGCGACGATCGCCGAGTCGCGGTCCAGGCCGAGGCTGAGCTGGGTCAGATCGTTGGAGCCGATCGAGAAGCCGTCGAAGATCTCGAGGAACTCGTCGGCCAGCAAGGCGTTCGAAGGGACCTCGCACATCATGATGATCTTCAGACCATTCTCGCCCTTGCGCAGGCCGTTCTTCTCCAGCACTTCCAGTACGCGGCGACCTTCGTCGAGGGTGCGCACGAACGGGATCATGATCCAGCAGTTGGTCAGGCCCATTTCCTCGCGCACCTTCAACACCGCCTGGCACTCCAGGGCGAAGGCGTCGGAGAAGCTCGGGTCGACGTAACGGCTGGCGCCGCGGAAGCCGATCATCGGGTTCTCTTCGTGCGGCTCGTAGCGGGTGCCGCCGATCAGGTTGGCGTATTCGTTCGACTTGAAGTCCGACAGGCGCACGATCACCGGATGCGGCGCGAACGACGCGGTGATGGTGGCGATGCCTTCGGCCAGGCGGTCGACGTAGAACTGCACCGGGTCGTTGCCGTAGCCGGCGATCTTGGCGTCGATCTTCTTCTTGGTGTCGGCGTCCTGCGAGGCGTATTCGAGCAGCGCCTTCGGATGGATGCCGATGTGGCTGGCGATGATCATCTCCAGGCGCGCCAGGCCGACGCCGGCGTTCGGCAGCATCGCGAAGTCGAACGCGCGTTCCGGGTTGGCGACGTTCATCATCACCTTGAGCGGCGCCGGCGGCATCTTGTCGAGGTCGGCGACATGGCGTTCGAACGGCAGGCTGCCGTCGTAGATGAAACCGGTGTCGCCTTCGGCGCAGCTGACCGTGACGATCTGGCCGTCCTTGATCGCATCCAGGCCATTGGTGGTGCCGACCACGGCCGGCACGCCGAGCTCGCGGGCGATGATCGCCGCGTGGCAGGTGCGGCCGCCGCGGTTGGTCACGATCGCCGCGGCGCGCTTCATCACCGGCTCCCAATCGGGGTCGGTCATATCGGCGACGAGCACGTCGCCCGGCTGCACCCGGCTCATGTCGTCGAGGTTGCGCACCACGCGCGCCACGCCGCTGCCGATCTTCTGGCCGATCGCGCGGCCTTCGGTGATGACTTCGCCGCGCTTTTCGAGCTGGTAGCGCTCGATCTGGGTGGCCTTGCCGCGCGACTTCACCGTCTCCGGGCGCGCCTGGACGATGAACAGCTTGCCGCTGACACCGTCCTTCGCCCATTCCACGTCCATCGGACGGCCGTAATGCTTTTCGATGACCAGCGCCTGCTTGGCGAGCTCGTGCACGTCGGCATCGTTGATCGAGAACGTCGCGCGCAGTTCGGCCGGGGTGTTCTCGGTGCGCACGCGCTCGCCGGGCTGGTCGGAATAGACCATGCGCAGCTGCTTGGCGCCGACCGAGCGACGCAGGATCGCCGGCTTGCCCTGTTGCAGGGTGGGCTTGTAGACGTAGAACTCGTCGGGGTTGACCGCGCCTTGCACGACCATCTCGCCCAGGCCGTAGCTGGAGGTGATGAAGACCACGTCGCGGAAGCCCGACTCGGTGTCGAGGGTGAACAACACGCCGGAGGCGCCGACATCGGAGCGAACCATCAACTGCACACCGGCCGACAGGAACACGTCCTCGTGCTTGAAACCGTGATGCACGCGGTAGGCGATCGCACGGTCGTTGTAGAGGCTGGCGAACACTTCCTTGACCTTGCGCACCACGTCGTCTTCGCCGGTGACGTTAAGGAAGGTTTCCTGCTGGCCGGCGAAGGACGCGTCGGGAAGGTCTTCGGCGGTGGCCGAGGAGCGCACCGCGACGGCGACGTCGCCGCCACCGTTCTCGTTGCACAGCTTGCGGTAAGCGGTGCGGATGTCCTGGTCGAGATCGTCCTGCAGCGGCGACTCGATGACCCAACCGCGGATCTCGGCGCCGGCGGCGTTCAGGGCCGGCACGTCTTCCACGTCCAGCGTCGCGAGCTTGTCGAAGATGCGCTGGTGCAGGTTGTTATGGGCGATGAAGGCCTTGAAGGCTTCCGAGGTGGTGGCGTAGCCGCCGGGCACCGATACGCCGAGGTTGGCGAGGTTGCCGATCATCTCGCCGAGCGAGGAATTCTTTCCGCCTACGCGGGCGAGATCGTTGAGGCGTAACGCGTGCAGCCAGAGGATGTTCTCGTTCAAGACACACAATCTCCGAGGGGGGAGGTCACGTCGGGGCGCGGCCAAGCGGCTATGATCGCCCGGGCGTCGGGTGCATACAAGCTTGATCCGACGGGCTTTTTCGTATTGGTGCAGCTTCGAGACGGGGTGGGCGATGGCAGGAACAAGACCGGTTTTCTACGTTTCCGACGGTACCGGCATCACCGCCGAGACCATCGGTCACAGTTTGCTGACCCAGTTCACCGAGACCCGGTTCGTCACAGATCGCATCGCTTTCGTGGACAGCGTCGAGCGCGCCCAGGACGCGGCGGCCAAGATCCGCGAGGCCGCCGTGGTCCACGGGGTACGGCCGGTGGTGATCAATTCCTGCATGGACGGGGAGGTCGGCGCGGCCCTGGCCGAGAGCGGGGCCCTGATGCTGGACGTATTCGCGCCGTTCATAGAACCGCTGGAGCGCGAGCTGCACGAGACCCGTCAGCGCCGGGTCGGCCAGGCCCACGGCATCGCCGACTTCGAGACCTATCACCGCCGCATCAATGCGATGAATTTCGCCTTGACCCACGACGACGGGGCCAGCGTCGATTACGCCGAGGCCGACCTGATCCTGGTGGCGGTGTCGCGGGCCGGCAAGACCCCGACCTGCGTTTATCTGGCGCTGCATTACGGGGTGCGCGCGGCCAACTATCCGCTGACCGAGGAAGACCTCGAGCACGACCGCCTGCCGCCGCGCCTGCGGCCCTACCGCAGCAAGCTGTTCGGCCTGACCATCGACCCGATTCGGCTGCAGCAGATCCGCCAGGAACGCCGGCCGAATTCGCGCTATGCCCAGTTCGAAACCTGCAAGCGCGAGGTCGCCGCGGCCGAGATGATGTTCCGCGCCGAGCGCATCCCGACGCTGAGCACCACCCACACCTCGATCGAGGAAATCTCGAGCAAGGTGCTGACCACCCTGGGCATCCATCGCGAAATGTTCTGAGGCCGCCGTGCGCCGCGCCGCCGCGTGCGGCGCAGGCGTGATGCCGGAGCAGGGCGGGCTGAAAACGTTGCGGGAGGGCAGCGAGACGATGGCTCGCAGACGCAATCACGGATCGACTCGCGCAGGGAGTCACTCCAGGAGTGCGGGGCAGGGGGTAGATGAATCGGGGAGTGGGGACGCGGGCTGAGGCCGCGGTTCGCAGGCCGCCGGGCGGTTCGCTGAGCAAACCTTTTCCCGATCTCGTTCGCCTTGGCGAAGAGCCTACAAATTAAGGCTTTTTCGTCATTCCGTCAATGCTGCCGCGCGCTGCGCAAGGCGTGTAGGATCGCGAACATGAGCACCGCCGCCTCCCGCTTCGCGCGCCTCCCCAAACTCAGCCGCTTCGGTTGGTTGATGGGCTTGTACGCGGAGAATCACGAGCGTCTTTCGCGTCTGTTTTCTCCGGCCGAACTCGCACGCGGCGTGTACCTGTCCGACGTCGGCGACGGCCTCGACCTGCGCCTGGACGTGATCGAGCAACACCGCTACACCACCGAAATGCGCTTGACGTATGCGCTGCAGGACCCCTTGACCGGCGAGCCGGATCCTTCCGCGTATCTGCGCCTGTATCACGACGCGCACCAGGTCGAAGCCACCCATTGCTATGTCGGCCGGCGCTGGCAGGACGTCATCGGCATGTACCCGCCGCCGGCGGAGGTGATCGGCCACCGCATGCGCATGAATACTTTTTTAGGAAAGTGGCTCGAGTATCTAGCGGAACGGGGTCATGGCATGGCAACATTGCGCCCGGTCGAACACGACCCCGCGCAGCCCGATCCATTCGGCCCAGGCGACGCGGGACCGGGAAAAAATTTAGCGATGAATGCTTGACGACATCGCTGAACGCCCGCTAAGATGTTCGTCTTTCCAGCACGTGGGGCCATAGCTCAGCTGGGAGAGCGCTACAATGGCATTGTAGAGGTCGCCGGTTCGATCCCGGCTGGCTCCACCACTCTTCGGAACTGAAAGGGTTTCCGGACGAGTTAGCTGCAAGAACAACAAGTTTTGTCCCCATCGTCTAGAGGCCTAGGACATTACCCTTTCACGGTAGCGACCGGGGTTCGAATCCCCGTGGGGACGCCAAACAACACAGAAGGCCGCCGAAAGGCGGCCTTCTGTGTTTTCTTGCGCGCGATGAACGAAAATCGCCGACATGCCCGCGTCCGCGGCTGCGCTTTCGTGCGTCTCCTTGCAAAGCTCTGTGAGCGCAGCGCGTAAGGCCTGCGATGCGCAGCGATGCGTCGCGCGCGCGGCGCGCGAGTCGAGCCGCGATCTTCGACGAGGCGAAGATCGCAAGCGCGCCGACGAGATCGCAGCGCGGATGCGCGCGCCGCGGCGCGCGCATTGCCGATGTAGTCGTTGCACCGCCGCGGGCGCTCTTCCGGGTACTTCTCGATCAGCCTCGATCGGCCTTAATCGGCCGCGCCTTCGGCGTACATGCCGTTGTGCACGGTCTCGATGATGTCGTTATAGCCGCCGGTGGACCACGGCTGCCCCTTGCCCGGCGCATACAAAGTCATCTTGGCCGGAATCACCCGGCTGCCGGCCTGATCGAGCAAGCGATCGAACTCGGCCAGCCCTTCCAGCAATTTCTTGGTCTTGAGCTTGGCCGGATTGCCCTTCTTCGCCAGCACGTCCTGCATGCGCGCGCTCAGCGCCGGCACGGTGCATTCGAGTTCGACCTCGCTGATCCGCCCGTTCTTGACGTATTCGTTCGCTTGTTCGGTGTTCGACAGGCCGCGGCATTGCGCGTCGGCCGCCAGTTGGTTGACCCGCTTGATCGCGGCGAACAGGGCCGGCTTGGCCTTGGCTTTGTCGACCTTCGGCATGTCCGCCAGAATGCCGTCGGCAAAGCCTTCGTACTGCTGCTCCAGACCGACAGTGTCGGCCAGGCCCTCGAGGTCGAACGCGTTTTCGTTGTTGGCGTACAGCGGTTTGGAGTAGGCGTTGAGTTGCTTCGCCGCTTCGAGGTCCTGCCTCAGCGCGACGCGCGCGTAAAGCTCGGCGACCTGCTCGGGCTTCATGGTGATCTTGGGCGCCCGGGTCTTGGCTTTGGCGGCCTTGGACGGCTTGGCGGCGAAGGCCGGGTCGAAGGCCGGCGCGAGCACAGCCGGAATCAACAGCGCGGCCAACAGCGCATTACGGAGAGGGGTGCGGGACATGGAGCGATCCTTTGCGTGGTAAGAGGGCTGTCCGCCGGTTCGATGCGGCCGGCTGGCGGGGGCGGGCAGGGCATGCGGGCCCGCCGAAGTCATAGGACGAACGACGGCACCCGTTCCAGTACGCCGCCGGCGTAGTCGCGCTGGAACGGCAGGTCCGGGCGATGGGCGTAGCCGATGTAGCAGTCGCAACGCGAGTTGGGGCAGGTGCGGGCGCGCAGCTGTGCGGCGTAGCTGCCGTCATAGAGGTTGCCGAGCGGTTCGGCGACGAAGTGGCAGCGCTTGACGTTGCCGTCGCCATCGACCGAGACCACGTTCTCGCCGGTCAGGCAGGGCGCGCCCAGGCTCGGCGCGGGGTCGAGGTTGTAGCGGAAATGCGGGTCGATGCGCTGCAGGCGTTCGATCCGTGCATCCTCGTAATAACCCGGCGGCCGTTCGTCGTAGGCGTTGAGCCATAGCGGCGTGTGCGCCGGCAGCTCGGCGCGCAGTGCCTCGATCTCGTCCAGGTGCTCGTGCAGCGCGACCATGCCGACGCTGTGGCGCACGCCGCGGCGCGTCAGTTCGCGACAGCGGGCGAGGAAGGCGGCGCGGCTGACCTGGGTCGGGTGGTAGGTGCACCACAGGGCGAGCGTGCGGGTATCGACCTCGTCGAGCCAGCGCATGCCGACGCACAGGTTGGTCTGGATCGCGACCCGGCGTACCTGCGGCAGGTGGCTCAGGCGAGTCATCGCGTCGCGGTAGTGACGGCGCACCAGGCCTTCGCCCCAGGGCGTGAACAGGATCGACAGATCCATCCGCTGCTGGGTCGCCCAATCGACGAAACGCGCCAGGTCGTCGGCGTCGCGACGCAGGGCGGCGCGGCTGTCGTAGGTCTTCGCGAACGGGCAGTAGGCGCACTCGTAGTTGCAACTGCTGAGCCGGCCGCGATAGAGCAGGGACAGGTGCATGCGCTCAGCCGAGGCGGTAGTCGTGCATGCGCTCGGCGATGCGCGCCGAGGTCAGCCACGGGCCGATGGTGTCGGCGCGGGCGAGGCCGGCGTCGGTCAGGGCGAGCATCCCCTCGTCGCCTTGGGCCAAGTCGAGTGCGAGCAGGTCGCGCAGCTGCGGCAAATCGTCGAGGCAGTCGGCGCCGAAACGGCGGCGGTAGTCGTCGCGATCCAGGCCCGGGCGGATCAGCAGGGACTGGATGACGTGGCGGCGCCGGCGTTCGTCGTCGTCGAGCTCGATGCCGTAGTCGGCATAGGCGAACGAGGCCGGGTCGCGGGCCAGATAGTGATCGAGGATCTCGGCCACGCTGCGGCGGGCGACACCGTACTCGCTGGAGTAATGCAGGGTGCCGGTGTACGAACGCGCACCGCAGCCGACCCCGACCATGCCGTCGCTCTGGCAGCAATAGACCGGCGCGGCGATGTCCGGCGAATGCGGCGCACGGAACATGCGCATCGAAACCTGGGTGTAGCCGGCCGCGAGCAGATGGTCGCGGCCGGCTTCGTACAGGGCCAGGCGCGTGTCCATCGGTTCGGCTTGCAGGGCGAACCCGGGCTTGGCGCCGGCCTTGGCTTCGATCCGGCCCAGGCCGGTCAACGGCCGCACATACAGCGGATACAGATAAATCTCTTCGGGCCCGTGCGTCAGGGCGCTGTCGATCGAGGCGAGAAAACTCGTCACCGTCTGCCCGGCGATGCCGTAGATCAGGTCGAGATTGAGGATCGGGAAGGCCTCGGCGCGGATCGTCGCGATCGCGCGCTCGACCACCTCGCGCTGTTGCGGCCGCACCAGCGAGCGCACCTCGGCGTCGCTGAAGCTCTGGATGCCCATGCTGACGCGGTCGATGCCGGCTTCGCGGCAGACCCGCAGCTTGTCGGCGTCGACGGTTTCCGGC
The DNA here is from genome assembly GCF_001442535.1 of Lysobacter antibioticus. Taxonomy (NCBI): domain Bacteria; kingdom Pseudomonadati; phylum Pseudomonadota; class Gammaproteobacteria; order Lysobacterales; family Lysobacteraceae; genus Lysobacter; species Lysobacter antibioticus. Next base: position 3,010,229 of record NZ_CP013141.1, on the reverse strand, counting down.
GACACCTCGATGCCGGCCGGCGTGGCTTTCAAGTCGATCGAGGCGTAGCGCTCGGCCATCGCGAACACGCGCCGCAATTGCTCGGCGTCGAGGTAGGTCGGGGTGCCGCCGCCGAGCGCGAAACGTACGAAACGGTGATCGCCGAGGGCCTGCGTGGTGGCCTGCAGCTGCCGTTCCATCTGTTGCAGATAGCGCTCGACCTTGGCCGGTTCCGGCCGCGCCAGCGCGAACAGATTGCAGAAGCCGCAGCGGTACGAGCAAAACGGGATGTGCAGATACAGGAACAGCGCATCGCGGCGTTCGCCGGCCCAGAGTTTCGCCAAAGGCTGCGCCGGTTCGATCGGCCGATACGCGGTCTTGTGCGGATAGGAATACGAATACGCCTGGTACGGAGGCAGGCGCAGCAGGTCGGCGAGGCCGGGCGAAGCAAGGGCAGCGGTCATGGCGTGAGTATGAAATGCGCGTAGGGCACGGTCATCACCACTTCGTGGGCGAGGCGGTGGCCGTGGTAGCCGTCCTCGCCGTAGGCGGTGCCGTGGTCGGAACAGGCGATGACGAAGGCGCGTCCGCGTTCGCGCAAGGCGGCGAACAAGGGCGCGAGCGCGGCGTCGACGTAGCGCAGGGCTGCGCAATGGCTGTCGTAGCCGTCGTGCTCGGCGCCGGCGAGGTAGTGGCGATTGGGCTGGTGCAGGGCGGAGACGTTGATGAAGATGAAGCAACGCGTATCGCGCAGTTCCTCGCTGCGCAGGCGTGCGCAGGCCAGGGCGACCTGGCGCTCGGTGGAATCGACCGCGGTGACGCCGAAGCCCGGTTCCCAGTGGCTCTCGTCGAACAAGCCCGGCAGTTGCGAACCGAGCGGGTTGCGCTTGTTGAAGAAGCCGACCCCGCCGATGCAGATGGTGCGATAGCCGGCATCGCGCAGGCCGGAGACGATGTCGGCGCGGTCGCGGAACACGTAGGTGTTGGCGGCGGTGGTTTCGCTGCCTTCGAAGTCGAGCGCGAACAAACGCGGATGCGGGCCGGGCGAGGCCGGTGTGGGCAGGAAGCCGGCGAAGAACGCTGCGTGAGCGGCATAGGTGAAGCTGCCGGGCGTGTGCCGGCGCTCCCAGCCTTCCGGCGGCAAGTGCGGCCCGAGCACCGGCAGTTCGCCGCGTTCGAAACAGGCCTGCGCGGCGTCGTAGCGCAGGGTATCGAGGGTGATCAGGACCAGGTCGTGATCGCCGACGATGGCGCGCATGTCGGGCAGGGCATCAGGCATGGGCGAGGCTTCGTTGCGGGCCGGTCGTGGCTTGCGGCGAGGGCGTCAGTGCGGCTTGATCGTCGTACGTGCCGCGACCCTGCCACAGCAAGTTAGGAAGCAGATCGCCGAAGGCATTGGCTTCGAGCAGCCAACTGCGGCGGTCGCGCAGGATCAGGTCGAAGCCGATCATGCGGCTGCGCGGGAACACGCTGGCGGCACGTTTGGTGGCGGCTTCGAGCGCCTGCATCGAGTCCGTGTCGAGCCAGGCTTCCAGCGCGCCGCGGCGATTGCCCAGGTGCAGATTGGTCAGCGGCCTTCGGCTGACCCGGGCGACGCGTTGCCGCGCCTGGCCGTCCAGGGCGACCACGCGCAGGTCGTAGTGGCCGCCGAGGGCATCGGGCGCGCGCGGTTTCGGTATCCAACGCTCGAGGTAGGCGCCTTGCGCGGCCAGGGTGTCGACGAGGCGGGCGATCTCGCCGGTGGCGGTGTAGCGGCGCGGACGCAGCGAGTTGAACACGCGTGCCCGTCCGTCGCTTTCGACCAATTCGGCCGAGCCGTAGGCGATCTCGCGGCCGACGCGGTTGCGCCGATACGCCAGCACGCCGGCGCCCGAGGAACCGTAGCGCGCCTTGACGAAAACCTGATCGCAGGCGCAGTCGCGCAAGCGTTCGCGCAGAGCTTCATAGCCTTCGACCGGGCCGAGCAGCGGCGGCACTTCGATCCCGGCCGCAATCAGGCGTTGCTGGCAGGCCAGCTTGTCGCTCATGCAGGCGATGTCGTCGGGCGGATTGAGATAAGCGGCCTCGGCCGGCAGCGAGCGCAGCAGATCGGCGAAGCCGGCGTACCAGTACTGCTGGTAGGCGAGCTCGCCATGTTCGAGCGGCTGCGGTGCCGGACACGGCGCGCCGAGCCGATGCCAGCCGCGTTCGATCAGGGCGGCGTGCAGGGCCGGCGCTTCGCCGGGCGATTCCAGCTTGACCATCGCGCCGCGACGGCCGGCGATCGCCTCGGCGGCGCGTTCCGGTGCGCTCAGCAGGCTCTGGTAGTCGACGACCTCGGCCGCAGGCAGGCCGCGCTCGCGCAGGGCCTGCTGCAACCCCCGGACCCGGCGGCTGTCGTGCGGGCCGAACAACAGCCAGGGGGCGGCGGACACGGTTACTCGGCGACTGCGACGTAACGTTCGCCGTCGTCCTCGTCTTCATGCTCGTCGAGCACGACCTCGCAGGGCAGGCTGGCGAGTTTTTTCTGCCATTCCGGCGAGATGTAGTGGTGGCTCAGGTTGATGCGTTCGATGCCGCCGAGGTTCGGGCTTTCGAACAGGGCCTGCGCACCGACATCGCCGATGGTGCCCAGCGACAGGTCGAGGGTCTGCAAGCCGCCCAGCCAGGGCTGCGCGGCCAGCCATACGGCGAGCTCGTCGGTGATGCTGGCGTTGCGCAGGCCCAGGTAGCGCAGGCGCTCGGGCTGGATCGCGGTGAACAGGCGCTGGTAGGTCGCCAGGTCGCCGTCGTAGCCGTAGTTGTCGTCGCCGAGCCACAGTTCCAGATGGTGCAGCGCCGGCAGCCTGGAGCCGGCGAGGGCGTCGACGATCTTCGAAGGCAGGCCGCCGCATTCGATCGCCAGTTCCTGCAGATGCTCATGCTCGAAGGCCTGCAGTTCCAGACTGCTGGAACCGCGGATGCGCAGGGACTCCAGCGTCGGGTAGGCGGCGAGCAGGGCGTTGTACGAGGTCTGGATGATCCAGGAGATTTCGCAGTCTTCGTAAGTCATGTCGCCGACGAACAGGCCTTTGAGCGCGGGCAGTTCGGCGCGGCGTTCGATCAACAGGTCGAGATAGCCCGAGGGGCTTTCGTCGTGCGCTTCGCTCCAGGGGCCGACGACCAGCGCATCGAGCGTGCCCGGGTCGACCTGCGACAGCAGACTGCCGAGCAGATCGCCCTGGCTTTCGGCGCTGTCGTAGTCCTGGTGCAGGCGGTAGACGACGTCGCCGCCGGCGGGCGTCTCGCCCATGCTGAAGTTCACGATGCGCTTGCCGCGGTAGATCTGCGAATACTCGCCAATGGCCACGAGTGGCTCCTTGCCTGAATGTGCCGCAAGCATACCCAAGCCCGGGCCGACCGCGTAGCCGCGCGCAGTTTGCGCATCGAGGCGGCCGACACATCGTCGGTGCATCGATCGGCCGCCATCGCGTGGCGGTGCTGCCGACACAGCGCGCGGCAACAGGCCGTTGCTATGATCGGATCAAATCATGGAGGCGGCGATGGCGAATTTCGGTTTCGGCTCGACTAATCCCGGCGATTTCGGCGCCGGCCCCGATCTGGATGCTCTGGCGCGACAGTACTGGAGCGCATGGGGGCAGATGATGCGCGGCGCCGGCGCGCAGCCCTCGCAGCCGTCGGTTCCGGGTTGGAACGAGGCCGTGAACTGGTGGTCGCAACTGGCCAAGGGCGCGAGCCCGCAGGCCGACGAAACCCTGGACCGTTTCAACAGCCAGGCGCGCGGCTGGTTCGGCGAAATCCAGAAGCTGGCGGCGCAGTTCGCCGGCAGCGACGCCTCGGCCGGCGACATCGCCGGGGCCTGGAAGCGGGCCCTCGGCGGCAATGCCGCCAATCCTTTCGCCGACGTGTTCGGGGCCATGCGCGGCCCGGGTCAGCAGGACCTGTCGCGCTGGGTCGAGCAGGTCGCGCCGTTTCTCGAACGCCTGCAAGGCCAGGGCCAATCGATCCTCGGCCTGCCCGCATTCGGTTTTGCGCGCGAGCATCAGGAGCGCCTGCAGGCGCTGGCCCAGGCGCACGTCGATTACCAGAAGCAAAGCCAGGCCTATAACGCCTTGATGGCCGAAGCCGGCCAGGACGCGTTCTCGCGTTTCGAGGACAAGCTGGCCGAGCGCAGCGAGCCGGGTCGCCAACTCTCCAGCGCACGCGCGCTGTTCGATCTGTGGATCGACGCGGCCGAGGAGGCCTATGCGCAAATCGCCTTGTCGCCGCGGTTCCGCGATGCCTATGCGGCCCTGGTGAATTCGCAGATGCGTCTGCGCGCCGGCGTGCAGAAGGAAGTCGAACAGGCCAGCGGCGGCTTCGGTATCCCGACCCGCACCGAGATCGACGCCGCGCACCGCAAGATCGCGCAACTCGAACGCGAGCTGCGCCGCCTGCGCGACGAAGTGCAGCAGTCGCGCTCGGTAAGCGCGAACGAGGCACCGCGCCGGGCCGCGGAAGCGCCGCGTGCGCCGGCCCAGCCGGTTGCGAAGCCCGCATCGAAATCAGCGGCAAAATCAGCGGCGAAATCCGCCAAGCCCGCGGCGAAGAAAACGGTCAAGCCGCGTGCGGCCCAGGCCGCGGCGGCCGCCGCCAGCAAGTCGGGCGATGTGTCGCCGGGCAAGCCCAAGCTGGCGAAAAAGACCGCGATCGCCCGTCCGCAACCGCCGACCCGGCCCAGCGCCGCCGCCGCGGTGAAGCCGGCCAAGACCAGCCAGAAGGCGCGCTGACATGACCTCACCGATCAATTTCAGCGCCGAGTCCCTGGCCCAGGAAGCGATGCAGGCGCAGAACAAATTGCGCGCCGGCCTGGATTCGCTGCACCAGGTCGGCAACATCGACTACGGCGCGACCGAGCGCGAGGAAGTCTGGCGCGACGGCAAGGTGGTGTTGTATCGCTTCCGCGGCGACAAGGCGCCGACCGCGAAGGTCCCGCTGCTGATCGCCTACGCCCTGGTCAATCGCCCCTACATGGTCGATCTGCAGGCCGACAAGTCGATCGTGCGCGGCCTGCTGGAACGCGGCGAAGACGTCTACATCCTGGACTGGGGTTATCCCGACCGCTCCGACCGCTACCTCGAGCTCGAGGATTACATTCAACGTTTCCTCGGCGGCGCGGTCGACCATCTGCGCCGCGAGTACCGCATGGACGCGATCAACCTGCTCGGCATCTGCCAGGGCGGTGCGTTCTCGTTGTGCTATTCGGCCTTGAACCCCAGCAAGGTGCGCAACCTGATCACCATGGTCACGCCGGTGGATTTCCACACCGACGACAACATGCTGTCGAACTGGACCCGCGGCCTGGACATCGACCAGTTCGTCGACACCCTCGGCAACGTCCCGGCCGACGTCATGAACTGGTGCTACCTCACCTTGAAGCCGTGGCGCTTGTTCGTGCAGAAGTACGTCGGCCTGATCGACATCCTCGACGACAAGCGTGCGCTCGAGGACTTCCTGCGCATGGAGAAGTGGATCTTCGACTCGCCCGACCAGGCCGGCGAAGCCTTCCGCCAATTCATCAAGCAGTTCTACCAGGGCAACGGCTTCGTCAACGGCGGCATCGACATCGGCGGTCGCGCGGTCGATCTGGCCTACATCGGCATGCCGGTGCTGAACATCTTCGCCGAGCAGGACCACCTGGTGCCGCCGGCCGCATCGCGGGCGCTGGCCAAGCTGGTCGGTACGCAGGACTACTCGGAGCTGTCGTTCCGCGGCGGCCACATCGGCATCTACGTGTCCGGCCGTGCCCAGCGCGAAGTGCCCCAGGCGATTCACGACTGGTTGGCGCAGCGCTCGCGCTGAGGCAGCCGCAAGAACGACAGCGCCGTCGCCGCGCCGCGAACCGCTCCCTGTCCCGCTTGCGGGAGAGGGACGGGGTGAGGGCAAGCGAATCCTGCGCGTCGCCCCGAGATGCATCGTCCCGCCGAGACGTTTAGTCTCGGCAACTCGTCAGTCAGAGAACACCCATGCGCCGCATCCTGCTTCCCTTGCTGCTGGCCCTGCTTAGCGCCTGCGCCAGCACCGCGCCGACACCCCTGGCCGCAACGACGACCGCGGCAGTCCCGGCCGCCGCAGCAGCCGCAGCAGCCGGCACCGATTCCAGCCGCTGGGAACTCGACATCCAGGCCTTCGAGCGCGAGGACGCGGTGGTCCGCCGCCGTCCCGGCAGCATCGTTTTCGTCGGCAGCTCGTCGATCCGTTACTGGCAAAGCCTGGATACGGATTTCCCCGGCGTGGCCAGCATCAATCGCGGTTTCGGCGGTTCGCGCGTCTACGATTCGCTTCACTACGCCGATCGCATCGTTACCCCGTATCAGCCGCGCGCGGTCGTGTTCTATGCCGGCGACAACGACTTGTCCGAAGGCCGCACGCCGGTGCAGGTACGCGACGATTTCGCCGCTTTCGTCGAGCGCGTGCGCGCCGCCGCGCCGCAGGCGCGGATCGGCTTCATCTCGATCAAGCCCAGCCCCTCGCGCGCGGCCTTGCTGCCGCAGGTGCGCGAAGCGAACGCCCTGGTGCGCGCTTATGCGCAACAAGCCAAGGGCGTGGACTATCTCGATGTGTATACGCCGATGATGCAGGCCTCCGGTGCGCCGCGCCCGGAACTGTTCCTCGAGGACGCCCTGCACATGAACCGCGGCGGCTACGAAATCTGGATCGACGTGGTCGGCGCCTGGTTGGGTGCGCTTTAATTCGCCGCATGGACATCGCCCGCACCCGCACTCGTTTCCGCATTCCCTTCATCAGGGCCCTGACGACGACCGCCTTGCTCGTCGGCCTCGGCGTCGCCCAAGCCGCGCCGTCGGCCCAGGCCGAGCGCGAGATCGAGCAGCTGATCCAGGCACTGGGCAGTTCCTCCTGCCAGTTCGAACGCAACGGCAGCTGGCACGACGCCAAGACCGCGCAGGCGCACCTGCGCAAGAAACTGGCTTACCTGCGCAAGCGCGATCTGGCCGACACTGCCGAGCAGTTCATCGAGCGTGCCGCCAGCGAAAGCAGCCTCAGCGGCCAGGCCTACCGGGTCCGTTGCGGCGGCGCCCCGCCGGTCGCCTCGGCCGCCTGGCTCAAGGCCCGCCTCGTTCAGCTGCGCGCCAAGCCGGCGACGACGCCATCACCCTGACGCGTTAGACTGATTCCGGGCCCGCAGGAACCCGGAGCACGCCCGGATGAGCAGTACCACGCGAACGTTCTGCCGCTCGCGCCACGATCGCATGATCGCCGGCGTCTGCGGTGGTATCGCCTTGCGGATGCATTGGAATCCGGTGCTGGTGCGCGGCGCTTTCGTCGTCCTGGCTCTGGCCACGTTCTTGCTGCCGGTCGCGCTGGTGTACCTGATCCTGTGGCTGTTGATGTCGGAAGAGGGCTGCTGACTGGCTGGCTTGTTGCGAATCGCCGGCGGCACGCTCGGCATGCTCTGGACCTCGCCGATCACGGCGCTGGGTCTGTTGGCCGGCGTCATCGGAATGCCGTTCGGCGCGCGCCTGCGTTTGCGTCGCAGCGACCTGGCCCTGGTGTTCCAGCATTGGCCGTGGGGGCCGGGCGGGGCGATCACCCTCGGCAACGTCATCCTGCATACCGGCGATAGTCTGGATTCGCCGTGCTTCACCTACGCGCACGACGCCGGCCACGGCGACGAGCCGCCGATCCTGCTCGCCGATCACGAGCGCGCCCACGTCTATCAATACATGGTGCTGGGGCTGTTGTTCGTGCCGCTGTATCTGATTTGCGGCGGCATCAGCGTGCGCAATCCGTTCGAGCGCGCCGCCGATCGCTACGCCCAGACCGGCCGCGGCTGGTGGCCGTGGTCGAGGCAGTGAGGCCAGGAACGAGTGGTGAGGAGTGAGGAGTGAGGAATTAGTAGCTGCTAAAGCTACGGCGATCTCTCCACTCCTGGTTCCTGGCTACTCGCCCTGATTACTGAACGCGTCGCCGAGCGTCCTGAACAGGCGCGCGACCGTTTTCGCTTACGAAAATTTGATCGGCCGGTAACGCCGGCGACGTTAACTTACGCCCATCGGAGAACAACCAACGGACGAAAGTCCGATGCAATCGCTCCGATACGGAAGGCCCGGACACCCGAGGAAATCTCGAAGGCCCGGGTCTTCTCATTGCGTGTTCGGTTAGTGCGCGCGCCCGGAACTCAGCTGCGTGGCGACAACGGCAACAGCGTCGCCGATTCTCCGCCGGCCGCGCCGTTCGGGCCGAAGCGTCGCTCGACGAAGGCGATCGAATCCGCATCGATCAACACCACCGTGCTGCATCGCGTGCCGTAGCGCTCGCCGAGCACGAACGGCGGCGACAGCATGCGTTCGAGTTCCAGCCCCACGCCGGTATCGGGCAGCGCCTCGTCGGGCGCGGGCGTGGAGTCGGCGAGCGCCGACAACAGCATTTCCAATTGGTCGGTGCCCGATTGCGGCGCGGTCGATGCCGACGAATCCAGCCACGACGACAAGGCGCGCGTGGCGTGAGTGCTCTTGGGCCACGGCGCGTCGAAGGCGCCGTTCGACATCGCATGCACGCCGGGCGCGACCGGCCGGGCGACGAAATGCGGATGATTGCTGGCGAACATCAAGGCCTCGCCGTCCCATAGCAGCAGATTGAAACGGCCGAACTCGGCCGCGTCGGGACGCAAGGCGTCGAGGTAGTCCGAGGCGCCGATACGATCGCGCACGAACTCGCGCACCAGTCCGCCGCGCGATCGCGGTGCGACCTCCGGGTTGAGCCCGGCGCGCACGTTAGTGACCGCAGCGAAGCGGCCCGCGCTCGACGCCATCAGCCAACTGCCGCCCTGGAGCAGGTCGCGGCCGCCGTAGACCTCGGGGCTGTCGGGGTCGGGCCCCGCGGCCGCGGTCGGGCGCTGATGGGCCTCGTCGCGATTGGCGATCAAGGCCAGGCGATAGCGAGGGTGGTGTTGCCAGGCGAGGGCGATCAGACACATCGCGCCATTCTAGCCGTGCCCGCGTCGCCGCATTGCTCACGGACGGCGGCGACGCGCAAGCGGCAAGCGTCGCAGCGCCGCCACGACGAATGGCAGGGGCGGCGCGGCGGGCCTGGCCATATTCTGGCCATCGTCTCATCGGCTGAGATCGCTCCACGTTCTGCTAGCTGGCGCAGAAGGGGAGACGTGTCGATGAATCGTGGTGCCAGGATGTTGCTGCAGTTGTTCGCGCCGGCCTTGGTGATCGCCGCCGGCGGCATCGCGGCCGGTACGGTATTGCTGGAGTTGGGCGACACGCCCGCCGGTGCGGCGTTCGCACCGATCGCACGATCGTTGCAGCTCGGCAGCGTATGCGCCGGCTTCACGATGATGATGTATTCATTCTGGCGTCTGTGGCGCTGGGAACGCGGCTTGGAGCCGCAATGCCCTTGTGGCGGCCTGTTGTCGCGGCCCTCGTCCGGCCGTCGTGGCCACACCCGGCGATGCCTGGGCTGTCGCCGTTCTCATTCAGAAAACTGATCCCAATGCTCGCAACCGCCGCCGCCATCCGATGCACCGTGACCGCCTGGCAGGCGGCGGCGCGGATGAGCGCGGCGGAACGCGCGGAGTCGGTGGCGGAGCCGCAGGAAGCCGGCGATGCCGCGGCCGCTTCGATGGCAACGGCGTTTACGGCCGACGACGACGCCGGCGAGCCGAACTGAGCCCGGCGCTCGCGCACTCCTGCTGCGCGGGTCGGGCGCATCGCAAAAACAAAGGGCCTAGCCTTGCGGCTAAGCCCTTGTTTTTTCATGGTGCCGGAGGTGGGACTCGAACCCACACGCTTTTAAGGGCGGCGGATTTTGAGTCCGCTGCGTCTACCGATTCCGCCACTCCGGCAGCGGACGCGCAGTATAGCGAGCCGAACGCTCGGCGTCTGCATGCTTTGAACGAGGCACGGCGTTTGGGTTGTGCCGGGGTTCGTCAGATGCCCACCTGCCCATGCCTTCAATTTGCCGGGTCGGGTCGAAGTGACTCTCGCCATTGCAGTGGTAGAGGGCTCAGAAACCGCCGTAGCGCGCCATCGCCGCGGCCAGCACGAAGATCGCCGCGATCAGGACCAATTCGAAACGCACCAGACCGCGCATCTTCGCCACTTCGCCGGCGTCCGGCAGATAGGCCGGGTTGAGCGACAAGGCCTTGCGCCAGCGCAGGAAGCGTACGGTCGGCAGGATCGACAGCAGGCCGACCAGAACGTAGGCGCCGAGCTTGGCGTGGAACCACGGGTTGTGCAGGTAGAAATCGTGACCTTTGACGCCGTACCACACGCGCGCCAGGCCGATCAGCAGCAACAGGCCGGCGCAGCCGCCGTAGCCGGAGTCGAGACGGGCCAGGCGTTGCAGCACGCCGCCGTCGATAGGGCCGCGCAACAAGATCGATTCGGCGACGAGCATCGACACCAGGGCGAAGATCAGCAGGTGGTGCGAGGCAGCGAGCAACAGGTCGGTCAGCATCGTCTGATCTCCGGGCGGCGGCTGAGAGAGGCAATAAGCGAACGCGCGGATGCTACCCGGTGTCGGGCGCGCCGGCATGGGCCATCGGCAGGTTGTGTGGGGCGCCGTGATGTAAGGATGGCGCGTCTGCGCGCCGCTCATCAGGCTTGCCGGCGATGCGATGCCGCGGCGCCGCGGTGCGGCGCACGGCGGCTCAGGCCGCTTCGTCGGTTTCCAGCGACTTGTCGACGCGGCGGAACCACTCGCCATCGCGTGGCACGAACATCGAGCAGGCTTCCATCGGCGCCTTGTAGATGTGCAGGGACACGGCGACCGAGTCGTTACTGGCGTTGCGGATGGTGTGGTACTCGTGCGGCGGGATCAGGCTGCCGGCGCTGCCCGGGCCGGCATGCATGCCGCCGGCGGCGCGGAAACGGAAGTTCTCGCCGTTGCGTTCGAGCAGTTCGAACTGGGTGATTTCGAGTTCGCCGTCCCAAACGCCTTCGACGCACCACAGGCCACTGTGGTCGTGCATCGGCGTGCCCTGGCCTGGGCCCCAGGTCATCGCCACGACGCTGTAGCCGAGCTGCGGGCTGCGGTAGATCTCGCGCCGGGCGTAGTGATCGTCGATCGGATCGAACACGCAGTCGGGCAGGTGCACGTCGCGGTCGCGGATCATCTTGCACAGGGTATTGCGCAGGGCCGCGGTGACCGCGTGTTCGTCGCCGCAGCCGACGGCATCGTCGATGGCGGCGACCAGCTTGTCGTGGCCGGGGAAGTCGAGGTCGGGCAGGGCGTCGGTGGCGTTCATGCGGTCCATTCTACGCCTGTCCTAGCGTCCCCGCAGCTCGGCCAGGAATCCTGCGACGGCCGGCCCAAAACGGCCGATGTCGACCAGGAAGGCGTCGTGCCCCTGCGGCGATTCCAACGGCAGGAAGCGCGAATCGGCGCCGCCGGCGCTCAGGCCCTCGGCGATTTCCTGCTGTTGCTGCAAGGGGAACAGGATGTCGGTTTGGACGCCGATCGCCAGGGCCTTCTCGACCCGGATCGAGGCCAGGCCGAGTCGCACCTGTTCATCATTGTCGGCGAGGGGCTGGCCGCAGTAATCGCCCAGGTCGAACCAGTCCATCGAACGGCTGAGGTAGAGGTAGCAGTTGGGGTCGAAACGGCGGACGAAGCGGCGGGCGTGGCCTTCGAGGTAGCTTTCGACTTCGAACTCCAGCCCGAACGGTTCGTCGTCGGCGCGGTCCGAGTCCAGACGCACGCGGCCGAAGCGGCCGTCCCATTCCAGCGCCGAACGATAGGTGATGACGCCAAGCTTGCGCGCCATGCGCATGCCGGACTCGGGGTAATGCGCGTCGTCGTAGCGGCCCAGGTTCCATTGCGGGTCCAGGCGGATCGCCTCGCGCTGCAGCGAGCGGATCGCGATCGAGAACGGCAAGGCGCGGGCGGCGCCGGAGATGTTGATGTGGTTGCGCGCCAGGCCCGGATGACGGATCAACAAGGCCAGCGCGGTCATGCCGCCCATCGAATTGCCGATCACGCAGGCCAGGTGCTCGATGCCGAGCGCGCCCACGACGTGAGCGGCCGCATCGGCGCCGTCTTCGACCGACAGTTCGGGGAATTCGAGGCGGTACAGCTCGCCGGTAACCGGGTCGACCGAGGCCGGGCCGGTCGAGCCCTTGCAACTGCCCAGCGAGTTCACGCAGATCACGAACCAGTGCTGGCTGTCGATCGGCTTGCCCGGGCCGAGCATCGCCTCCCACCAACCCGGTTCCGGATTGCCGGCGTTGGCGGCGGCGTGCGCGTCGGGCGACAGGCCGGTGACGATCAGGATGGCGTTGTCGCGGGCGGCATTGAGCTCGCCCCAGGTCTCGTAGGCGATGCGGGCGCCGTGCAGCGCGCCGCCGCGTTTCATCGGAAACGGCGATGGCAGGTCGATGTGGCGGGTGCCGGGCGGAATGAATTCGGTCATGCCTTAACGCTCGTCTGGCCGGCCGTGGGCCGGTGTCCTTGGGGTCGGAGGGGAAGGGCGGAGCGGGAAGCTGACGCTTGCGAAGTTCGTTTCGTCCGCTCGCCCGCAGCGATCGCGGTGCAGCCTAAACCATAGGCCCGGCGTGCGTCGCAGCACCATCCGTTCTGTCGTCATGAGCCCGTTCCGATGGCGAAACAGGCCTCGTTTTGCCGCTGGACGGCCCCGAACCGGACCGACCCGGCGGCGCTCATTCGACCACGCGATCGATCACGATCTCGACCGTGCCGTTGTCGGCCACGCGCGCGATGGCCGGCGCAGAGGCGAGGTCGCCAGGCTGCGGGATCGCATTGCCCGAGGCCGATATGCGGGCGAGCACCTGCACCTGCGCGAGCTGGGACAGTTTCATGGTCGGCATCGGGCTGTCGCCGTCGTCGAGCCGGACCTCGATCGGGAAATCCTTGGCTGCGTGTTTCTCGACCGCGACCGGCATCGGCGCGCCATTGGGCTGGCGAGCGAGCACGAACAGGCTGGCGTTGGCCGGCAGCTTCGCCGCCAGGGCCGGCGCCAGGCTGACCTTGACGGTGAGGCCGGGGCCCGCGACAGCGGGTCGAGCGGCTTGGGTCGGTGTCTGCGCCGGCGCCTGCATCGGTTCGAGGCCGGCTTCCAGGCGCGCGCCGTTGATCTGTTCGAGCAGGCTGGCGGCGGTGCGCGCATCGACTACGGCGAGCAGCGGCTCCCAGGTCTTGGCCGCTTCGGCCGGTTGCTCGGCCTGGCGCTGGGCGATGCCGAGGAACCAGCGCGCGCGCTGGTGCATCGGCTGCTGTTGCAGGGCGTGCTGCAGCATGGACACGGCTTCTGCATCGAAGCGACGGTCCGGCATCGCCAGCGCGCGCGCCTCGGCGGCTTCGGCGAGCAGGTCGGGGTTGTCGGGGGCAAGCTTGACCGCACGCGCATAGGCATCGCGCGCTTTCTCGCTCAGGCCTTCGGCGGTGTAGGCGCTGGCGAGCAGGCGCCAGCCTTCGATCTGGTTCGGATCGCGTTCGAGCTCGGCTTCGAGTTGGGTCACCGCTTCGGCGAGGGTCTGCGGAGCCTTGACCTGCTGCGGATTGAGTGCGGCCGGCGTGCCAATCGCGAGGTACAGCGCCGCGGTCACCGCCGCCAGCGCCAGGCCGACGCCGGCACCGAGCCACGGCCGCGAGCGCCACAGCGGATACAGGGCGAACCCAAGCGCGAACACGACCAGGGTCGCGCCCGCCACCACGAACATCGTCATCGACGTCGAACCCATCGCCACGGCCATCACCACTCTTGCTCGTCGTCGGCCGGTGCCGGAGTCGATGCGGCGCTGCGCTGGCGCACGATGCGCGCCACCACGAAGCCGCCGGCCAGCAGCACCAGGGCCGGGCCGAACCACAGCAGCCAGGTCTTGGATTCGACCTGCGGCCGGTAGAGCACGAACTCGCCGTAACGCGCGACCAGGAAGTCCTTGATCTCGGTGTCGTCCTTGCCTTGGCGCATCAATTCCAACACCTCGCGGCGCAGGTCCTGGGCGATCTGGGCGTTGGAATCGGCCAGCGACTGGTTTTGGCACATCACGCAGCGCAGCTCGGCGACGAGGGCGTGGAAGCGCCGTTCTTCGCCGCTGTCGTTGAAGCTCAACGGCACCGGGTCGCTGGCCGGCTGCGCAGCGAGCGGCGCGGCGAGGGCCAGGGGGAGCAGCAGTGCGAACAAAAGCGGCCGCAGCAGCCTGGTTGCGGCGCGGCGCGGCGAGTTCTTCCCGCAGCCGTTCATCGCGCCTTCTCGACTTCCGCCAACTTCGGCAGCAATTCGTCGCGGATAGTCGCGTCGGTCAGCGGGCCCACGAACTTCCAGCGCACGATGCCCTTGCCGTCGACCAGGAAGGTTTCCGGCGCGCCGTAGATGCCCCAGTCGATCGCCGACTTGCCTTCGAAGTCGGTGACCACGACCCAGTAGGGGTTGCCGAACTGTTCGAGCCAACGCAGCGCGTCGGCGTGTTCGTCCTTCCAGTTGAAGCCGATCACGCGCACGCGCTTGGTCTCGGCGAAACGGGTCAGCACCGGATGTTCGTCGCGGCAGGCCGGGCACCAACTGCCCCAGACGTTGAGCAGGTAGGGCTCGCCGCGCAGATCGTCGGACGAGAGCAGGCGCCCGGCCTCGTGCAGCACCGGCAGTGAGAACGCCGGTGCCGGCTTGCCGATCAACGGTGACGGCAGCGCCTCGCGGTTCGGCTTGCGGCTCAGCCAGACGCCGGCGGCGAGCAGCACGGCCAACGCAGCGAATACCGCCAACGGCAACCAGCGGCTGTTGTTGCCGCGCGGGGTGGGGGTATTCATGCCTGTTCTCCTGCAATGGATCCTGCGACCACAGCGCTCGCAGTCGACACCGCCGGACGCGGCTCGGGCGAGCGTTCGCCGGGCTCGCGCACATCGGCCTCGCGCGCGTCGGCCTTGACGCGGAAACGCCGGTCGGCCGCTGCGACGAAACCGCCGAGCATCATCAGCAAAGCGCCCAGCCAGACCCAGCGCACGAACGGTTTGATATGCACGCGTACGGCCCAGGCGCCGTCGCCCAGCGATTCGCCGAGGGCGACATACAGATCGCGGGTGATGCCGCGCTCGATCGCCGCTTCGGTCATGACCTGGCCGCCGCTGGCGTAGGCGCGCTTTTCCGGATGCATGACCGCGAGCACTTCGTCGCCGTCGAACACGGTCACGGTGCCGTAGTCGGCTTCGTAGTTGGGTCCGACGCGATGGGCGACGCTGTCGAAGCGGAACGCGTAGCGGCCGAGGTCCAGGCTCTTGCCCGGCGCGAGCGCGACTTCGCGCTGCACGCTGAGACCTTCGACCAACAGCGCGCCGACCAGGAACACGGCGACGCCGAGATGGGCCAGGGTCATGCCGAGCATTTCGGCGGTGTAGCGGGTGCCGTTGCCGCGCACGCGCGTCCACACGAAGCGAAGAGTGCCGGCCGCGACCCACACCGCGCCGCCGACGCCGGCGGCGACTTTCCACGGCCCCTGCGGCGCGAGGAAATAGGCCGCGATGGCCGCGCCGAGGGCGAGACCGGCCCAGGGCACCAGCATCGCCAGGGGGCGCGAGGGTTGCTCGCGCTGCCAGCGGAACAGCGGGCCGAACGGCAGCAACAGCACCAGCGGCGCCATCAGCAGCACGAACATCAGCGAGAAGTACGGCGGGCCGACCGAGATCTTGCCGAGCTCCAGGGCATCGGCCAGCAACGGATACAAGGTGCCCAGCAGGACCATCGCGCAGGCGGTGGCGAGCAGCAGGTTGTTGGCGAGCAACAAGGTCTCGCGCGAACTGAGCTCGAACGGCTTGCCGCCGTCGTCGTCGCCGGACGGCACGCGCAAGGCGTACAGCAGCAGCGAGCCGCCGATGACGATGCCGAGGAAGATCAGCACGAACAGGCCGCGCGAGGGATCGGCGGCGAACGTGTGCACGCTGGTCAGCACGCCGGAGCGGACCAGGAAGGTGCCGAGCAGCGACAGCGAGAACGCAGCGATGGCCAGCAACAGGGTCCAGCCGCGGAAACTGCCGCGTTTTTCGGTGACCGCCTGCGAATGCAGCAGGGCGGCGCCGGCGAGCCAGGGCATGAAGCTGGCGTTCTCGACCGGGTCCCAGAACCACCAGCCACCCCAGCCGAGTTCGTAATACGCCCACCACGAGCCCAGGGCGATGCCGAGGGTGAGGAAGGCCCAGGCGATGTTGGTCCACGGCCGCGTCCAGCGCAGCCAGCGCGCGTCGACTTTGCCGTCGAGCAAGGCGGCGATGGCGAAGGCGAACGGCACCGAGAAGCCGACGTAGCCGATGTACAGCATCGGCGGATGGATGATCAGGCCCGGGTCCTGCAGCAGCGGATTGAGATCGCGGCCTTCGGCGACCGCCGGCAACAGGCGCGCGAACGGATTGCTGGTGAAGATCAGGAAGGCGAGGAAGCCGACGCTGATCACGCCCATGACCGCGAGCACGCGCGAGATCACCTCGGGCGGCAAGGCCTTGGAGAAACGCGCGACCGCGGCGGTCCACAGCGCCAGCACCAGCGCCCACAGCAGCAGCGAACCTTCGTGCGCGCCCCATACCGCCGAATAGCGATACGCCATCGGCAGCAGCGAATTGCTGTTCTCGGCGACGTAGCGCAGCGAGAAGTCCTGGGTCACGAAGGCTTCGGTCAGGATCGCGAAGGCGAAGCCGACCAGGATCAGCTGCGCGTACGCGGCCGGCCGCGCGATCGCCATCCACGGCGCGATGCCGCGATGCGCGCCGAGCATCGGCAGGCTGGCCTGCACGATGGAAATCAGCAGGGCGAGGATCAGGGCGATCTGGCCGAGTTCAGGCAGCATGGGAGTCGCCCTTGGAGAGGATCAGGGATGGGGCAACAGCAACGGCAAATCCCCCTCGGCCCCCCTCAAACAAAGGGGGAAGACCAGCGGAGCTAGCACAGCGGGCAGATTCTCGAGAACTCGCCCAAGCCGTTCCCCCCTTTGTTTGAGGGGGGCAGGGGGGATTTGCTCTCGCTACCGCCACGGTCACTGCGATCAACGCGCCGGCTCCGCGCCGCCGGGGGCGGCGACGTCGTGCTTCTTGTGCGCCGCGCCCATCTTGTCGGCGACTTCCTTCGGCATGTAGGTCTCGTCGTGCTTGGCGAGGATTTCCTCGGCGACGAAGGTGTCGCCCTGCATGCGGCCGGTCGCGACCACCGCCTGCTTCTCGCGGAACAGGTCGGGCAGGATGCCGGTGTAAGCCACGGCCAATTCGGCGTCGCCGTCGGTGACGCGGAACTGCGAGTCCAAAGTGCCCTGGGTGCGTTTGAACGAGCCGGCCGCGACCATGCCGCCGAGGCGGAAACGCGCACGCTCGCTGGCTTCGCCGCGCAGGATCTCGCTCGGCGTGTACAGGTAGGCGACATTGCGCTGTAAAGCGGTGGCGACCAAGGCGGTCGCGACGCCGGCGGCGGCGACCAGTCCGACCACCCAGAGCAGGCGACGACGGCGAGTGGGGTTCATCGGCTCAATTCACTTGTCTGGCTGCGCGCTGCGCTGCGGGCCGCGCGCGCGCGCGCCAGGCGCAACTCGCGGCGGACCTGCAGGCGGCCGGCGACGAAGTCCCAGCCCAGCACGATGGCGAAAACCGCATACGCGGCGATGATGTATTCCTGGTATTCCATTATCGACGGCCCTCGCTGTTGGCACCTGCGAGTTCGGCGACCCAGGCCTTGCCCTGTTCGCGACGCAGATTGTCGGCGCGCGCCCGCGTCAGCAGGGCGCCGATGAACCACAGCTTGGTGCCGACGATCATCCAGATCAGCGGCGCCATCATGCTCGCGTCCATGCTCGACTTGCCGAGCAGGCTGATGGTCTGGCCTTGGTGCAGCGAGTTCCACCACACCACCGAGTAACGGATCACCGGCAGCAGGGCGACGCCCACGATCGCCAGCAAGGCCGCGGCGCGCGCCGCGGCACGGCGATCGTCGATGGCGTTGTACAGGCCGATCACGCCGAGGTACAGGAACAGCAGGATCAGCTCGGTGGTCAGGCGCGGGTCCCAGTCCCACCAGGTGCCCCACATCGGCTTGCCCCAGATCGAGCCGGTCGCAAGCGTGATGATGGTGAAGCCGGCGCCGATCGGCGCGCAGGCCATGGCCAGGATCTCGCACAGCTTGATCCGCCAGATCAGGGCGATGGCGGCATAGAACGCCATCAGGGCGAACACCGCCATGCTCATCCAGGCGCTGGGCACGTGGATGTAGAGGATGCGGAAGCTGTCCTTCTGCTGGTAGTCGGCCGGCACCAGGAACAGGGCCGAGTACAGGCCCCAGGCCATGACCAGCAAGCCCAGGCCGTAGCCCCACGGCGCCCAGCGCGCGGCGAAGCGGTCGAAGTAGGGCGGCGAGCCGAGTGTGTGGAACCAGCGGACGAGGGGATTCATTCAGTGGTTCGTTCGGGGTCTGGGTGTCTGGGTCGCGAGCGGCCTGGAGCGGTGGGACGCGGCCAAGCGGCGGCCGCGCAGGATCTGTTCGGTGCGATCAGTTCAATGCGATGCGGATCGCCGCGGCGGCCGCCAGCGGCGCCAGCAACAGGGCGACCACCAGGCCGGCGGCCAGCAACAGCAACGCGCCTAGCGGGTCCAATCCCTGGGCCGAGCGAGCCACACTGCCCGCCCCGAACACTAGCACCGGGACATACAGCGGCAGCGCCAACAAGGCCACAAGGATACCAGAGCGCCGCATCCCGACCGTCAGTGCGGCCACCACCGCGCCGAGCAGACTCAGCAGCGGCGTGCCCAACGCCAGCGAGGCCAGCAGCACCGGCAATTGCTCGCGCGGCAGGTACAGCAGCTCGGCGAGGAAGGGGGTGGCGACCAGCAGTGGCAGGGCGGTGGTGGCCCAGTGCATGAAGGTGCGCACCGCGACCAGCCAGCCCAGCGGCACCGGCGCCAGCATCCATTGCTCCAGCGAGCCGTCCTCGGCGTCGCCGCGGAACAAGGTGTCCAGGGCGAGCAGGCCGGCCAGCAGCGCCGACAGCCACAGCACGCCGCCGGATACCTTCGACAGGGCCTGCTTCTCGCCGCCCAGGGCCAGAGCGAACAGCACCACCACCAGCAAGGCGAACAGCGCCGGCTGCAGCGCGTCGCCGCGGCGGCGCCACAGCAGGCGCAGGTCGCGCGCCATCAGGGCGCGGGCCGAGCCGATCAGGCCGGGCGTGGCGGCGGCCAGGCTGGGATTGCGTTGACGCGCGCTCATGCCGCCTTCTCCATGACCAGCATGCGAGTGCGCACCGGCGGCGCGGCATAAGCGCCGTGGGTGGTGACCAGGGCGGCGCCGCCCTCGCGCAGGTGGGCCTGGACCATGCGATTGACCAGTTCGATACCTTCCAGGTCGAGATTGGCGTAGGGCTCGTCGAGCAGCCACAGCGGCGCCGGCGCCATCCACAGGCGGGCCAGCGACAGGCGTTTCTTCTGTCCGGCCGAAAGCTGGCGGGCGAGGGCATCCTCGTAGCCGGCCAGGCCGACGATGGCCAGGGCGTTCTCGGGCAGCTGACCGCGCCGGCGCCCCTGCAGGCCGCACAGGAAGTCGAGGTTCTCCATCGCGCTGAGGTCGGCCTTCAGTCCGGGCAGATGGCCGAGGTAAGCGATCGCGCGGGCGCGGCGCGCCGGGTCGGACGGTTCGCCGTCGAGTTCGATCTCGCCCTCGTCGGCCCGCAACAGGCCGGCCAGCACCCGCAGCAGGGTGGTCTTGCCGGCGCCGTTGTCGCCCTGCACCAGCAAGGCCTCGCCGGCGTCGACTGCGAAGTCGAGCGGCCCGAACACGGGTTCGTCGTTGCGCGCAAAGCGCAGTCCGCGGGCTTGCAACAGCGGCGGGGCGGTACGTTCGTGTGGGGTCATCGGTCGGGTGCGGGCGCCCGGTCGGGCCGCGGAGCGCGCATTTTATGCGAGTCCGCCGCAAATCCCCCATGAGCGGGCGAGGGCGGTCGCGCCGGCCCGGATCGCGCCTGGCTCAATCGCCGAGCCAGTCGGTGTATTCCGAGCGCTCGGCATTGGCCGGGCGCGCGATCAGCATGCGCAAGCGCACCGGCTCGCCACGGCGCCAGGCGAGCACCCCGGCCTGGCCGAAGTCGCGGGCCAGGGCATGGGCGAGGCTTTCGTCGAGGTCGGCCAGCAGCCAGCCCGGCTCGCGCCATTCGCCGGCGGTGTCTTCGGCCCAGGCGGCATGGCGTTGCACCCCGGCGGCATCCAGGCGCGCCACCAGTCGCTCGTCGGCGGCGCGGTTGGCGCTGTCGGAATGCGGTTCGGAGGCCGGGTTCCAGGCAGTCACGAACATATAGTGTGTCGCCGGCCAGTACGCTTCGAGGTCCCCGGCCGGGCGGCCGACCCGCAAGGGCAGCGCGTCTCCGTCCAGGGCCACCGCATAGTCCGCGGCGGCATAAGCGACCGCCAGTTCGGCTGCATTGACGACTTGTAGTTCGCGCATGGCGCCAGTGTCCCGACCCGGGGCGGACAGCGCAATGCCCGTTGATCGGCGGCTGTCCAATGCGTCGGGCGCATATCGATATGTCGACTCGGACGGCTTGCCGCCGGATGCGATCTAACGGCCTGCAACACCGCGCCGTTACACTCGATGCCCCGTACGCGATTCGTCCCCGCCCATGACGCTCGAAACCAAGCTGCCGAAAGTCGGCACCACCATCTTCACCGTGATGTCGCAGCTCGCCCTCGAGCATCAGGCGGTCAATCTGGGTCAGGGCTTTCCCGACTTCGATGTGCCGGGGAGGCTGGTCGAGTCGTTGGCGCGGGCGATGAAGGACGGCAAGAACCAATACGCGCCGATGACCGGCATCCCGGCCCTGCGCCAGGCCATCGCCGCCAAGACCGAGCGTTGCTACGGCCATCGGCCCGATGCCGACAGCGAGGTCACCGTGGTGTCCGGCGCGAGCGAGGCGATCTTCGATGCGGTCCAGGCGGTGGTCCGCCCGGGCGAAGAGGTGATCGTGCTCGACCCCTGCTACGACAGCTACGAGCCGGCCATCGATCTGGCCGGCGGCCGCGCCGTGCATGTCCCGCTCGACCCGCAGACCTTCGCCGTCGACTGGGACCGGGTGCGCGCCGCGATCACCCCCAAGACCCGGCTGTTGATGATCAACTCGCCCCACAACCCGTCCGGGGCCATGTTCGGCGCGAGCGACATCGCGCGCCTGAGCGAGTTGCTGCGCGACCACGATATCTGGCTGTTGTCGGATGAGGTCTACGAGCACATCGTGTTCGACGGGCTGCGCCACGAGTCGATCCTGCGCTACCCGGAGTTGCGCGCGCGCGCCTTCGTGGTGTCGAGCTTCGGCAAGACCTACCACTGCACCGGCTGGAAGATCGGCTACTGCATCGCGCCGCCGGCGTTGTCGGCCGAATTGCGCAAGGTCCATCAGTACAACAGCTTCTGCAGCTTCGCCCCGGCGCAGTGGGCTTTCGCCGAGATGATCGAGGCCGAGCCTGAGCACTACCTGGGCCTCGGCGAGTTCTACCAGGCCAAGCGGGATCGGTTTCGCGAGCAACTTTCGACCACGCGCCTGAAGCCCCTGCCGGTACCGGGCGGCTACTTCCAACTGGTCGACTACTCGGCGATCAGCGACCTCGACGACGCGGCCTTCTGCCGTTGGCTGACGATAGAGAAGGGCGTCGCGGCGATTCCGCTGTCGCCGTTCTACGAGTCGCCGCCGGCCGGCCAACGATTGGCGCGCCTGTGCTTCGCCAAGAACGAAGCGACCCTGGACGCGGCGATCGAACGCCTGGCCAAACTTTGAGTCGCAACTCTAGATTGCACTTTTTTCGTCGACCCACTTGCCGAAAGCTTTGACTTCGGTCTAATCTTCGTCTACGAGTGTCGTCAGACACGCGTTTAACGGTACTACCGTGCTGTAGGGGAGTTCATGGACAGAACGATGATTACGCGTCGCGCGACTCGCGCGGCCTTACTTTCGCGACCCGGTGCAGAAAGGGCAGGCGTGTTACGCACTGCCGCTGCAAAGGTGTCAGCCGTCTCATTTTGGCCGGCTTCGGTCCGACAAATCCGTTACCAACAATGACCGCGGCGGGGCCAGTCGCGACGCACTGGCGAGTCCAGGCGTGGCTGGCGGCCTCAGCGGCGATTTCGTGCGTCAGTTCAATCAAATAAAGCCGGGGAAAGCGTGAGACATACAACTGCAACCAGCCCTCGTTTGTGGGTCGCGATTTTGCTGGCGATTGCGCTGGCGGGCTGCGCCACTCGACCCGCGCCGGATTTCGGCGGCCGCTGGAAGCCGGTCAACCGGTATTCCGAGGCACCGAGCGAAATTCCGCTGCACCAGTCCTACGTGTTCTATCCGTCGCCGATGGACGGCACGTTGAAGAACATGCTGACGCGCTGGGCGACGGATTCGAATATGACCCTGGATTACCAGCATTATTCGGACTTCACCCTGCATCAGGCGGTGTCGCTGATCCACACCACCAGCCTGCCCGACGCGGTCTCGCAGCTGAATTCCGCGTATGCCGCGCAAGGCGTGGTCGTCGCCCGCGAAGGCGACAAGATCGTGGTCCGCTCGGCCGTCGCCGCGCCGGCGCCGGGCCCCGCCGCGGCGCTGCCCGAGCCGGAGTCGAAGGCTGGCCATCACGCCAAGACCAAGAGCGAGGCGGCCCCGGCCGAATCGCCCTCCGCGGATGCGGCGCCCTCGTCGGTCTCGACGGCGGCGGTCGCGCAAGCCGCAGGTCCGACGCCTTAACCATCGACCGGCTAACGCCGACCCGCCTGGGCGATCCGGTCTGCGTGCGCGAGCACGCGCGGTCGCCGGCAACGATTCCAGTTATGGATGCAACATAAGATGTTCGGAAAAAAGCCCGTAACTCCGCAGATCGAGAACGCCGTCGCCAAGGCGGCCAACTACGAAGTCACCGTCGCCGACATTGCGCGACGCAGCGAACGCCGTGCCTGGATGGTGGCGTTCGCCTCGTTGGTGATGTCGCTGATCCTGGCCGGCGGATATTTCTACTTCCTGCCGCTCAAGGAAAAGGTGCCGTACCTGGTCATGGCCGATGCCTACACCGGCACCTCGACCGTGGCCCGCCTGCGCGACGACTTCGTCAATCCCAGCATCGCCAGCAGCGAAGCGATCAACAAGAGCAACATCTCGCACTTTGTGATGGCGCGCGAGTCCTACGACCACTCGCAGATCGGCGAGCGCGACTGGAACACGGTGTTCGCGATGGCGGCCCCGCACGTCACCAGCGGCTACTCGCAGTTGTACGGTAATACCAATCCGAACAACCCGATCACGATCTTCGGCAAGGCCAAGACGGTCCGGGTCAAGATCCTCAGCATCCAGCTCAACGGCGAGCAGAACACCGGTCCGAAGCCGAAAGTCGCCACGGTTCGTTTCCAGCGCAGCGTGCTGAATAAAGACACCGGGTCTTCCGAGCCCTTGGACAGCAAGATCGCCACGATCGAGTACCTGTACAAATCGAACCTCAAGATGGACGAGCGCAATCGCGTGCTCAATCCCTTGGGCTTCCAGGTGACCGGTTACCGCGTCGACAACGATTACGCCGCTTCGCCGCCGATCCAGAGCGAGTATCCGACCACGCCGGGCGCCGCTCCGGCTCCCGCGGCGCCGCAGGGCCAGCTCATGCCCGACGGCACCATGGCGCCGGCGCCTGCGTATCCCTCAGCTCCCGGCGCGGCTCCGCCCGCTCCCGGCGCCGCCCCAGGCTACCCGCCGACGGCACCGGCCCAGCCCGGTCAGCCCGGCGCGCCCGTTCCCCCCAATCCCGCCGCCAATCCGGCAACGACGCCGGCGGCACCCGCACCTGCACCGACTGGCAATGCGAATGGAGTCAGCAACCGATGAACTGCCTGCGTAAACACCGCTTGGCCGCCCTGCTGTTTCTGGCGGTTTCCGGCCTCGCGCTACCTGCCACGGCCCAGGTTATCCAGGAATACGAATACGAAGCCAACCGTATCTATCCGGTGCGTACCGGCCTGGGCATCACCACCCAGATCGAGCTGAGCCCGAGCGAGAACATCCTCGACTACAGCACCGGCTTCAGCACCGGCTGGGACCTGAGCCGCCGCGACAACGTCTTCTACATCAAGCCCAAGAACGTCGACGTCGACACCAACATGATGATCCGTACGAGCACGCACTCGTACATCTTCGAGTTGAAGGTCGTCGCCACCGACTGGCGCGTGCTCGAACAGGCCAAGCAGGCCGGCGTGCAGTACAAGATCAAGTTCGTCTACCCGAACGGCACCGAGTTTTCCGGCGCTCAGGAGACCAAGGTCGAGCCGGTTCCGGAGTTGAACACGACGCTCGACAAGAACCGCGTCTACAACTTCGACTACCAGTATTCGACCCGCAAGAAGCCGTCCTGGCTGGTGCCGACCAACGTCTACGACGACGGCCAGTTCACCTACATCAAGATCAGTGGACTGAAGAGCCTGCCGACCGGCAATTTCCCGGCCGTGTTCGGTCGCGAACGCGAAGGCAGCGAGGATTTCGTGGTCAACACCACGGTCGAGAACAACACGATCGTCGTCCACGGTACCTATCCCTACTTGATCATCCGGCACGGCAACAACGTCGTCGGTCTGCGCAGGAAGAAGCAGAAATGAGCCAGAACATGCCGCCCAACCCGCCTGGCCGCCCCGAGGACAACACGGGCACGTCGCAAGAAGGCAACTACGGCTACGCCGGTGCCAATCCCTATTACGGACAACAGGCCAGCGGTCCCGCGCCGGACCTGGATGCCGGTACCCCGACCCTGAAGTCCGCTGAAGCGCAGAAGCTCAACCGCAAGGCGCTGTTGTTCCTCGGCGGCATCGTGCTGTTGCTGATCATCGCCGCGCTGTGGATGTTCAACCGGGCGACTTCCGAGGACGACGAGTCGAAGAAGGTCAAGGAAGAGGAAATCAGCATCCCGGCGCTGCCCAAGCCGATCGAGACGCAGTTGCCTCCGCCGCAGCCGGTGCCGGAGATGCCGCCGTTGCCGATGGCCGAGCCGATGCCGCCGCCGCAGCCGCAGATGAACCAGCAGCCGCAGGAACAGGTAGAAGCCGGTCCGCGCGGCCCCAGCCTGATGGAACGCCGCATGGGCGAAATGGCCGGGCAGGGCGGCGGTAGCGGCCAAAGCAGCGAGGACCGCGTCGCGGCCCAGATCGCCGCGGCCGAAGCCCGTCTGAACCCGAAGCCCGCCGTCGTCGAGCCGCCGAAGGAAGTCGCCTTTGCCCAGCCGATCTATAACCCCGATACCTTGCTGGTTCGCGGTACGTACATCCGCTGCGTGATGGAGACCCGGATCGTCACCGACCTGCCGGGCTTCACCTCCTGCATCGTCACCGAGCCGACGTACTCGATCAACGGTCGTCGCCTGCTGCTGCCGAAGGGCTCCAAGATTTCCGGTCGCTACCAGAACGAGAACATCAACGGCCCGCGCGTTTCGGTCATCTGGGATCGCATCACCACCCCGAACGGCATCGACGTCAACATGGCCAGCCCGGGTATCGACAACCTCGGCGGTGCCGGCCATCCCGGCGATTTCAACGCGCACTGGGGCAGCCGTATCGCCTCGGCGCTGATGATCAGCCTGATCAGCGACGCGTTCAAATACGCAGCGGCCAAGAACGGTCCGGAGAGCACCACGGTTACCAACAGCGGCTTGGCCGTCCAGGAGCCCTACGAGAGCAACACCGCTCGAGCGATGGAGCGCCTGGCGAACCAGGCCCTGGACAAGAGCATCAACCGTCCGCCGACCGTGACCATCAACCAGGGCACGATCGTGAACGTCTATGTCGCCAAGGACGTCGACTTCTCGTCGGTCCTCAGGTGATATCGGCCACAGTGGTTAGTTGAGAGAAATGGATACAGACAATTCACCGATCGCCCAGGTATCCAACGCGTTCCTGGAATACCAGTACCAGGTGCTGGGCATCCACGAGTACATGAGCTCGCCGGATGTGACGGAAATCTGTATCAACCGGCCGGGGGAGCTCTATCTGGAGACCCGGTCGGGCTGGAACCGGATCGAGGTGCCGGGCCTGACGTTCGATCGGGCCCGGCAGTTCTGCACCGCGGTCGTCAACGAGAGCAACACCGGCCAGCGCATCACCGATGCCGACCCGGTGGTCTCGTTGACGTTCCCGACCGGCCAGCGCGCCCAGTTCGTGATCCCGCCGGCCTGCGACGCAGGCAAGGTCTCGATCACGATCCGTTTGCCGTCCAAGCACAGCAAGACCCTCCAGCAGTACGAGGAGGACGGCTTCTTCGCCCAGGTCGTCGAGCAGACGCACGTGCTGAGCGAGCACGACCGCGAGCTGCTGGAGCTGCGTGCGTCGAGGAACTACGCCGAATTCTTCAAGAAAGCCGTCCAGTACAAGAAGAACGTCGTCGTCGCCGGCGCCACCGGCAGCGGCAAGACCACCTTCATGAAGTCGCTCGTCAACCACATCCCGGCCTACGAACGGCTGGTGACGATCGAGGACGCGCGCGAGCTCTTCATCGAACAGCCGAATGTGGTGCACTTGCTCTACTCAAAAGGTGGACAAAGCACGAGCAACGTCACGGCCAAGAGTTGCATGGAGGCCTGCCTGCGTATGAAGCCCGACCGGATCATCCTGGCCGAGTTGCGTGGCGACGAATCGTTCTACTTCATTCGTAACTGCGCCTCGGGCCACCCGGGATCGATCACCAGCTGCCACGCCGGCAGCATCACCCAGACCTGGGATCAGCTGGCGTTGATGGTGAAGGCTTCGAACGAGGGCTCGGGATTGGAATTCGCGGTCATCAAGCGTTTGTTGATGATGACCATCGATATCGTCGTGCACATCAAGGCCCACGCCGGGCAGCGCTATATCACGGGCATCGATTTCAATCCGGAACGCGCGCACGCCGAATAGGTGCGCTGCGTTCGCGAAATTCGTGAAAAAGTGACGTAAGTGTGCATAGCCATTGACAATCCTGGCTCCAACATGAATCATTGCGGCGTCGTTCCAACTGCTAGCAACCCATTCATTTTTGGTCTGTTTACAGGGGGTCGGCGCCAAGGTCGGCAGGGGGGATCAAGGAATGTTGCCCGGAATTGAGCTGATGAACTGCCCGGGCTTGGCAGTTCCACATGAAGTGATGCACCACGTCGTGCGCGTGGAGTCGTCCTTTAATCCCTACGCCATCGGCGTCGTGGGTGGCCGCCTCGTGCGCCAGCCCAAGAATCTTCCCGAAGCGATCGCGACCGTGCGCATGCTCGAGCGCCGCGGCTACAACTTTTCGCTCGGCGTCGCCCAGGTCAATCGCTACAACCTCGGCAAGTACGGTCTGGACTCTTACGAGAAAGCCTTCGAGGCCTGTCCGAACCTGCAGGCCGGTTCGCGCATCCTGGCCGAGTGCTACAGCCGCTCCAACAACGATTGGGGCAAATCTTTCAGCTGCTACTACTCCGGCAACTTCGTCACCGGTTTCCGGCACGGCTACGTGCAGAAGATCTATGCCTCGATCAACCGGGCTGCGAGCAACGAATCCGACGGGCAGGCGATCGCGGTGATCGGCAAGTCGCCGCGCGCCGAGCCCGCCGGGGCCGCCGTCGCCGCGGCCGCCAAGCCGGTCTACGCGCCGGGTCGCCAGTCCGGCCCCCAGCGCCTGGCCGCCGCGCTGGCCACTTCGCAGCCGACCCCGGCACCGCCGCCGATGGCCGCGCCGATGCCCCAGTTACCGTTATCAGCTACACCAATGCCAGTTTCTTCACCGTCTGCGGTCCAGCCCGTTTCGATGGGCATGGCCGCGCTGGTTCCGCAGGCGTCCCAGCCGGTCAGGGTGATGCCGATGAACGCGGCTGCGGCCGCCGCCGCTCCGTCGAAGGAGCCGTCACCGGGAGACCAGGCTTTCGTTTTCTGACCACCGATCCACCAGCGCCAAACCCTTAGCTCCAATTCCCTAGCTCCAATTCCCTAGCTCCACCCCTAGACCCACGATTCTTCTCCACCACCTTTGTCCACTCGCGAACTAGAAGGGATCTCTTCATGAACAACACCATTCTCAAGAACTTTGTCTCTGCCTTCGGTATGGCGGCTCTCTTCGTCGGCATGCTGGCCCTGCCGGAACTGGCGTTCGCTCAGCCGGGCGGCGGCGCCAATGCCGAAGAACGCGTCAGCGGCTTCATCAACAACCTGAACTCGTTGCTCAATATCGCTTCGATCGCGGTCGTGACCATCGCCGTGATCTTCGCCGGCTACCAGATCGCCTTCGCTCACAAGCGCATCGCCGACGTCGCTCCGGTCCTGATCGGCGGCTTCCTGATCGGCGCCGCCGCCCAGCTGGCCAACATGGTGATCCCGGAAGACGTCGGCCAGAACGTGATGGTGATGACCGTCCTGTCCTCGTATGCATAAGAACGCGCTGTTTCGCGGCTGTACGCGCCCGCCGATGTTCCTCGGCGTGCCGTACATTCCCTTCGCCTTCGGCGCCGGGACCTCGATGCTGCTGACGTTCTATATCGATATGTGGTGCATCTTGCTGTTGCCGGTGGTGATTTTCATCATGCGGCAGATGACCCGGCGAGATGAGCTGATCTTCCGCTTGCTAGGTCTGCGATTCCAGTTCCGCGCCCGTGTGCGGAACCTGGAGCATCACCAGGGCATGTGGGTGTTCACGCCGAACCTGTATCGCAGCCCCAGCGACAAGAAAGCGAAAAAATGAAGTCCCGGACGTCATTGCGGCTCGCCCGCAGTGACGTCCGGCTTTGCCGGTAGCCGTTCGCCGGCAGCTGTTCGCCGAGTTCCTCGACCGGTCCTGCCGTCCAAGCCATCCAGCAATAGCCGCCCCATCCACCCAAGAAGGCACGTACTCCCCAATGCTGACGCCCGACGCTCCCATCAGCGAGTTCATCCCGCTTTCCACCCACGTATCGCCGACGGTGCTGAAGACGACCGGGGGCGACTTCCTGTTGGTGTGGCATTTGGGTGGGTTGCCTTTCGTCGGGCGCGAGGAGTGGGAGCTGGAGCACCGCCACAACACGTTCAACCGGATGCTGCAGACCCTGCGTGCGCCGGACTTCGTCAACGTGGCGTTCTGGGTGCACGACATCCGCCGCCGTCGCCGCGTCAACACCAAGAACCGGTTCGATCAGGTCTTCAACCAGGAATTGTCGGACGGCTACTTCGCGTCGCTGTCCAGTCAGAAGCTCATGCAGAACGAGCTGTATCTGACGATGATTTACCGCCCGATCGTGTCGGGCAAGCGTTTCGTCGAGAAGTCGACGAACGTCGAGCAGCTGAAGGAAGAGCAGGACCAGGCGATCGGCAAGCTCATGGAGCTGGCCAGCAACGTCGAGGCGGTCCTGAAGGACTACGCGCCGTACCGGCTGGGCATGTACGAGGCCAAGAACGGCCTGGTGTTCTCCGAGTCGCTGGAGTTCTTCGGTTACCTGCTCAACCGCATCGACGAGCCGGTGCCGGTGCTGCCGGCCCCGGTCTACAACTATCTGCCGGTCAGTCGGCATATGTTCTCGAGCAAGTCGGGCGACTTCGTCATCAATACGCCGAACGGCGTGAATCATTTCGGTGCGATTCTCAACATCAAGGAATACACCGACGCCACGTACCCGGGCATCCTCAACGGCCTGAAGTACCTGGATTTCGAGTACGTCGTGACGCATTCGTTCAGCCCGATGGGTCGCCAGGACGCGCTGAAGGCGCTCGACCGCACCAAGGGCATGATGATTTCGTCCGGCGACAAGGCGGTCAGCCAGATCATCGAACTCGATATGGCGATGGACCAGCTCGCCTCGGGCAACTTCGTGCTCGGCGAGTATCACTTCACCTTTACGGTGTACGCCGACAGTCAGGAAAAGCTCGCTCAGCATCTGGCGATGTCGCGCGCCGAGCTGTCCAACGCCGGCTTCATTTCGGCCAAGGAAGATCTGGCCGTGGCGTCGTCGTTCTACGCCCAGTTCCCGGGCAACTGGAAGTACCGCACGCGCCTGGCCAACGTCAGCTCGCTGAACTTCCTCGGTCTGTCGCCGTTGCATAACTTCGCCACCGGCAAGAAAGAGAACAATCCCTGGGGCGACTGCGTCACCACGTTGCAGACGACCAACGGCCAGCCGTACTACTTCAATTTCCACGCCACCCATCCGGCCGAGAACTCGCTCGGCGAGAAGGCCATCGCCAACACGATGGTGATCGGTAAGTCGGGTACCGGTAAGACCGCGCTGATCAACTTCCTGTTGAGCCAGGTGCAGAAGCTCAAGCCGGTGCCGACGATCTTCTTCTTCGACAAGGATCGCGGCGCCGAGATCTTCGTGCGCGCCTGCGGCGGCAACTATCTCGCTCTCGAGAACGGTCAGCCCACCGGCTTCAATCCGTTCCAGTGCGAAAACAACGAAACCAATACCCAGTTCCTCTCGGACCTGATCAAGGTGTTGGCCGGCAAGACCGTGTATTCGGCGCGCGAGGAAGAGGACATTTTCCGCGCGGTCGAGAACATCCTCGACACGCCGCCGCACCTGCGCAGCATGACCAACCTGCAGAAGAGCCTGCCCAACATGGGCGATGACGGTCTGTATGCGCGCCTGCGCAAGTGGACCGCGGGCAATTCGCTGGGGTGGGTGTTCGACAACCCGGTCGACACGGTCAACCTCGAGAAAGCCAGCATCATCGGCTTCGACTACACCGACGTGATCGACAACCCCGAAGTGCGCGTGCCGGTGATCAACTACCTGCTGCACCGCCTCGAAGAGCTGATCGACGGTCGTCCGTTGATCTACGTCATGGACGAATTCTGGAAGATCCTCGACGGCAGCGGCGGCCTCAAGGAATTCGCCAAGAACAAGCAGAAGACCATCCGTAAACAAAACGGCATGGGTATCTTCGCGACCCAGAGCCCGGAAGACGCGCTCGCCAGCGACATCTCGGCATCTCTGATCGAACAGACCGCGACGCTGATCCTGCTGCCGAACCCGAACGCCAGCCGCGAAGACTACATCGAGGGCCTCAAGCTCACCGATGCCGAGTACCAGGTCGTGAAGGGCCTCGACGAGCGTTCGCGCTGCTTCCTGGTCAAACAGGGCCACTCGGCGGTCGTCTGCCAGCTCAACCTGCGCGGCATGGACGACGCCTTGGCGGTCATTTCCGCTTCGACCGACAACATCGACATCATGCATCAGGTGCTCGAGAAGGCAGCCCACAAGAAGGGCGTGACGCAGGGCGACCTCGTTCCCGCCGATTGGCTGCAGGACTTTTTCGACAACCGCAAGGGTTCGGGCAAGGGTCCGGCCAAGAAGGCGGTTTCCGATTCCGCCGCGGCCTGAGCCTGGCGAACCGTTTATTCAGCAGTATCTGACGTCAACCATCAGATCAGGAGAAGGAAGATGAAATCGAACATTGCCAAGCAGGCGCGCACTAAGAAGCTGGCTGTCTGCGCACTGGCGTTCAGTAGCGTGATGGCGGCCGGAAGCGTGAATGCGCAATGGGTGGTTACCGACCCTGGTCACACCGTTCAGAACGTCGTCCAGCAGATTATGGTCTCGGGCGAGCGTGCGATAGAGTTCGGCAAGCAGATTGACGAGTGGAAGAAACAATACGAGCACTTCCAGCAGCAGCTCATCAAGTTCCAGAGCTTCCTGAATAATCCGATCGCCTTGCCGAATTCGGAGCCGTGGGTCGAGCTGGACAAGACCGAGGTCGTCAAGCAGAAGTGCGGCGATAGCGGCGGCAGCCTGCTTGGCCGGCTGATGGACAGCGTCGGCTTGCAGCTCAATGGCGACCTGGCCAAGCAGCAGTTGCAGGTGTGCGTGAACATCGAAAGCGCCAAGGTCGACAAGTTCAACTACACGGTCAAGTTCGCTCGCGACTCGGTGCCGCAGATGCAGAGCCTGCTCGGCAAGATCCAGGGCCAGCGCGGGACCAGCAGCAGCCAGGGCAACATCCAGGGTGTGGACAGCGAATCGATGCGCCTCGCCAACGACCTGGACATCAAGTACCAGTCCTGGCAGGCGCAGATGAAGACTTACGATGCCTACATTGCTGCGATGATGGACAAGCAGAACACCTTGGCCACGCGCGCGCTCAAGGGCGAGCCGAACCCCCTGGGGCAGGCCGTCAGCACCATGGTCCTGGCCGACGCCCTTACCAATTAGGGAGAGAGGGAAGATGAAAACGAATGCCAAGCAGGCGTACAAGAAGAACCTTGCGGTTGGTGTCCTGGCGCTGAGCTGTGTCATGGCGGCCGGTAGCGTCAACGCGCAATGGGTCGTCACCGATCCGGGGCATATGGCCGCGAACATCGGTCAGCAGATCAAAACCAGCGTCGAGCGCGCGGCAGAGTTCGGCAAGGAAATGGCCGAGTGGAAGAAGCAGTACGACCACTTCCAGCAGCAGCTGATCCGGTTCCAGAGCTTTCTGGATAATCCGATCGCCTTGCCGACCTCCGAGCCCTGGCGCGAGTTGGATAAGGCGCAGGTGGTCGAACAGCGTTGCCGCCAGCCAAGCGGCGGGGGCAGCATTCTCGGCAATCTGATGTCGCGTGTCGGCCTGAACCTCGACGGTAATCTCGCCGAGCAGCAGATGCAGATCTGCGTGAACATCGAGAGCGCCAAGGTCGAGAAGTTCAACTACACCGTCAGGTTCTCGCGCGACACCGTGCCGGAAATGCAGCGCTTGCTCGGCCAGGTACAGAGCCAGCGCGGGACCAGCAGCGATCAGGGCAACGTGGAAGGCGTGACCAGCGAATCGATGCGCCTGGCGAACGATCTCGATATCAAATACCAGATGTACCAGGCGCAGATGGGTATCTATGACGCCTACATCGTGGCGATGATGGACAAGCAGAACACATTGGCCAAGCGCGGCTTGAAGGGCAAGCCGTCCTTGATCGGACAGGCCTTCAGCACCGGCGTGATGGCGGGCGCTCTGCAATGACAGGCGCGAACGGCGACGTTCGAATCAAGGCTGCCTTGCGATATGAGCGTCGCATGCAAACAGGCCTAAACGGCAACAGCGATTCCAGGGATAGCGGGTGCAGCGATGATTAAGGGACTTAACCTCACCGGTGGGTGGCTGTCGGGCACCAGTCCGATGGATTGGCTGAATCTGCAAATCAATTCGGTCGGGGACTTCATGTTCTTCCGGCTGATCCTGAACTACTTGCGTCAGGAGATATACGACTTCG
This sequence comes from Lysobacter antibioticus, assembly GCF_001442535.1. Lineage (NCBI taxonomy): Bacteria > Pseudomonadati > Pseudomonadota > Gammaproteobacteria > Lysobacterales > Lysobacteraceae > Lysobacter > Lysobacter antibioticus. The sequence continues at coordinate 2,977,137 of NZ_CP013141.1, read as the reverse complement.
GCCTAGTCATGATGGGGAATGCGATGGCATGGGTCGGCGGTATCGCGCTGACCTTGATGACCTTGTGGATCCTGCTTCAGGGCTATCGCATCGTCAGCGGCATGTCGCGCGAGCCGATGATGGCTTTGGTGACCAATGCGCTGCGCGCGACCTTCATCGTCGCCGTCGCCACCTCGATGGGCGCGTTCGGAACGGATTTGCATAAGTTCCTGACGGTAGACGTCAAGAAGGAAATCAATTGGCTCGTCACCGACGATCCGAACTCCACCCCGGAATCTCAGATTGACGAGAACCTGGGCTGGATGCAGTTGGCCTGGTCGAGCATCGATGCGATGCAGGTGGTCAGCGATCCCGAGTTGAGCGATCAAAAGAAAACCGCCATGTGGGCGGTAGGTTTCGGCACCGGCGGTCCCGCCATCACCGCGGGTATTTCCCTGTTGCTTTATGAAATTGCGATGGCTTTGTTCATCGGATTGGGACCAATATTCATATTATGTTTGCTGTTCGACCAGACAAAGCAACTGTTCAGCAAGTGGCTGTACTATGGCATCGGAACCATGTTTTCGATGGCGATGTTGAGTGCAATGGTCGCGATCGCCATGAAGATGGTTGCGAAGGTGGCGTTCGTCTTCTGGGGTACCGCGATCGCCGGCGCGATCCTGGGTCAAAACTTCACCCAGGGCATGTCGAGTCAGGCGTTGCAGCAGGGCGGTCTGGGTTTGATCCTTACTGTGTTGATCGTCAGCGCGCCGCCGATGGCCGCGATGTTCTTCCAGGGCGTGTTGGGTCAGTTCAGTTCATACAATGTATTTGATAAGTCAGGGTCGCAAGGCGCTTCGCCGGGTCCCGGTATTCCTCCGCAAGGTGGTGCACAGCCGCAGCGAGCAGCCGAATCACAAGGTAGTCAGTACCATGCTCAGATGCAGTCACAAGCTGCAGCTCCGCGATTCACAGGCCAACAGGCTAACGCGGAGCCCTCACCGGGGCAGCGTGGGTTGGCAGGCAACAGGGAATAGGAGTTCCAAGCGTGAAAACGGTCAGTCTCTTGGCAGTAATCGGTTTGTGTGCTTTCTTCGCGAATCCAGCCTTGGCGCAATGCCAGGCTGGGATGCCGTCAGCGGGGAACCCACAATGCATTCCGCCGAGTGCCTGGCCGCAGAACGCACCAGCCCAGCAATCGGCTCCCGCAGGTCCGAGTTGGAAATTGACTTGGGGCGCTATCGCTATCGATTTGGATAGTGGTGATGTGGGAACAGCAGTTGGGAAGCTCAATAAGAGAAAGGCTGAACGCGAAGCGCTCGATCGCTGCCAGGCAAACGGCGCGAGGGGTTGTAAGAAGGTTCTGTTTTCCTATCAGAATCAATGCGCGGTCATTGCGTGGCCGGCTGTTGTGGGAGTCGGTGCTGGGGTTATTGCGCAAAGTGGAGCTACCGTTGCAGCTGCGTCTGAAATCGCACTAAAGAGATGTGCCGGTACGAGTGTTGGTGATAGCGGAAAATGTCGCATCGTTTATTCTGAGTGTTCTGATCCAGTGCTCGTATCGCGGTGACTTCGCTCTTTGGGCGCGTTTCATGTTTGTGTCGATGAATAACTAGAGAGCCCGCGTCGTGGAGATGCGGGCTTTTTATTGGTGTGTTGCCATAAAGCTCGATAGTGCGGACGTATAGAAATGAAGGGAATCCATTTTTTATTGTTCGGTGTATTGGTGTTCGGCTCCGAAGCGAGCGCTCAGTGTCCCGGTGGTATTCCCGCTGCGGGCAACCCGCACTGCATTCCGCCGAGTGCCTGGCCGCAGAATGTGACCTCCTCTCAGGCTGCGCCCACTGCGCCAAGATGGAAACTGACTTGGGGCGCCATCGCGATCGACCCCATCACGGGGGATGTCGGCACTTCAGTTGGTAGTGCCAGTAAGAAGAAGGCGGAGCGGGAAGCCTTGAAGGATTGCGCCGCGAAAGGCGCAAGTGATTGCGCAAGGCTGGTTTTCGCTTATGAGAACCAATGCGCGGTCATCGCTTGGCCGTCCGTGCCTGGAGCAAGAATTATCACGCAAGGGGCTGAAACGGTCGAATTGGCGTCAGATCTCGCACTCAAGAGTTGCATCGGCGACGACGCCGACAATAGCCGCGGATGCCGGATCGTTTATTCGGAGTGCACAAGGCCGGTGCTTGCCGATTAAAGTTATGTTTGCCTGCACTTTAATGCGGGAGTGTCATCGAGATGCGGCTGTCTTGCTCCGAACGGTGAGAGCCAGCTTGGCTTGATGCGACGGAGCGAAGCTGAACAAAGGAATGTTGAGATGAAACCTATCTGCTTGCTATTGGTTGGTATCTGCATGCTCTGGGTGGGCACCGCTTCGGCGCAGTGTCCGGCTGGCATTCCCGCTGCCGGGAACCCTTCGTGTGTACCTCCCAGTGCATGGCCACAGAATGCTCCTGCGCAGCAGGCTCCTCCTGCCGCACGCTGGGAAAGTCGTTGGGGCGCCATAGCCACGGATGCGCCGAATGCCGTCTTAGGCACCTCGACCGGAAGGAAGTCCAAGCGGCAAGCTGAGGCACAGGCGCTTTCGGAGTGTCGCGATAAGGGCGGTCGCAACTGTGTTCTGGACGTTGCCTACTTCGATCAATGCGCGATTCTTGTTACCGGGGACAAGAACTACAGCGTTCATACGGCCGGATCCGTCGACAGGGCATCTGAGCTTGGCATGCGGCAGTGCGGTCGTGACGACACTCATTGCCGCATCCATTACGCGAATTGCAGTCCTCCACAGCTAGTCCGGTGACACGATCTCTACGGTCGTTCCGTTCGCTGGTACGGCAGTCAGCTAAAGAGGGTGTCGTCTCGCGACAACCGTCGATCCCTGTGAGTTGGTAGCTCTCCAAAACGACGAGACCTTCACAGTCCACCGCTTTGGATCTATAAGATCCGTGCTTTCGCAGCGCGGGGCCCTCCGATGAAGGGGGGAGGGCGGAATGCAGGGGGCGAACTCCGCAAGCAACCGACTTTGCCTCGTTCATCCGCTTCACTTCGGTCCGATTCCACCTTGTCCGCAGCCCGTCCGGGCGCGTTTGCGGCTGTGCTAACCTGCGGTTCTGGGCTGCAAAGGAGTCGCAGTGAAGCCGAATCGAATCATCCTGTTGCTGTTGGCCGCCTCGCTCTGCGCATGCAGGGCCGACTCGGGCCGGGGACAGGCGGACGCGGCGCCAGTGGTCAAAGCACAAGCGCAAACCGACAGCGCTGCGCCTATGGAGAACGCGATGGATAGCAACGCTTCCGAAGCCACGGCCGAAGCGGTCGTCGCCAAGAGCCCGACCCGCTCGTCGACCGAGTTGCAGGCCGCCTTCAAGAAGGACATGGCCTACGCCGATCTTCGCAAGCTCGTGCTCGAGGGCGGCTGGACCCCGGTGGTGGAGCCGGCCTGCAAGAAAAATGTGGGCGGCGAAGCTGAAATTTGTGATCAAATTCCCGAATTGGATGCTTGCAGTGGCGACGGCTACTGCATAATGCACTTTGAAAGCGTCAGCAGCGGCGAGAAGTTGGACGTGACGACCTATGGAATGGTCGAAGACTGGAACGTCGCTGGTGAGGATTCGCGCTTGAACGTTACCGAGTGGGGCTTCGCGAAAGCCTCCAAGGGCTGAGGACAGGCCAGGAGGCCGCTCCAGCTCGCAAGAAATCGTGGCGCAGATGCGCCATTGCGGTCCCGGGTCTGCAAGTGCCCGGTCCGTAAAGTCGAAGTCGGCTCACGCCGGTTTCGCATGGCCTGGAAAGATTCAGGATGAATCGGTTTTCCAGGTAACCATCGACTTACTTGCTTGAGCTGGAGGCTCACTACAATGGGAAACAGACTAGGCGACCTCATCGCGCAAGGTGAGGGCGGGTACAATTCTTACAATCGCGGAAGCGCGGGCGACGCCCGTGGCGCCACGATTGATTTTTCGCGCATGACCGTCGGCGAGCTGCAAGAAGCGCAGCACCTGCCGCGACGCGATCCCGACCGCCTGTTCGCGGTCGGCAAGTACCAAATCATCCCCGGCACCATGGACGGCGCGGTTCGCGGGCTTCGGCTCGACCCGGACCAGCGTTTTACGCCGGAGCTCCAGGAGCGGATCTTCTCCGACTACCTGATCGTCCAGAAACGTCCCGACATCCACGGCTACATCACCGGCAAGCCCGGTGTGTCGCTGCACGATGCTCAGGAAGCGATGGCGGCCGAATGGGCCAGCGTGGCCGATCCCGACACCGGCCGCAGCCGGTACGGCGGAGTGGGAGGCAATCGCGCTTCCATCTCGGCCGAGCGGGCCGGCGAAGCGTTGCAGGCGATGCGGGCCGAGTACAAGGCCGCGATCGACCAGGGCCTGACGCCACAAGCCGCTTGGCGGGCCGTCAACGACGCATCCCCGACCCAGGGCCAGACCCAGACGACGCCGCGCGCACCCGAAAGGGACGCGATGGCCGACGGCATGTTGAAGCGTGGCGAGCATGGCGCGGAAGTGCGCGGCATGCAGGAAACGCTCAACAAGCTCGGCTACCGCGACGCGCAAGGGCAGCCGCTCAAGGCCGACGGCGACTTCGGCGATCGCAGCAAGCAAGCGCTGCAGGCGTTCCAGCAGGCGCATGGCCTGAAGGACGACGGCATTGCCGGCCCCAAGACGCTGGAAGCGTTGAAGAAGGCCGAGCAGGCGCCCTTGTTGTCGAATGCGGCGCATCCGGACCATGCGATGTTCAAGGGCGCGGTGGACGGGCTGGAAAAGCTCGGTCCGCAGGCGTTCCACAATCGCCAGGAACTGGAGCGCGCCGCGGCGACGCTGACGTACGAGGCCAAGGTGAGCGGTCTGAACCGGATCGATCACGTGGTGCCGAATGCGGACGGAAGCGGGCTGTTTGCGGTCCAGGGCGGCTTGACCGACCCGGGCAGCCAACGCGCCCACGTCAACAAGGCTCAGGCGGCGAACCAGCCGGTCGAGCAGTCGACGTTCCAGGTCCAGCAGGACGCACCGCAGCAGGCCGCGCCGACGCAAGAGCAAAAGCCGAAGGTCCTGACCGCGTAAGCGCGCGGCGCTCCGTTCGCGCATGCGATCGGAACGCCGTCTCGCTCGGTCGGCGTCGCCTCGTGCCCGTCGTTGCGTGCGCGTAAGCGTGCGTGCCGGCGCAGCGGTGGTCGCGTCCGTTCGGTGGCTCCCAGCTCTTTCGTCGTCACTCGTGCGCCGGTCTGGCCAGGCCGTCCCGGTCGTGCCCGTGTCAGCGACTTTCTTTCAGCCAGCCGGGCCCGATCAGCACTGCGAGCGCAGTCTGTTCCGCAGCCGCGTTCGGCGCTGGAATACGGATCCACCACGCGACAACCCGTTACCTCGATCAGTCAAGGAATTGCTATGAAATCTGTGAATCTCTTGGGCATCGCACTGTTGACCGTGTTGAGCGGTTGCCAGGGCGGCACGGCAGCGAACGGCGAAACGTCGGCAACGCCGGCGGCTGCGACCACCGCCGCAGCAGAGGCCGCGTCGCAAGCGCCGGCCCCGGCTACGGCGGCTCCCGCCGCGCCGGCACCGGCTGCGACGCAAGCGCCGGCCGGCGACGGCCGTTCGCTGTGCGCCGCCGGCGAGGACGTGGTGATCTCGTGCACCCTCGCCGGCGCCGAGAAGAAGCTAGCGTCGCTGTGCGCATCGAAGGGCGTGACCGACCAGTCGGGCTACGTCTACTTCGCACAAGGGGCCGCAGGTCATAACGATTACGTCTTTCCGGCGGACAAGTCCGCTCCGGCGCGTCGCTTCAAGCGCACGCAACTGGGTTTTGCCGGCAATACCGGCGGTTACGCCTACTCGTTCGAGGACGGCGGCCGCAAGCACATCTTCTATTCGGTGTCCGGCGAAATGGGTCTGGAAGAGCAGGGCGTGATGGTGGTGGCCGACGCGGCCGCGAAGCCCGAAACCGCGCTGACCTGCGAGAAGGACAGCGTGATCCGCAACGAGGACAACGTCCTGTTCAAGTTCACCCGTAGCTGGGACCGCGACGCGCAGCTCGACAAGCGCGGCCTGCCGCCCAGGAATTAATTCATCGGCCGGACCGGGTCCGGCCGCTATCGAAGATCCATCAAGGAGGAATTATGTCGACCCCAAGCAATCGTGATTTTCTGCTGCTCCGCGCCTATGAAGCGGGCATCCGCGATCCGAAGGAACTGGCCGGGTTCATGGGCCAGATGCAGGTCGAGTCCGGCAACTTCAAGAGCATGCACGAAGGGCTGGGCTACAGCAGCGAGCGCCTGCTGGAAGTGTTCCCGGGCCGCAACGGCATGGACACCAAGGCCGAGGCCGACGCGATCGTGCGCGGCGGCCGCGACTCGATCGCCAATGCGATCTACGGCGGCGCCTGGGGCCGCGAGAACCTCGGCAACACCGAGCCGGGCGACGGCGCGCGTTTCCACGGTCGCGGCTATGTCCAGCTGACCGGCCGCGACAACTACGAGCGCGTTGCGCGCGAGATCGGTATCGACGTGGTGCGCAATCCCGACCTGGCCTCCGATCGTGAGAACGCGGCCAAGATCGCCGTGCACTACTGGCAAGGCCGGGTCGTGCCGAACGGCCACCAGACCAATGTTCGCGAGGCCACGCACGACATCAACGGCGGCTACAACCACCTCAAGGAACGCAAGGCGGCGGTCGGCGAGTGGGAACGCGCGTTGACCCCGGAAGTGATGGAGCGCCTGGCGCGCGGCGAAGTGGCGCTGCCGGCCGCCCATGGACAGCGCGATGCGATGGCCGACGGCGTGCTCAAGCTCAACGAGCGCGGCCCGGCCGTGCAGCAGATGCAGGAGCAGCTCAAGCGCCTCGGCATTCGCGACGCGCAGGGCAACGAGATTAATCCCGATGGGCATTTCGGCGCCCACACCAAGGAAGCGGTGCAGGCGTTCCAACGCGAGCACGGCCTCAAGGACGACGGCATCGCCGGCAGCAAGACCCTGGAAGCGCTGCGCAACGCGCAGCCTAACCAGCAGCAGGGCGCCCGCGACGGCGCCCAGCCGGCCGCACAGGATCGTGCTCAACAAGACCGTGCCCAGCCGACGCCGCAGCAGGCCGATCCGGCACGCGCGCCGTTGTTGTCGGACCCGGCGAATCGCGACAACGCGATGTACCGCCAGGCTCTCGAAGGCGTGGAGCGCCTGGGCCCGCAGGCCGGCTTCCGCAACCGCGAGGACATGGAGCGTGCCGCGGCCAGCCTGACCTATGAAGCGCGGGTCAGCGGTCTGAACAAGATCGACCACGTCGTGCCGAGCGCGAACGGCACCGGTCTGTTCGCGGTGCAGGGCGAACTCAACGATCCGGGCAACCACCGCGTACACGTCGACGGCCGCCAGGCGCGTCAGCAGACGGTCGAGCAGTCGAGCCAGCAGTTGCAGCAGGACGTGCAGCAGCAGGCACCGCAGACGCAGGAAGCGCGTCAGCAGCAAGCCAGGCCGATGATGGCCTGACCGAGTGGCCCTTCGCTTCTGCAGGACGCGGGACCGAGGGGCGTGGTGTGGTCTGGTGCGTCCGCCGCCGATACGGCGGGCGTGCCAGACCGGCTCGTGTAGTGCGCCCCGGGCGGTGTTCGTCGCCCGCGGCTTCAATCACTGGACTTGTTGGACCGGCACATGACGACGAACCCGTACACCGCTTTGCTCGCTGTATCCGCTCTTACCTTCGCGCTGGCCGCGTGCAGCGCCGATCCGGCCGCGAACGCGTCGGTGTCGACGCCGCAGCCGCTGGCCTCGGCGGCGAACGACGGCGTGCCGAACGACGCCCGCGCCAAGAGCACCGATATCCCACCGGGGTTTTCTTCCTATGCCTCGGAATCGATCGGCGACAACAAGCAATGCGTGGTCGGTGCGGCGGTCGACGACGACGGCATGAACCAGCGCCCGGTGGCGTACGTCGCCGAGACCTCCGGCAAGGCCTTGTGGACGCGCACCCTGGAATTGCCGACGCAGACCTACCAGAGCCGCGCGACCCATTGCGTGCGCGAAGCCGATTCGGTGTACGTCTTGTTGCAGTCCGACACCCAGCCGCAACAGGCCTCGTCGCAGACGCTGTTGCGCGTGGTCAGGCTCGCGCTGGGCGACGGTGCGGTGCAAGGCCAGGCGGACGTGCCTGTGCCCGGCGTCAAGGATCCTGTCTCGGCCTGGGTCGAAGAGGGGGCGCAGGGATTGCGCTGGAGCAATGGCGGCCTGATCGTTTCCGGCCAGTACTACCGTCTCGACGACAGCGATCGGCGCAGCACGTTCCAGGTGGGACTGAAACCCGATCTGAAGTCGTAGGCGGCAGGTTCGGCGCCTTGCCCTCGATCCGTACGGAAGCGGTGGCAAGAAACCGGGCATGGACCAGGAGCATCAGCAGGGCCACGGAAGGTGGCAGCGGCGCAGGCGCCGCTCGACGGGGGCCGATGGTCGGCCCGCTGCGACAGTCCGTAGTGTTTGGGGAAGCAAGATGAACTGCAAAAAAGTATTAGTGCTGACGATGCTGGTGTGGCTGGGCGGATGCGAGGTCGCGTCCAGAGGCCCGGGCGCGACGGCGCCTGCGGATAAAACCGCGGCCCCGGTCAAGGCCGCGGCGGCTGCCGCCGGCAAGACCGGCGTGGCGTGTCCGTCGCAGCAATTCGACGCCTTCCTGGCCGCGTTCATGGACGATGTCGCCATCCAGAAGGCCTTTACCGCAAGCCCGCTGCAGAGCGAGACGGTCGATGCCAACGCCGATCCGGAACCCAGGCCGGTCACGACGATGCTCGACGCAACCGCCTTGCGCTTCCCGGTGATGCCGGGCGCGCAGCAACAACAGCGCGATGGACTCGTGCTGAGCCAGACCGAATTGAACGGCGACAAGGAAGTGATGCTGGCCAAGCCGGACACCGACTACCAGATGTCGTTCTTCTTCAAAAAGGGCGAATGCTGGACCTTGTACCGCACGCGCGACGATTCCCTGTGAGCGCCGCCCGATGCAAGCCAAGCCCATGAGGAGAAGCTGACATGTCGTACCAGGACACCATGAACGTGATCCTGCCGCCGCAACACGGACGCTCGGCGCATATCACCGGCCATTACGGCGAACACCGCGACAACGGCGCGCACGGCGGCTCCGACTTCAATTACGTCGGCGGCCAGGCCGGCGTCAACCTGACCCATCCGACGATTCATTCGCCGGTGGCCGGCACCGTCGAATTCGTCGGCGGGCGCTACGGCACCATCAGCATCCGCGATGCCGAAGGCAACAGCCATCAGCTGCTGCATACGCAGAGCCAATCGGTGGTGGTCGGGCAGCGCGTCGAACCCGGTACCGAGATCGGCACCATGGGCGGCCGCGGCCCGCGCGGCGCCGAGCAGTACGCCCAGCACGTCCATTACCAGATGAAGGACAGCGAGGGCCGCAACCTCAACCCGGAAACCTTCTGGAATCAGCGCCAGGCCGTAGGTGCGCGCGGTGGCCACGCCGCGGCCGATCGGCCTGCGGTCGACGACGGCGTGCTGCGACAGGGCGAGCGTGGCGCCGACATTCGCGCGATGCAGGACCATCTCAACAAGCTCGGCTATCGCGACGCTCAGGGACGGCCGCTGCATGCCGACGGCGATTTCGGCGACCGCACTCGCGAGGCCTTGCTGGCGTTCCAGCGCAACCAGGGTTTGAAGGACGACGGCATCGCCGGCAAGCGCACGCTCGATGCGCTCAAGAAAAGCGAGCCGTCGAACCTGTTGTCGAACCCGAACAGCCCGCATTACGCGATGTACCAGCAGGCACTGGGCGGGCTGGAAAAACTCGGGCCGCAGGCCGGCTTCCGCGGTCGCGAGGATCTCGAGCGCGCCGCGGCGAGTCTGACCTACGAGGCGAAGGTGAGCGGTCTGAACAAGATCGACCATGTCGTGCTCAGCACGAACGGCAACGGTCTGTTCGCGGTGCAGGGCGGGCTCAACGACCCGGCCCACCACCGCGTGTTCGCCAACAAGGACATCGCGATGAACCAGTCGCTCGAGCAATCGACCCAGAAGCTGCAACAGGATCTGCCGCAGCAGGCCCAGACCGCGCAGCAGCAGGCTCAGGAACCGCGTCAGCAGCAACAGCCGCCGCGGATGCACACGATCTGAGCGCAGGCACGGCCGATCCTCGCCCCGCATCGGCCGTGCCTCCATCGATCCCGTTCCGCTCGCAAAGATCACCCCCGCAAAGATCGCCACGCACAAGGAAGACAGGCATGAATCTCCCCCGGTTTCTGATAGTCCCGTTGACCGTGGCGCTTGCCGCCTGCGGCGCCTCGCAATCGGACTCGCCGTTCAAGGAACTCGAAGGCGCGAGCCAGAATGCGGTGGCCGCAGCGCCGCCGGTCGGCGCGACGGCGACCGCATCGACACCCGCTGCGGCAGCGCCTGCGGCTACTGCCGCGGCCGCGTGCCCCGCGCAGGGTTTCGACGATTTCCTCAAGGCCTACGCACGCGATGCGCAGACCAAGACCCGCTTCACCTTGCCGACGGTCAAGGTCGTCGACCTGGTCGACGTCGGCGAAGACACCCAGCAACGCACCGAGCAGGTGCCTGGCAAGGACTACACCGGCTTCAACCTGGCCTACCGCGACGACGGTTTCCATGTCGTCGACAGTGCCGGCGCGGTCGATCCCAAGCCGGTCGCGGTCGAGGTCAAGGCCGAAGCGGCCGAGGCCTATTTTGTCCGCTACCAGTACGGCATGTCGGAAGGCAATTCCTATCGCTTCGTCAGACGCGACGGTTGCTGGTTCCTCGCCGAGGATCCCGAACCGTCCGCGCCCTGATCGCACCTTGGTCGCGCCCTGATCGCACCCGAATCACGATCTTCAACCACTCAATGGAAGGACTCTCATGAGCCGCTATCGCATCACGGAAAGCGTGGGTCGCCGCGTCGAGCACGTTCACAGCTACGACGACCTCGACATCCATCACCCGAGCCGCAACGCGCGCGGCCTGCAGACCGGCCGCGACGCCGACTTCGAGCACGGTCGCGAGCATGCGCGCGTCGACGGCGAGTTCGAGGAAATCCGCCGCACCAACGACGGCCGCACCTTGGTCAAGAAGGATTTCATCCTCAGCCAGGACAGCCCGGGCCGGGTGCAGATTCCGGCGCCGGTCGAAGGCTATGTGCACTACCTGCCGAACGACCCGACCGCCGCGCTGCGCATCTACGACCGTCCGCACGACCAGCCCGGCGCCAAGCTGGTGGGCCAGGTCCTGCACATGGACCCCCACTCGTTCAAGCTCAAGGAAGGCGCGCACGTGCAGTACGGCCAGCCGCTCGGCGCGATGTCCGACACCGGCACGCCCGGCTCGGTGCACGCGCACGTCGAAGTCGAGGCCGATCAGTTCAAGCGCTACATCCACGACATCGACCGCGGCGTGATCACTCCGGATCGCTATCCGGCCAAGAACGGCCAGACCGCCGAAGCGCCGGCGCGCGAGGACGGGCATCGCGAAGCCGGGCATCGCGAAGCGACGCCGCGTCCGGCCAGCCGCGGCGCCGCCGCCGATGGCGTGATCCGCGAAGGCGAACACGGCCGCGACGTGCGCTTGCTGCAGGAGCAGTTGAACAAGCTCGGTTACCGCGATGGCCACGGCCATGCGCTGAAGTCCGACGGCGACTTCGGCGACCGCACCCGCGAAGCGGTCAAGGCCTTCCAGCATGCGCACGGCCTCAAGGACGACGGCATCGCCGGTCCGAAGACGCTCGACGCGCTGAAGAAGGCCGGCGAGGCGCCGTTGCTGTCGAACCCGGCCCACCCGGACAACGGCATCTTTCGCCAGGCGGTGGCCGGGCTCGAGAAGCTGGGGCCGAACGGCGGCTTCGGCAATCGCGAGCAGATGGAACGCGCCGCCGCTGCGCTGACCTACGAAGCCAAGGTCAGCGGCCTGACCGCGATCGATCACGTCACCCGCAGCGCCAACGGCAACGGCCTGTTCGCAGTGCAGGGCGAACTCAACGATCCGAGCCAGAACCGCGTGCACGTGGAAAAGAAATACGCGGCCGAGCAGCCGGTCGAACGCTCGACCTTCCAGGTGCAACAGGACGCACCGACGCGCGAGCAGGCCCAGGCGCCGCAGAAGGAAGCTCCGAGGATGCAGATGGCTTGACCCTGGGCCGGCGCACAACTCTGGTGGAGGAGAGCGCCGATCCGGATCGGGGACATCGCAGGCAAGGGATTGCGTTGCAACCACTGCGATGTCCGGACAGGGACGTCGTCGCTTCGCCCGCAGGGGCGGGGCAGGCAGGGCAGGCTCGATCGCTAGGGAGATCGAGCCTGTCGCTGCCGCTTTGCCGGCCGCCCGCGATCGGGCGGGCGGACACGGCCGGCCGGCGACGGCGGGGCCGGGATGCCAGTGTTTCTGACCAGGCCGGGCTGCGCGCACCGGCCCGGGCGCCTCGCCCTTGTGGGGCTCCCGCTATTGCGCGAGCATGACGATTCGGTTCCGGCCGGAGGTGCAACGATGAACGGAAGCACTCAGGAACAGCAATTGAAGGTCGACGGCCAAGCCACGACCCAGACGCTGGACGATATGCGCCGCGCCGAGCAGCGCTCGCTGCTCAGTAGCCCCAGCCATCCGCATCACGACCTGTACTCGCAGGTGCGCGTCTGCCTCGACAAGCAGGACATGGGGCTCAAGGACTACTCCGGCGACCAGCGCGACAACCTGGCCGCGGCCCTGGCCCTGGAAGCGCGCACCGGCGGCCTGCGCAGCGCCGACCACGTGGTGCTGAGCAAGGACGGCTCGCGTGCCTTCGTGATCGAGGGCGAACTGGATTCGCCGAGCCGGCGCATGAGCTATGTCGACACCGCCCAGGCGGCGGCGCAATCGATGGAACGGAGCAGCCAACAGCTGGCCCAGCTCAATCGCGAACAGGACATCCAGGACCAGCAACGGCTGGACGAGCGCCAGGCCGAACGCCAGGCGGACCGCCGTAACGAGCGCGAGCCGTCGCTGGCCCGGGCCCTGTTCAAAGACAAAGACTGAAACGCCCGCGCCGCCGTAGAGCGCGCGAAGGCATCGGAGGCCTGCAATGAACGAATACCGCCATCACATCCTGACCCGCGGCCGCTACCAGATCGTGGCCCTGACCCCGGACCCGCAGTTCGAGAGCGACGACATCTACGCCTACGCGGTGATGTCCTCTTCCGGGCTCAAAATGCGTCAGGAACTGACCCTGACCGACGCCCGCAACTGGCTGGAATTCTGGATCGAGCAGGAAAGGGCCTCCAGCGGAGGCTCGTCGCCGGATATGATGGAGCCATCGCCTCCGGGGGAGCCTTCGAAGCTGCAGGCCGTACGGAAGCGACGCTGACCGACAGCGGGTTCGGGGAAACCAAGCAGGAAACATTACGTGAAAGGGAAGCTGATTTTTGCCCTGGTGGTACTGGTATTCGTACTGGCCGCGGGGACGTATCTGTCGGGATACGTGACGTTGATGTTGTTGGATATCGACAGCCGCGTGCTGAAGTGGACCACCTACCTCGATTACCTCAAGGTGCTGGACGTCCCGCAGTACAAACCCTATGCGGGCAAGATCAAGGCCGGCGGCTTCATCGGCTATGGCCTGCCGATGGTCGGCTACCTGATCCTGACCGTGCTGATGCTGAAGCCGAAGAAGAAGTCGATACACGGCGACGCGCGTTTCGCGCGCTCCGGCGACCTCTCCGCCAAGGGCATGTTCAAGTCGACCCCGACCAGCATCGTGGTCGGCAAGTTCAACGGCCAGCTGGTGCAACTCAGCGGCCAGCAGTTCGTGATCCTCGCCGCGCCGACCCGTTCGGGCAAGGGCGTCGGCATCGTCATCCCGAACCTGTTGAACTACCAGGGCTCGATGGTCGTGCTCGACATCAAGCAGGAAAACTTCGACCTGACCAGCGGCTGGCGCGCCGAGCAAGGGCAGGAGATCTTCCTGTTCAACCCCTTTGCCGAGGATCGCCGCACCCATCGCTGGAACCCGCTGACCTACGTGTCCAGCGATCCGGCGTTCCGCGTCTCCGACCTGATGAGCATCGCCGCGATGCTGTATCCGGACGGCTCGGACGACCAGAAGTTCTGGGTCAGTCAGGCCCGCAACGCCTTCATGGCCTTCACCCTGTATCTGTTCGAGGCCTGGGAAGACGCCAAGAAGGTCGGCTTCCCGTTCGGCACCATCCCGACCCTGGGCGCGGTCTACCGCCTGTCCTCGGGCGACGGCAAGACCGAGCTCAAGCCCTTCCTGCAGGGCCTGTCGCAGCGGCCCTTCCTCAGCAGCAACGCCAAGTCGGCGTTCGCCAACATGCTGTCGCAGGCCGACGAGACCTTCGCCTCGATCCTGGGCACCTTCAAGGAACCGCTCAATCCCTGGATCAACCCGGTCCTGGACGCGGCCACCAACACCGACGATTTCCTGCTGACCGACCTGCGCAAAAAGAAGATGACGATCTACGTCGGCATCCAGCCCAACAAGCTGGCCGAAAGCCGTCTGATCGTGAACCTGTTCTTCAGCCAGATCATCAACCTCAACACCCGCGAGCTGCCGCAGAACAACCCCGAGCTCAAGCATCAGTGCCTGTTGCTGATGGACGAGTTCACCTCGATCGGCAAGGTCGACATCATCGCCTCGGCGGTGTCGTACATGGCCGGCTACAACCTGCGCCTGTTGCCGATCATCCAGAGCATGTCGCAGCTCGACGCCACCTACGGCAAGGACATCTCGCGCACCATCATCACCAACCACGCGCTGCAGATCATCTACGCGCCGCGCGAGCAGCAGGACGCGAACGACTACTCCGACATGCTCGGCTACACCACCGTGCGCAAGGAGAACATTACCCGCGGCCGCGAAGTCTCGCGCAGCGAGTCGGAAGAGCGTCGTGCGCTGATGCTGCCGCAGGAGCTCAAGGCGATGGGCTTCGACAGCGAGGTGTTCCTGTACGAAGGCATCCCGCACCCGGTGAAGTGCGACAAGATCAAGTACTACCAGGACAAGCTGTTCACCCAGCGCCTGCTGCCGAAGGTGTCGGTGCCGGTGCTGGAGATCGGCGCCGGCTGAGCCGGATGAGTCGTGCGTCGCGTTGCCGGGCACTGGCCCGGCAAGCGGCGCGGCTTCGCGGGCATAATGCCCGCATACCCCCTGTTCGGTAGCTCGTATGCGCGACCTTCGCATCTCGCTCGTCCAAGGTGCCACCCGCTGGCACGACCCGGCCGGCAACCGCGATTACTACGGCCATCTGATCGCTTCGCTGCGCGGCATCACCGACCTGGTGCTGCTGCCGGAGACCTTCACCAGCGGCTTCAGCAACGAAGCCATCGGCAGCGCCGAGACCATGGACGGGCCGACCGTGAGCTGGATCCGCGAACAGGCGGCCAAGCTCGGCGCCGCGGTCGCCGGCAGCGTGCAACTGCGCACCGACGAAGGCGTGTTCAACCGCCTGTTGTTCGCCACGCCCGACGGTGGGCTGCAAACCTACGACAAGCGCCATCTGTTCCGTTACGCCAAGGAACACGAGCGCTATGCCGCCGGCCGCGAACGCCTGACGGTGGAGTGGAAGGGCTGGCGGATCTGCCCGATGGTCTGCTACGACCTGCGTTTCCCGGTGTTTTCGCGCAATCGTTTCGATGTCGAGCGCCCCGGCGCGCTCGATTTCGATCTGCTGCTGTACGTCGCCAACTGGCCGGCGGCGCGCGCCTATCCGTGGAAGACCCTGCTGCGCGCGCGCGCGATCGAGAACCTGTGCTACGTCGCCGGGCTCAACCGCGTCGGCAGCGACGGCAACGGCCTGAGCTATTCCGGCGACAGCGCAGTGATCGACTTCCTCGGCCACCCGATCAGCGAATGCACCGACGAGGAAGTGGTGGTGACCACGACCCTGCAGGCGGCGGAACTGGCGGCGCACCGAGAGCGTTTCCCGGCCATGCTCGACGGCGACCGCTTCGAGTTGCGCTGAGTATCTCGAGCGTTGGCGGCGCCGCCGTCGTTGCTCTTGGGTAGGAGCGGCGCAAGCCGCGACCGCGCTGCCCCGATCGCCTGCGCCGGCAGCAATATCTAAAGCTTCCGTCCGCTGACGCGGCCGGGTTACTTTCTTTTGCTGGCCCAAAAGTCCGTCTGGATTCCCTTCGGTCAAAGCTAACCAAAGGGAGGCCTTCCTTGACGAAGCTCCCCTGCGAGTACGCAACTGTCGCCGGGATTTTTCGATAGGACATCCTTGTCCTATCGAAAAACGGCGCACGTCCTGTGCGCCGCCCTCCGGGTCTACGGTTGTTCTCGCGAGCACGGAACTGCGCCAAGCTCGTCACGGCAACGGCAACGGCAACGGCAACGGCAACGGCAACGGCAACGGCAGGAGCAGCTCGGGCAGACCGTCGCCACTCCTACCCTGGCGCGAGCACGCCGCTTCGACGGATAACGGACGGCGGGGGTTCAGCGCAGGCGGTCGTGGACTTGCAGGCCCTGGCTTGGGTCGGCCGCGTCGTAACGCACGGTGACCTCGCGATCGGGTTCGCCGTCGCGCCCGGGGCGCAGCAAGGACACACGCAGCGAGCCATCGGCGGCGGCCACACGCTCGCCCGCTTCGATCGACTGCAGACAGGACGCGATGCGGTAGGCATCGTGCTTGCGCACCTGCAAGCTGGAGTCGAGCGCCAGCCAGACCAGGTCGGTCTCGATGCCGGCGCCGCAATGGCCCTGGGTGCGGTCGGCGCGGCTGGCGGTGTCGACCTCGATCAACAGATAGCGCAGTTCGCCCGGGCCGTGGCCGTGGCCGTTGCCGGAGTCGGCCAGCAGCGCGCGCCGCTCGACGACGCCGTCGACGTCGGTGATGCGCGCGAGCTTGAGCGGTTTGCGCCTGGCGCCGTCGATCAGCAGCAAGTCCTGCTGGCGCGAGTCGATCTCGACCTGCAAGTCGGCTGCAGCGGGCGCAGCCGTCGCGTCCGCGCAGGCCAAGGCGGCGGCCAACAGACAGGCGAGCGCGGCGGGCAGGGCGGACAGGTTCATGCGGCCACTGTACGCCGGCTCGCAGGTGTCTGGCGCGCCGTCGCACATGCTCACAGGCTTTCGGAAGGCCGCGATGCGGCGGCCTCGTCCGGCTCGCGGCTGCCGCGTTTGTGGAAATACACCTGCTCGGCGGCCCAGCGTAGCGGCGCCGAATGCAGCAGCAGGTCGAACGGCCAGTCGAACTGGAAGTGGTCGAAAGCCCAGCGCAGGGCGCGTTTGCGGCGGAAGCGCGGGGCGCTGTCGCGGGCGACCGATTCCGGCGCCGGGCCTTGCCCGAGCGCGTGCAGGGCGATCGCCTGGCCCAGGGTTTCGCCGTGCGCCCAGGCCGAGTGGATGCCGCCGGCCGTCACCGGCGAGACGATGCCGGCGGCGTCGCCGGTCAGCATCACGCCGTCGCGGGCGAGCGGGAACACCGGTCCGCCGCAGGGAATCAGGCCGGCGCGGGTCGCGGCGGGCTGCACCTCGGCATCGAGGCCGACCACCGAGCGCACTCGCTGCAGGAAGCCGTCGATGTCGGGCACGCGCGCGCGCTCGGGGTCGTGGCGCACCGCCAGGCCGGCCTGGACGCCGGTCGGGTTCTGCGCCACCCAGCCGATGTAGCCGGGCGCGTAGCGCTTGCTGACGAAGCAGTGCAGGGCGCCGGACTCGGGCAGGGCGGCACCGGGGAATTCGTACTCGATGCCGTACAGGAACTCGCGCGTCTGGCCCAGGCCGGTGCGCTCGGCGACGCGCGACTTGGCGCCGTCGGCGCCGACGAGGAAACGGGTGCGGCCCACGCCTTCGATGCGCCAGCCGTCGTCCTCGCGCTCGGCCTGAGTGAAGGAGGTGCCGAGGCGCAATTCGACGCCGTGGCGGACCAGCTCCTCGGTCAGCCAGCGCATCAGCCGCGGCGTGTCGGTGGTCAGGAAGTAATAACCCGGTGCGCTCAAGGCCATGCTGCGCAGGCGCGGCGAATACAGGCGCACGCGTTCGACGCGGTGCAGGCAACCGGCGGGCGCGCGGCTCAGCCAGGTCTGTTCGGCGGCTTCCTTGACCACGATGCCGGTGGTGCGCAATTTCTCGCCGGGGTCGCGCTTGCGTTCGAGCACCACCACGCGCAGGCCGGCGCGCGCGGCGGCCAGGGCGCAGGCGGCGCCGGCGAAGCTGGCGCCGACTACGACCAAGTCGCAGTCGTAAGCTTGGGGGTCGAGGTTCATACCGGTTTCTCGTGGGGAGACCGGTGCAGTCTGGGCAGGCTCGACGAAGCCCGTATGGGGTCTGTGTGAAGTGAGTCGAGCCTGCGACGAGGCTCACGTGCCGCGCGTGACGTGAGCCGGATTTCGGTCAGCGATCCGGTGCCGACAAGGCCTCGATGGTCAGTGCGAGGCCATCCAGGGCGCTCTGCGCGGCGCCGGGATCGGCGGCGGCGCGCACGATCGCGCCGTCGAAAGCCTGGGCGATCGCGCCCGCGCGTGCCTCGCGTTCGGCCGATTCAGGCAGCAGTGCGGCGACGCGTTCGGCGAGTTCGCGCTTGTGCCGGCGCGAGCATTCGACCGCTTCGGGCAGGGCCGGGCCGATCTCGGCCACGGCGTTGATGAAGGCGCAGCCGCGGAAATGCGGATGGGCGAACCATTCCGCCAGGGCCGGCACCAGCGCCGCGGCGCCGTGCCCGGGCCGCGCGCCGTGGCGCAGCAGGGCTGCATCGAACCAGGTCATCCAGCGTTCGTGGCGGTAGTGCAGGAACGCCAGGATCAGGGCGTTCTTGCTCGGGAAATGCCGGTACAGCGTGACTTTGGTGACGCCGGACTCGGCGATCACCCGGTCGATGCCGGTGGCGCGGATGCCTTCGAGATAGAACAGATCGTGGGCGGTCTGCAGGATCCGCTCGCGGGCGGGCAATGGCTGGGCTGGCGAAGCGGCTTTGCGGTTCATGGCGCGATGGTAGACCGATTCGTCTACATCCGCCAATCGTGTAGACAGTTCTGTCTACATGGAGTATTTTGGCCATGTAGACCGATCTGTCTACATCAATTCATCATGCAATAGACTGATCTGTCTATATGCGCTCAGGAGCCGCCCTCATGCATACCCGTCCGCCCTTGCCGCCGTTCACCCGCGAAAGCGCCATCGAAAAGATCCGCCTGGCCGAAGACGCCTGGAACTCGCGCGATCCGGCCCGGATCGGCCTGGCCTATTCGCTCGGTACGCGTTGGCGCAACCGCGCCGAATTCGTCGACGGACGCGAAGCCGCGGTGGCCTTGCTCGAACGCAAATGGACCCGCGAACTCGACTACCGCCTGATCAAGGAGCTGTGGGCCTTCGACGGCGCTCGCATCGCGGTGCGCTTCGCTTACGAATGGCGCGACGATTCCGGGCAATGGTTCCGCAGCTACGGCAACGAGAACTGGGAGTTCGGCGACGACGGCCTGATGGCGGTGCGTCTGGCGAGCATCAACGATCGGCCGATCGCGGCGAGCGAGCGCAAGTTTCATTGGCCGCAGGGCCGGCGTCCGGACGATCACCCCGGGCTCAGCGAACTGGGGCTGTAAGACTGCGCGTCGTCGGCCTCAGTCGACGACGATCAGCTCGATGCCGAGACGTAACAGCCCTTCGCTGTATTCCGGGCTGATGCCGGGGTCGGTGATGATGGTATGCACGCATTCCAGCTGGGCGATGCGGTGCAGGCCGACGCGGCCGAACTTGGACGCGTCGGTCAGCACGATCACTTTGCGTGCGCGTTCGACCATGCGGTGGTTGAGACTGGCTTCGCCTTCGTGATGCGTGCTCAGGCCGAACTGCAGGTCGAGGCCGTCGACGCCGAGGAATAGCGCATCGAAGCTGTAGCTGGTCAGGCTGGCCTCGGCCTGCGCGCCCTGGAACGACAGCGACTGCTTGCGCAACAGGCCGCCGGTCAGCATCACCTCGACGCCCGTCGCGTTGGCCAGTTCCCAGGCGATATTGAGGCCGTTGGTCATCACCGTGACGCCCTCGGCGTGGCGCAGATGGCGCGCCAGGGTCATGGTGGTGGTGCCGGAATCGATGATGACGTTGTCGCCGGCCCGGATCAGCTGCGCCGCGCGGGCGCCTATCGACTCCTTCAAGCTGCTGTTGAGACTGTCCTTGAGATGGATGTCCTGTTCCGGCGGCGGTTTGCGCACGAGGGTGGCGCCGCCGTGGTTGCGCTTGGCCAGGCCCTGCGACTCGATCTGGGCCAGGTCGGCGCGGATCGTCACCGTGGACACGCCCATCGATTCGGCCAAATGCGCGACGTGCACGCTGCCGTGCTCGACCAGCATCTGCAGGATCCGTTCGCGGCGTTGGCGGGTGTTTCGCATTGGTCTTTCTCGGTGCAGAACGGAGCGGAAGCGGATGGCGTCAGAGCGGCGGCGTGCAGTCCTGCGTCGGGGTGTGGGCGTGACGGCGATCGGTGCGGGGCATAGCCGGGATGGTGCCACCTTTCGGCTGGGGCTGTGGACCGGCCCGCCCGGGCCTGCCGCGCAGAATCGTCGGCGCCTGACGACTGCGCGGGCCTGTGCATGTCGAGGCCTGCAGCGAGTTCGCGGGCTCGAAACGAAAACGCCGCCATCGCAGGCGATGACGGCGTTGTGTGCGGGCTTCGATGAAGCCGTCGCATCCGGGCGGCGGCCCTTATGAGACGAGCCCTGGGCTCAAGGGTTCAAGCGCCACTGCTGGTAGCCGTTGCCGAGGCAGGTATAAACGCGCAGATAAGCGCCCTGGGCGGCATTGTTGAGCGGGTCCAGGCAGGTGCCGCTGGCGACGTTGTACAGGCCGTCCGAGCCCGGCATCGGCATCCAGCGTTGCGCCGAACCGTTGCCGCATGCCGCGAGCCGGACGCTGCCGTCGCTTTCCGCCTGCAGGCACTGGCTGCGGCTGCGCATCAACATACGGAAGCCGTCGTCGCGCTCGATCAGCTGGTTGTTGTTGCTCGCGCAGCTCCACAAGCCGGCTTGGGTGCCGCCGGCCAGGGTGTCCAGGCAGTAACCGCTGTAGCTGTTGAGCAGCACTTTGGGCGAACCGAGCGTGCCGAACTTGTTGTCGGCGGCGATGCAGTCCTGCTCCGAGGTACACGAGGCGCGGGCGATGGATTCGCAGTTGCCGTAGGTCTTGCTGGTGCTGGTCGACGGCGCGACCGTGCCGTTCTCGGCGCTGGGGCGGAAGAACACCGCACTCGTCGCCGGCGCGGCCGCGCAGCTTTCCAGTTGATCGGCGCCCTGGGCGAAGTTCTCCAGGAACTCGACGGTCTTCTCGTTGAGGCCGCCCCAGGCCTGCGGCACCTGGATGCTGGCGACCTTGCGGCGTGCGCCGCTCGCGACATCGGTGATGTAGGCGCTCCAACTGCCGGGAGCTTCGCTGACGATGCGGATCTTGTACTTCTTGCCCTGCACCCAGGGATAGGCGACCCAGCACTGCACGCCACTGCCTTCGTGGGAGAAATGGCTGCACAGGGTGCCGCTCTCGGCGACCCAGCCGGTGGCCTGCCAGATCGAGAAATTCAGTGCCTTGTCGGCATTGCTGCGTTGTTGCAGGCCGACGTAGCCGCCGTCGCCGTTCTTGAGCGCGAACTGATGCGCCCAATAGGTGCGTCCGTTGTAGCCGGGCTCCTGGGTGATGGCGATGCTGAAGTCCATATCGAGATAACCGCCGGGCTTGCTCGGCCAGGTGCGGTCTATCGCGACCATGCCGCCGGCGACGACGGCCGCGGCGGTGCCGTGCAAGGTCAGGCAAAGCAGTAGCAGGACGATTTTCGCGTAGCGCATACGGACTCCTATCGACGACGGTTGCGGACTGCCCATGGCGAGATCTCGGCTTCGTCATGGACGCATCGGGTCCAGGCCGCGATGGATGCGGCGTGTCTGGTGGGTTGCTCGGATTCGCTGTATTGGCAGGGACGGATTCGGGTTCGATCCTCGGCTCGGCCGGTGAGGCAGGAGAGGGGGGCGCGGCTACGATTGCGCTCGCTGCGGTCGTCGATTCGCGTCCCGGCGAATGCGTGCTGTCTGTTACGCGCTGTCTGTAGCGGATGCCGCGAATTCGGCGATTGAGCATGAGCCGCGCGGGCGCGTCAACAAGCGCGCTGGAAACGAAAGTTCCTTCTTTTCCAGGGTTTCGTTGCAGGATTTTCGGCGAGGGCGCGAAACGAAACGTCGCATGGCGAACAGGTTTCGTACTCGGCTTTCGATGATGCCGATAGCGTGATGGATGTGGCGGTACCGACGCGATCGCGCTTGTTTTCAGCGTCGATGACAAGCGAGTGCGTCGATTTAATGTGCTTTGTGAATCGGCAGGAGTTCACGCGGAGGCGCGTTGTGAAAGCAACGCGAACGGTCGATTTGCTGCGAACGCATATTCGATAGCGCGGACCGGCGCCTGGATCGAGGCGAGCATCGGGATTAAAGCGTAGGGGCGGAGCATTCGCGGGCGAAGTGGTTTCGACGCAAGTAGTCGTTGCGTGGTCGCGGCTCGCGCCGCTCCTACTCTCGAAGCGGTTGCGCGGGGCGATGTGCTTGCGGCGCAAGAGGGCGCTGCGCGCTCGCGGCTTGTGCCCGCAGGAAATCCCCGTGGGACGCCGCTTCGGTTCTTGAATCGACTCGGCGGGTGCGCAACGAACGGTCAGGCGCGCATAAAAACAAAGGGCGCCGAAGCGCCCTTTGTCGTGTCTTGCTTCAGCGTGTCCGGCGTCTGGGTTCAGACGCCGCCGCGCGGACCGCGGCCGCCGCCGGGGCGGCCA
>NZ_CP013141.1:2825573-2954397 GCF_001442535.1 Lysobacter antibioticus | reverse complement strand
CGAGCGGGGCCGCGGGAGCGGCGGCACCTGCAGGAGCGGGAGCGGCATTGGCAGGAGCGGCAGGAGCGACTGCCGCGGCCGGTCCTGCAACGGCTTCGCCGACGACGGGCGTCGCGGGCGCGGCAACGGCGGCCGCCGGCGCTGCAGCAGCGGCGCTGAACGCGACGAGCGAGGCGTCGCTGAGCCGGTAGGTGCCCAGGATGTTCGGCATCATCGCGTGGTGATGGCGGTTCCAGGCCCAGTGCTCGCCCGCGCGTATTTGCCGGAAACCGTTCCACAAGCTGACCTTCTGCTCGCGTTCGACCCGGCCTTCCTGGGTGAACTCGTAGGCGAACATCGCCGCCACTTCGGCCGCGGCATGGTCGAGCAGCTGGTGCACGCGCGCCTCATCCAGCCCCTCGATATAACCCTTCTGCTGCTTGCGCGGCATCGCCTCGGCGTCCGCGACCATCGACACCTGGTAGCCCCGCGACCAGGCCAGCTTCTCTTCGAGCCCGCCCTTCTTGCCGGGCACGCAATCGTAGAAGCTCGCGTTGAGCCCGGTCACCAGCGTGCTGTTGACCGGCGCCCAGCGCAGCGGGCGCAGACGCAGCACCGGGTTCGTACACGCCACCGGGCCCTTGCTGACGGGCGCCGGCTTGACCTCGGCCGCGCCGGGCTCGGGCTTGGGTTCGGGCAACACCAATTTGATGATGGGCGACGGGGTGATGCCGTCGGAAACCAGCGCCGCGCGCAGGCTGGCCTCCATCGAGGTCCGGTAGTCGTAGGGGCCGATGACCTCGTTGCCCCACTTGGCGCCGTCGTTCGCGCCCTTCTGGATGATGGCGCCGACGATCAAGCCGCCGATCAGGCCGCCGACCAATCCGGCCGTGCCGTGATTCGCGACCAGGCCGTTCATCATCACCGGGTCGACGACGGGACTGGAGACGCCGCTGACCGGCGTCAGCTCGGTCTGGGTCAGGTACAACTCGACCGCGAGCTCAGGCGCCAAGGGATACGGCAAAGGCTCCGGCGGCTTGGCCGCGGCGACCGCGCCATGGGCGGCGAGCGCGATCGCCACTGCGATCCGCGCACGAAAGAAACCTACCGGCCCGCGACGGGCCGATTGCATCGACTGCTTCATTGGATACTGCCCCCTGGATGTTCCCTATCGGCAAGGCGCTGCTGCGCCCTCCCCCCCTGAAAGACCGGTGGCCTGCCGCAAATGTGGCATTCGGCTTCGCTGCGGCGCGGCCCTCGGTGCCGGCAACATAGCAAGAATCCCGGCGATTTCGCAGCCACAGCGCCACCCGCGCGCCTGTCGAACCGCTGCCGCCGCGCGCCTGAGCCGAGGCAAGACTCACTCGTCCAGCACCCAACGTTCGGCGGCGATCTTGAGCTTGGGACATTGCCCTTCGATGCCGTCGGCATATTCCACGGCGACGCGTACATTCTCATCCGCGCCTTTCGCGTAACTCGACTCGATCTTTCCGGTCAGGTAACTGGGAGAGGCGCGCGCAGTGCCTGCATAATTCAAGCCTTGGTCGAGGCAGCTCAGCGCTCTACGGATATTGGCTTCGGCGAACTCGGTCGAGGTGTTATCCATCAACCAACGGCAGAAGCGCATGCCCGGCTCGTAGCCATCGTGCTGGCAGGTTTTGCTCCATTCGGCCCAATTGGTCAGCAACACGACCTCGCGTTGGCTGCCGAGCGCCGTCGCATTCGCAAACCTGGCCATTTCGTCGCAGAAGGCATCGTCGCGACCACCAGCGGAGAAGCTGGCGCATCCGGTCACGGCGAGTAAAGCGCAGACGATGAGAGTCGGAATTTTCATGTGATCGCGGCGAGGCCGCCGCTCGGTCGGTCGGTCGGTCGGCTGCCACTAGCTTAGCCTTGCGGTCGCCGCAATGCCTGCGGTCTCGGCCGGCGCAAACATCGGACCGCGGTATCGAGCGGCCCGCGGCAAACAAGAAAGGCCGCTCCACGAATGGAGCGGCCCTTCGATGGTTTCGCACCCGGCGGCTATCCCCGGGCGCTATACCGAGACACCTCGATCAGGGACAGCTATAGGTGTCGCTGGCCTGCGCGCGGTAGGCGGTCCACATCGCATCGGCGAACTCGCTGCCGTAATACCCCTCATCGCGGGCGGCGCCGTGCAGGCCCGGCCAGCGCCCGGTGCCGTCGGCGGGATTGTTGTCGAGCGCACCGTTGCCGTTGGGCTGGTAGGGGTCGGGCTGGGTCCATGCACCGTGGTTCACCCAACGGTCGGCGTAGCGCAGGATCTTGTCGTCGGTCCAGATGCAACGCAGCGACGGCATCAGCCGCAGCGCCAGCGCGATGGCCTTGTAGCCCTTCGCCGTGCAGCACATCTGATAGTAGGCGCCGGGTTCCTGGCCGCCGTCGATGTAGCCATAAGGATCGCGGCAATCGCGCGAGTTGCCGCCGGTGTTCTGGTTGTCCCAATAGTCCTCGGCCGAACACAGGCCGCCGAACAACACCTGCCCGGCGCCGGCGCCGACATACAGCTGGCCGTCCTCCTGGAAGGTCCCCTGCTGGAAGTCGCGCACGCGCGCGGCCATCGCCGGGTCGTCGAGCAACAGCGCCGACAACGCCAACACCAACTTGCGGCCGTGGCGGTGACCGCCGTCGGCATTGAAATGCAAGCCGCCCTGCATGCCGGCATCGAGGTCGATGCCGTACTGCACCATCAGAATCGCCAGCTTGCGGCGCTCGGCCGCATCGCCGTCGACCATCAGGCGCAACGACGCCTCGGCGAAGTTCATCGCGATCCAGGCGCCGTAATCCGGCATGTTCTTGAGCGGATGGATCTCGTCGGCGCTCCAGTGCAACTGGTGATCCAACTGCAGGCGCTGGTACCTCGCCGACAGCGTACTCAGCGCCGGCGCGGAGGCCAGCGGCGCGAGCGAGGGCAGGCGATCCAGGCGCAGCCGGTTGGTCGAGTACAACGGCTTGCTGTGGCCGAAGTACGGCGGACGGAACGAGGTGCTGCCGCCGTCGGCCGGAGGCGCGGCCAACACCGTCAGCACCACCGCGGTGTCGAGCGTAGTCTTGTTGAAGGTGCTGAGCGATTTCGCCTTGACGATGGATTGGTTCGGCGAGGCCGAATACGGCAGCGTCGGCACCAACGAGCGCAGGTAGTTGCTCGCGCGCGAGTCGAAGCCCTGGCGGTCGACCTGGATCGGGTTCACCTCGAAGCCGTTACGACCGCTGCTGAAGGCCGGCGAGATCGACACCACCTTGACCTTGCCCAGGCTGTCGGCGGTCGGCGCGACCCAGTAGTCGCCGTTGGCGAATTGGCCGCAGGGATAGGCGCGGTCCAGGACGAAGGTGACTTCGTACTGCTTCACCTGCGTGCACGAGGCGACGAGTGCGCTACGCGTCGGGGCCGCTGCGGACGAATCCGGGCGGGCGGTTGCGGCGGCCTGCGGCGACGCCGATGCGGACGGCGCCGAACCGACGGTCAGCGCCGCGGCGGGTGCGGCGTTTTCGAGCGGCGCTGCGGTAGCGGACGGTGCGGCCTGCTGCTGAGGGCAGCCCGCCAGCGCGAGCGTGCCGCCGGCCAACAGTGCGGCGCGCGTCAACAGCTGCCGCAGGCCCGGTTTGCCTGTGCGCGGCAATAAGCATGCTTGTTTCATGATCTCTCCTGGTGCGGTAATCGCGGCATCAGGTTGCCGTTGTCTACGGCGGGCGCCCAATGGAAAAATCCGGAACCGCGTCGTGCGACATCCAGTTTCGAGAAATTTCCGAACGCCGGTTTTCGACTTGGCGAATCGCGTCACGGTTTCGAGCAACGAATCGTCCTTTCGCCCGCGGCGGACCTAAGCTGCCGCTTCGCAATTACTTCGAGGCGACGCGTGGGAGCCCGTAAGCGGCGTTATGTCGGCAAGCCCGTCCCCAGCGACGGTTGGCGGGTCTGGGACAACACCTTGAAGCGCTGGTGGGGCAATGTTTTCCCCGACTATCCGGCAGCGGTCCTCGACGAGCTCAACGGCGAAGGCTCGCCGGAGCGGCTGACCGAGCTCGGCCGGCGCGCGCGCGCGCCCAAAGCGAAAACCGTGCGCAAGCGGCGCTGATGCCGCTCGACGACGCCGGCCCTGGCTGTCTCGTTCGCCGGCGGCCAACGCTCCGGCGCCGCCTGCCCGGATCCGCTGCCCGCGTTAAGTTCCCGGAATTTTTTCTGCGATTCGCCGATGGGCAGAACCGACAAAAATTACAATTCGGCCGTGGTGGCGGCACGAGTTCCACGCTTGGCCGCAGGCCGCTTACGAGCGGGCCTGCCTGGCGTGGTTTCGCTTCGGCGAAACAGGCAAGGCCCCGGATCGACCGGGGCCTTGCACTGTCGCTTCCGCTCGTCGATGGCTACAAACAAGCGCTGCCGATCACTTGCCGGCGAACTCCAGCAGGTCGCGGTCGAGCCGGTCCTTGTGCGAATCCGGCAGGCCGTGCGGCGCGCCCGGGTACACGATCAGCTTGGCGTTCTTGATCAGCTTGGCCGCGGCGTGTGCGGAAGCGTCGATCGGCACGATCTGATCGTCGTCGCCGTGGATCACCAGCACCGGCACGTCGATGCGCTTGAGGTCTTCGGTGAAGTCGGTCGCCGAGAACGCGGCGATCGAGTCGTAGGTGTTCTTGTGGCCGGCCTGCATGCCCTGCGAGCGGAACGATTCGATCAGGCCGGGCGACGGCTTGGCGCCGGGACGGTTGTAGCCGTAGAACGGGCCCGAGGCGATGTCCAGGTACAACTGCGCGCGGTTCTCGCGCGAGGCCTTGCGCAGACCGTCGAAGACTTCGATCGGCAGGCCGCCGGGGTTGGCCGCGGTCTTCAGCATCAGCGGCGGCACCGCGCTGACCAGCACCGCCTTGCGCACCCGCTCGCTGCCGTAGCGGCCGAGGTAGCGGGCGACTTCGCCGCCGCCGGTGGAGAAGCCGACCAGCACCGCATCGCGGACGTCGAGGGTGTCCAGCACCGCTTTGAGGTCGGCGGCGTAGTGATCCATGTCGTTACCGTCCCAGGGCTGGCTGGAACGGCCATGGCCGCGACGGTCGTGGGCGATCACCCGGTAGCCGTGCTCGGCCAGGAACAGCATCTGCGATTCCCAGCTGTCCGAGCTCAACGGCCAGCCGTGGCTGAAGGCGACGACCGGACCGTCCTTCGGGCCCCAGTCCTTGTAGTACAGCTGCACGCCGTCCTGGGTGACGATGACATTGGACGACTGGCGCAGCGCAGCGGCCTGCTGGGTCGATGCGGTGGCCGCGGCAGCGACGGCTGAGTCAGCGGCCTGGGCCGAGGTAGCGATGCCGAGGGTCAGCAGGGACAGAGCGAGCGAACGTTGCAAGGTGGTCATGGCGATCTCCTGGTTGAGGGGTTGGGCGTTGGGCCCGTGGGAGATACTTTGCCGGCCCAGGCAGGACTCCACGTAACGTATAGTCCGTAAAACTTTACCTATCGTATTTTCATGACCGACCGCCTCGAAGCCCTGCTCGAACGCTTCTCCGCCAGCGCCCGGCTGTTCCAGGCCGGCGCGCTGTGCGGCATCAACGACCTGACGCCCGAACACGGCGCCGGCCAGTTGCACTTGGTGCGCGAAGGCAGCGTCGAGGTGGTGCACGAAGGCGAGCCCGGGCTGCGCGTCGAGGTGCCGAGCCTGCTGCTCTACCCTCGCCCGCTGGCGCATCGCTTCATCACCGACGCCGAGCGCGGCGCCGACCTGGCCTGCGCCAACCTGCAGTTCGAAGGCGGCGCGGCCAATCCGATCGCCACCGCCTTGCCGGCTTTCGTCTGCATCGGGCTGGACGAGATCGACGGCAGCCAACCGGTGCTGACCCTGTTGTTCGAAGAAGCCTTCGAACGGCGCTGCGGCCGCTTGGCTCTGGTCAACCGTCTGTTCGAGGTCGTGCTGATCCAGGTGCTGCGCCATCTGATGGAGAGCGGCCGCACCCGCGTCGGCATGCTGGCCGGGCTGTCGCACCCGCAACTGCGGCATGCCGTGGTCGCCATCCACGAAACGCCCGAGCACGACTGGACCCTGGACACGCTGGCCGCGCGCGCCGGCATGTCGCGCAGCGTGTTCGCCAATGCCTTCCGCGACAGCGTCGGCTGCACGCCCGGCACCTATCTGCAGCAATGGCGCGTCGGCCTGGCCCAACAATCGCTGCTCGGCGGGCGGCCGCTGAAGTCGATCGCGATGGACGTGGGCTACGGCAGCGAAGCCGCGTTGTCGCGTGCGTTCAAGGCCTCGACGGGGTTGTCGCCTCGTGCATGGAAGGCGCGGATGTTGAGCGGCTGAACGCTTACGCGGCGCTCGCCGATTCGAGCGGCTGTGCCCGCGGCCAACCGCGCCGGGCCGCACTGGCCAGGCACGAGCGCACGATCAGCCGATGAAACGGCGCGATGCAGGCCAGATAGAAGCGCCCGAGACGGTTGTGGCATTGCACGGCCGTCGCCAGCACCAGGCGCCGCCCGCCACGGCTCGTCCGGTCCTCGCCGCACAACACCGAGAACCGGACGTCGAGGTGTTTGTCGTTCTCGCCGAACACCACCTCCCGCCCGCTCTCTTCGTAGACCTTGAACACTGCGATGCGCGGCTGCTGCCCGCGCGCGAGTTCGGCATCCAGGCGCTTGACCGTCTTCAAACCGAACACGCCGACCAACCCATCCCTCAGCCTCATCAGCTTGAGCACCCACGGCGGCAGCCGTTCGAATACGAACCGCGCCAACACGCCGGCGTCGCAGGACGCGCCTTCCGGCAATTCGAGCGCGAACGCGTCGACGAGATCGGTAGTGGAAAAGACGTTCCTCAACCGCGAATCGTCCGGCAAGGAAACCGCTGCAGCCTGTACTTGGCCAAGACTCATGTGGGTGCTCCTAGAGGTGGGCCGCGACGATGCCGGCCAGATACAGGACGAGCGCGACGATCAGGACCACGAACGGAGCACGGAAAAAGTACCGCCGCGCCGCCACGACCAAGGCCGCAAGAAAGGCCGCTCCGGCGGCGGCAAAGTAGACCGATCCGAACAGCAGCGCCGGATACGACAGCGCGAGATGGCCGAAGACCGCGCTGAACAGCAGAAAGCCCAGGCTATGGCTCGCATTGAAGCCGATCCATGCGCGCCACACGTTGGTCTGGGCACTGACCACAAGCGAGCCTTGCTTCATCGCGGCCATGAGCTGCGCGTCGCGCGGGTTCAACTTGCTGCCGAACAAGGTGTAAAGCAGATGCACCACGCCCACGTACGCACAAACGACCGCACTCGCGACGACCAGCCAACTGGCAAGCATGTCCTGCTCCGTGATTCGTAGGGAAAGGTTTGCAGGGAAGTGAACGCGGTCCGGCGTGCTTCGCTCGGGCGGCGTGCCCGGGCCTTGACGCGCAGACCCTATGCAGGACAAATAATGATGTACGACGTGCATTTTTTTCCCTCGAAATGACACCCTGCGGCAATATGTCGCGCCCGCGTTCGCCCTGATCGGAAGACCTATGCAGCACCGCGCCCTGTTCGGATCGACATTTCTGGCCTGCATCTCCCTGGCAGCGGCCGCGCCGGCCGCGACCGCGACCGCCGGCGATATCACGGCAGCGGCGCCCGCCGCGGCCACGCCGCGGTCTGCCCGAGGTTTCCAGCCGCTGTTCGACGGCCACAGCCTGAAGGGCTGGCATCTGTACGGCCAGCGCGGCAAACCGGTCGCCGGCTGGCGCGTGGTCGACGGCGCGATCGTGCGCAGCGGGCCCGGCGGCGATCTGGTCAGCGACCGCGTCTACCGCGACTTCGAGTTACGCATCGAGTGGAAGATCGCGCCCGGCGGCAACAGCGGCATCTTCTACCGCGCCGCGGAAACCCAGGCGCCGATCTACCGCAGCGCGATCGAATATCAAGTGCTCGACGACCAGCGCCACCCCGACGCTAGCAACGGTCGCAAGCGCTGGGCCTCGGCCGTCTACGACTTGTATCCGCCGGCCGAACACGTCGCCAGGCCGGCCGGTGAATGGAACCAGGCCCGCATCCGCGTGCGCGGGGCGGAGGTCGAGCATTGGTTGAACGGCGTCAAGGTGGTCGCGTACCGGCTCGGCTCGGCGGACTGGAACGCGCGGCTGGCGCAAAGCAAGTTCAAGGACTGGCCGGAGTTCGCCGCTTCGCGCAGCGGGGCGATCGGTTTGCAGGATCACGGCGACGAGGTCGCCTACCGCAATATCCTCATCCGGCCGTTGTAACGCCGCACCTGGAACCTCGGCGCAGGCTTGGACTTTGCACCCGCGGACGAACGAAACGATACGGAAGCGACGGGTCGAGCGATCGCAGCCGGGCTTCGCTTCGCCGGTACAGATCAGACTGGCCGCGGTCAGGCGCTGATCGAGAGAGAGCGGCATGCGCGAACGCGGCCGACGATCGGATCGCGGTCGCAGTGTGAAAAATGGTGAGTGGCCTTGCGGGCCTGGCTGATGGAAATTCATCGCCTCGCCGGTCGAACGATCGCGAATCCGGGCTGCGCCGCGATCGAGGCAACCCATGCGGTCGCGCGGTGCATTCGGCGACGAATGACCAACGGATCCGCCCTGCGAACCGATCGAGGAGCCGCCATGCCCCCCCGCAAGAACATCGCCGACGCTCTGGCTTCCCTGCTGTTTCTGTCGGCCCTCGGATTTCCCGCCTCGCTGCCCGCGCAGACGGTCGGCCGGACGTGCCTCGGTACCGAAACCGCCCACTACGATCCCGGCATGACCTTCACGCCGCAGCAGGTCGCGTTCTCGGTGAGCGGACTGTTGGCTCCGTGCGCCGGTATTCCGCTCGGCGTGACCAGCGCGGGCTACGCCGTCGCGGGCGTGGCCAATCTTTCCTGCGAAATCCTCTCCGGTGTGGCGCCGACGCCACCCCTGACCGTGCACTGGAGCGACGGCACGACCAGCGTGATCCAACCCAGCACCGTGGTCACGCAACGGCCGGTCGGCGAAGTGGTGCGGATCGAATCCGGCCAGATCGTCAGCGGCCGTTTTCTCGGCGCCGCCACGGTCCGCACGGTGACCTTGCTGCAGACGCAGTTGGATGCCTGCTCTACTACCGGCGTCGAATCGGTCGGCGGCCCGGTGGTGCTGGAAATCATCAAGCTGCTGTGAAACGGCGGGCCCGGCTCAGCGCCGCAATGGGGCCGACAAGGCCAGCAGTTTCGCCGCTGCCTCCAACACCATGCCGCGGCTTTCCCCGGAGCGCATGACCAGGTAGTGCGAGGCCGGATTGGCCAGCCAAGCCTTCGACACGCGCACCAATTGCCCCGAAGCGATCGCTTCATCGGCCAAGGGTGCGCGCAACAACGCCACGCCGAGACCGGACGTGGCCGCGGCCAATACCAGGTCGTAATCCTCGAAACGCCGGTCGGCGGCCTTGCTGCGATAAGCCGCGCCTTGCGCCTTCAACCATGCACGCCATTGGCTGGTATCGGAGTCGTGCAACAACGGCGCATCGGCCAGGCGACCCGCGCTCGGGTGGCCGCCAAGCTCGGCGGCCAGGTCCGGCGATGCCACCGGCAGCAGGCGTTCCTTGAACAGCAGCTGTGCGGAGGAATCACGCCACGGGCCCTTGCCGTAGCGCACGGCCAAATCGACCTCGCCGCCGGACAAGTCGGCCAGACGATGTTCGATCGTCAATTCGACCCGGCGCTGCGCCGGCACGTCCTGCAGCAGGCGCATGCGCGGCAGCAACCACAGGCGCGCGAACGAAGGCACCACGCTCAGGCGGATCACCGGCAGCTCGCGCCGCGGGCGCCAGCGATCGGCGGAGTCGCTGATCGCGCTCAAGGCCTGCTCGACCTGGGCGATGAAACGTTGTCCGGCCGGCGTCGCCCGCACGCCGCGGCCATGCCGCTCGAACACCGCGGTGCCGAGCCAGTGCTCGACCGCATGCACGCGCCGGCTGACCGCGCCATGGGTCAGGCCGAGCCGTTCCGCGGCCGCGGTGAATGAGCCGGTATCGCGGGCGGCGATCACCGCGTTCAGGCCGTCCAGGGGCGGAAGCGATTTCGAGCTGTGCATAGAGCGCACAGCTCATCACCGATCGCGGCGCTATGTCAACGACCACCGTATCGCTTCAATGGGGGCCTTCCCGCTGCAGCCTCCCGCCATGCGCTCACTGCCGTTGCCGCCCCCCTGGCTGTTGCATGCCTGGCCGGGTCTGCGTTCGCCTTGCCCCTTGCTCGTCATGGCCGGCCTGCTCTGCAGCGCCGCCGCCGAGGCGCAGCAGGCGGCCGCGCAGAAAGCCGACGACGCCTTCGGCCAGCGCATCGGCCAGGAAAGCATCGGGCTGTATTCCGAATCGCTGGTGCGCGGCTTCAATCTGCAGGAAGCCGGCAACTACCGCCTCGACGGTGCCTATTTCGTGCGCGCCGCCAATCCCTCCGACGCGGTCGTCGAAAGCATGCAGGTCAAGGTCGGGCCGAACGCCCTCGACCTCGACTTCCCCGCCCCCTCGGGCCTGGTCGAGTACCGCCTGATACCGGGCGAGCGCGAGCGGACCAAGCTCGAACTCGGCTTCCAGCACCTCAGCGACAGCAACCCGCGCCCGTATCTGCGCTTGCATGCGGCGCGGCAATCGAAAGATCGGGACGCTTCGCTCGCCGTCGGTTTCATCGGCACGCACAGCGCGCGCTACATCTTCGGCAACGAAGCCGAGTACTACGGCCTCGGCCTGGTGCCACGGCTGCGGTTGGGCGATCGCTGGCAGCTCACCGGCCTGCTCACGCGTTACGAGCATCGGTATCAGGCCGACGTCGGTTTCACACCCGCCGACATGCAGCCCTTGCCGGAACCCGATCGCCTGAAGTATCTCGGCCAGCCCTGGTCGCGCTACGACACCCGCAACAGCGCCTATGGCGCGATCGCCGCCACCGCCGCACGCGACAACGCCTGGGACTATCGAGTGTCGAGCCTGTTCTCCGGGGTGAACCGGCCTCGCTCCGACTTGAATCTGTTCGACGCCGTTACCCCGCAAGGCCAGGCCGACGCCGCCATCGTCGTCGCACGCGGACGCAGGATCGACGCCTGGGGCCATGAAGCCATGGCGAGCTACGACTGGACCGGCGAGCGGCGCCGCCACGAACTGACTTTGCTCGCGCGCCTGCGTCGATCGAGCTATCGCAACCCGCGTGTCGACTATCTCGCTATCGGGCCGGTCTCGATCCTCGACGGCCGCGTGCCGGTGGTCCTGCCCGACGCGGCGACATCTACTGCGCAGTCGAGTGCGGCGATCGATCAGTACGAACTCGGCCTGGGCTGGCAGTACCTCGACCAACGCGGTTACGCCTTGAACCTCGGCGCCCGCCGCGCCGCCATCGACCAGATCGCTCGGCCGGTTTCGGGCCCGAGCCAATCGCGCTCCTCGCAGGCCTGGTTGTACAACGCGTCCGCGGTCGTACCGCTCGGCGAGCGATGGACGGGTTTCATCGCGACCACCCGCGGCATCGAGGAGGGCGTGACCGCGCCGGAGAACGCCAGCAACCGCTTCGAAGTGCTGGCGCCGATCCTGGCGCGGCAGAACGAACTGGGACTGCGCTGGCAGGCTCGCCCCGACCTGGCCTTGTTGGCGATGGCGTTCGAGATCAAGAAGCCGTCTCCCGGTTTCGACGGCGCTTCCGCTTATCGTTACCTTACCGAGGTCTCGCATCGCGGCATCGAGTTGTCGCTGGCCGGCAACCTCAGCGAGCGCTTGAGCCTGATCGCCGGCCTCACCCGGATGCGACTGCGGCTGCGCGGCGAACTGGTCGACACGGCGAAGATCGGCCAACGCCCGCTCGGACGCAGCGCCGAGCAGGCGCTGCTGAGTCTCAACTATCGTGTCGCCGGCCTGCCGGGTTTGTCGCTCGACGCCGATGCCAACTACTACGGCCCGCGCCCCGCCGATGCGCTGAACCGTTTCCGCACGCCCGGCTACACCCTGGTCAATCTGGGTGCGCGCTACCGTTTCGATCGGCACGGCACCCCGGCGGCGCTGCGCTTGCGCGTCTACAACGCCGGCAACCGCTACGCCTGGGCGGCGGGCACCAGCGGCATCCAGACCTACGAGCCCGAACGCAGAATCATGTTGAGCCTGACCCTCGGCGATTGAACGGGCTCGACGACAGGCGCTACCGCCGCGCCCAAAACGACTGCGGAGGGCCGAAGCCCTCCGCAGCGCAACGCGAAGCAGGTACGAGGGTTTACTCGTCGCCTTCTTCTTCCTCGTCTTCGTCCTCTTCTTCCTCGTCGTCTTCGTAGGGCAGCCCCATCGAATACGCGAAGCGCGGCTCACCGTCCGCGCGATGTCCGGTGGCGATCGCGAGAATCACCCAGCCGTCCTGCAGACGCTGGTTGACGTCCGACAACTCGTCGGTCTGCACCACTTCTCCGATCGTCTCAAAGTCCACTGTCTAGCTCCGCTGGAAGAAGCGCGAAGGATACGACAGGTCGGCAGCACTGATAAGAACGCGCCCGACCCTGCTCAGCGGTAGCCTCAGCTGCGCGCGAAGATCTCGACGCGGCGGTTGAGCTGACGGCCGCCTGGATTGTCCTGGCCGCCGATCTCGTTGGGCGCCACCGGCAAAGATTCGCCATAGCCCTTGGCCGAGGCATCGTCGGCGACGCCGCGCTGCTGCAAGGCCTCGATCACGGCATCGGCGCGCCGCGCCGACAGGGACTGGTTGTAATCGTCGCTGCCCTTGGCATCGGTATGGCCGCGGATTTCCATGCCGCCGCTCTGCGCGCCGCCGGACTCGATGTCCTTGAGCGCGCCGGCAAGCGTATCGAGCACCTTGGCCGCGTCGGCGCGGATGTCGGACTTGTCGAAGTCGAACAAGACCCGGTCGTTGAGGGTGATCAGATAACCGCAGGGTGCGCCCGGCGGAGCGAATTTCTTGATCGGCGGGAAGCGCCCGGCCGGCGGCACCTTAGCCAGCGGTTCCATCTTGATGGTGCGCGCCGGCGTGTCGACCTGGCCGGTGCCGTCGCCGTTGTTGCGGATCAATCCCTGCGGCCCGTTCCAGGTGCCCGAGCCGTCGTTGTTGATCGTGACCAAGCCCAGGGGACCGTTCCAGGTGCCGCTGCCGTCGCCGTTGTTGCGGATCAGGCTGCCCTCGCCGTTCCAGGTGCCGGCGCCCTTGGCATCCAGGGTGATCATGCCGGCCGGCCCGTTGTAGCTGCCGGAACCGTCGGCCTCGACCCGGACGATGGCATCGCCGTCGCCGTCCTCGCCGCCGTTGATGCTGCCGCTGCCGTCGCGGTTGACCACGACCAGCCCGCCTTCGAAGTTGGCGCTGCCGCTGCCGTCGGCGGCGATGCGGAAGATGCCGCCGTCGCCGTTGCGGCTCAGATTGCCTTGCGCGTCGACGCTGGTGATGCCGGCGTCGCGCAGCAAGCCGCCGCCGGCGTCGCAGCGAGCCGGGCTCACGCTGATCCCGGCGATCGGGTCGAGGATCTCCTGCATCGACGATTCCAATGCCCGCTGCGCCGGCGTCACGCCGACGATCTCCGGCACCACGATCAGCGGAATCGCCGGGAACGCATCGGCGGCCGCACGATCGGCGCTGGTTTCGGTGTCGGTCTCGCTATCGGCGGCCGCGGATGCGGGCGAGGCGGTTCGATCCGGCTTCGCCGCGGGCACGACCTCGGCGGCCCGATCCTTGCCGCAGGCGGCGACGACCAATGCGCACGCTATCGCCAATAGCCATCCTGAAATACGCATCGCATCCTTCCTTGATGTAGTCGACGCGCATAGATACACGAACGTCCGTGACAGTGGCAAGCGAAGGCGGCGACCGGAGCGGCCGGGAGGGGCCGCAGCCATCGCGCCCGCCCCACCGCGTCTCGCACGCAAGACCGCGCCGATCCGCTCCCTGGTACCTCCCTGCGTGCCTGAGTACCATGCCGGCTCGTCGTCCCGACTGTCGTCACCAGGAGTAAGACCTTGCAAAAGTCACTTGCCGTCTGTGGTTTGTTGATCGGCCTGTTCGGTTGCGGCGATGCCTTCGCGCAAGTCGACCTGTCCACGCTCGACCGGCGCATGGCCGGACCGCCGACGCAGGTGCTGGTACTGGGCTCGGTGCACCTCAGCGGCCTGCCGAAGGACTTCAAGCACGATTCCCTGGCGCCGGTGATCGATCGTTTGGCCGCATTCAAGCCCGAGGTCATCACCATCGAAGCGATCTCGGGCGAGCAATGCGACCTGGCCGCGCGTCATCCGGCGATCTACGGTGCGCAAGGAATGGCGCCGTACTGCCGCAAGACCGACGCGGCGAAGGCCGCAACCGGGCTGGACGCGCCGGCGGCGATCGCCGAAGCGCACAAGATACTGAAGCACTGGCCGGCGGCGCCCTCGCCCGCACAGCGTCGCCATCTCGCAGCGGTGTTCATGGCCGCCAACGACAAGGCCTCGGCCTTGGTGCAATGGCTGCAACTGCCGCAGGCCGAGCGCCGCAGCGGCGACGGCCTCGATGATGTCCTGGTCGCGTCGCTCGAAAAGGCGATGCTGCACAACGACGAAAGCCTGCAAATCGGCGCTCGCCTGGCCGCGCGCCTGGGCCTGCAGCGCCTGCATGCGACCGACGACCATACCGGCGACAACGTCGCTATCGCCGATGAGGCCGCGTACGGAAAGGCGGTCCAGACCGCCTGGGAAGCGGCCGCCGCACCGATGGGCCAGATTCACGAACGCGAGGAAGCCTTGATCAAGAGCGGCGACATGCTGGCGCTGTACCGCTATGTCAACCGACCGGACGTCTTGCGCACCGTCGTCGACGGCGATTTCGGCTCCGCCTTGCGCGACACTTCGCCCGAGCACTACGGCCGGTTGTACGTGGCCGGCTGGGAAACCCGCAACCTGCGCATGGTGGCCAACATCCGCGAGGCCTTCCGCGAACGACCCGCCGCGCGCGTGCTGTCGATCGTCGGCCGCACCCACAAGCCCTGGTTCGACAATCTGCTGGGACAGATGCAGGGCGTGGAGATCGTCGATGCAGAACGGGTCTTGAAGTAAGGGCCTTGAGTAAGCCGCCGATCCCACCGCGGCGAACGGCGCGGACGACGCGCCGGGCGCGAGCCCGGCCCGTCGACGACGCCGCATAGCGATAGCTGCGCAATGGCCGCGACCCAGTCGAGTCGCGGCCGTCCCCGCCTCACTGCGTGATCGCGCGCCGGGTCTGCTCGCCGACGACCTGGACCTGCGTTTCCGCTGGCGCCACCTGCGCGACGGTCGGCGCCCGCTCCAGGCCTTGGGTCGGAGTGAACTTCTCCGCCCGGCTGATATCGACCGGGCCGGACACCATCAACTGCGGGTACTGGTACAACTTGATCGCCGCCAATGCCGCCTTGTCCTGGCGGTGCGAGCATTCTTCCGCGGTTTCCATCTTCCCGTCATTCTTCGGGCGTGGCTCTGCGGTGATGTCGTTGACCAGATGACTGAATCCTTCCAGCTTGCCTTTCGCCTGCTCCAGCCTTTTTTCTCTCCCCGCCTCGCCCTCCTGGCTCGTCCCCGACGAACTAGGAGCTTTGCTCGAGTTCGCCAAGACCTCTTGATACAAACCATAGTAGGTCTTGTACAAGCCGACATGGACATTCATGGTCAAAGCTTGGCGCGCGTGCTGGCCGGTGAACAATCGGCTGGACGTTTCGTACTCGTCGACTTCCGTGCCGAAGTGGCGTTTCGCCTTACCCGCCGACGGTTCGGCGCCGCCGTAGGTGGCGAATCCGTCGGCCCCTTCCATGCGCTTTCTCGCATCCGCTGCGGTGGTGCCGCCGGCGGGATATACCGGGTCGCGCAGCGTCATTACGCTAAGCCTCTCCGGCGCGGTGAAATCGCCCAACCCGAAAGTGAAGGACTGCGCCTTGGCCGCCATCGCCGAGGACGCCACTTCCGGCGTCTCGCGCAGATAACGGGTGGCCCCTAGCATCTCGCGCTTCAGAGTATCGTTGGTTTCCGGGTACACATTGAAGAACGCGTAATCGTGCGTCGCCAAGTGTTGGGTATTGGTGTCGGAAGTATGGGTGACCTTGGCCGCGCGACTCGCGTCGCCGGTCAAGCCCTTGGCGAAATCCTGGATCGCATGGCGATCGGCGGTGGGCAGGATATGACTGGCGATATCGCCGTTGGTCGCATGCGTGGCCAAACCGCCGCCGCCGTAACGCTTCCAGACATCCATCGACGTAGCACCGACCAACTTGTCGTAGGTGGCCAACTCGGGATCGGCGGCGAACAGCTTCTGATACTTGTCGAGCTCGGAGGCGAGCCCGTCCAGGTTCTTCGCGGAAATCGCAGTGAGTTGCTCCTGCGCCCCCAACTTCTTGAACCCCGGCTCACGCGAAGCCGGATGGCCTTTCAACATCGGGCTGGCGACCAGAGTGCGCGCATCCGCCTCCGGGTCGTGCGCGGGCGCGTAGGCCGCGTACAGCTTGGACTCGACCTGGCCGCGCGTCAGCTTGCCATCGCCGTCGCCATCCGGGAAACGAGCGGCCGCGAAGATGTTCTTGGCCAGCGCCTCGCCTCCGTGCGCCTTCGCTTCGACCATGCCGGACAGCCGCTCGGACAGCTTCGCCAGCTTCACCTGCCTGGCATCGCGGTCCGCTTCGCTGGCGCCGTCGAGCAGGGCCGCAGGATAGTTCCTGCCTATCTTCAGCTCCTTGTCCCTGTCCGGCAGCAGTTGCTTGAGCAGATCGGGGTCGTTCTTCTTCAAGTAATTATTGATGTCGGCGACGACTTTCTTATCGCTGAAGTAGAACCCACTCGACCCGTCCAACAGAACTTTCAGTTGCGCGCTCGTGCTCACCCGTTCGATCTCCTTTGCGCTGTTCGGCCTGCGTCGTCTTCGGTTCTGACTTAGCAAGCGCAGTGTTGGACAGCAATCCTATTACAACGAAGGAATCCAAGCACAACGGCCAGCACATTCGTGCCATGCCGCACAAAAGCAAAATCCGCAAAGTTCATCGCCAAGGTGTGGCGCGCCCGGCACGTCGATCGTTCGCGCCCCGATCGCACCAGCGAGCATCACGGCCGGGCCAGACGCTGGATATGGAAGGCATCGCTCCATCGGTACTGCATGGCGGCGACCAGCGCATGCATCAGCAGGATCCGGCGATCCGCCTGCGCGCCGTGGGCCTTGGCGCGATCGGCCGCGTCTCGGCCGTCTCGGTAATAGATGTTCAACAGTCGCACGCCGACCTCTTCGCTGGTGCGCTCGCGCGGCACCGGCGCGTGCCCCATCGCGGCGACCATCGACTCGGCCACCGACCAGGTCGACCACGGGTTCTGCCCGGTGACGAGACGACCGTCGACCACCGTGTTGTCGAGATAGATCGGACCTTCGACGTAGCGGGCGCCGTGGCCGGCGATGCGATCCTGCAGCAGGAACGGAAACAGACGGCGCGCATCCTTCAGCAGGAACAGCTCTTCGTCGTTGCTGAACCCGGTCATGCGCTTGCCCTCGATCAGGCGTCGGCCGCTGCCGAGACGCACCTCCAGCAGGGCGGCGGGGCCGTGACAGACCGCGCCGACGACGCCGCCACCGTCGTGCACCGCGCCGACGATGCGCTGTATCTCGCGATGACCGGGGAAGTCGAACATCGCGCCCTTGCCGCCGACGAAATACACCGCGGCGTAACGGGACGGGTCGACCTGCGCCAACGGCACGGAGCGATCCAGCTTGGCGACGGCCTGCGCATCGTTGAGAAAGGCGTAGTCGGCGGCGACCAGTTCGTCGTCGAGCCGCATCGGCGGTTTGCCGCCGAGCGGGCTGGCGATGTCGACCTCGAAGCCGTTCGCGACGAACACGTAATAGGCGCGCGACAACTCGGTCAGTTCGAAGCCGGCCTTCTTGCCCGAAGCGCCGATGGTGGCGGTGCTGGTCAGCACGGCCAGGATGCGGCCGCGCGATTCGCCGACGCCGGCCCGCACGAAGGCCAGATCGGTCGACCGGCTGGCCGGATCGGCCAGCGGCTGCTCGTCCAGGCGGAAGCCGTCGGCATACCAATAGCCGGCGAGGGCGAGCAGCGACAGCGTGCACACCGTCGCCAACAACGCGGTCTTCATTTTTTTCCAATAGCCGGTGCGCATCATCGCCGCCATCTCTTGATTGCCGTCGCAGGCACCTTAGACAGCCGATGTGAAACGAACTTCAAATCCCGGCTGCGTCGACGACGCCGGTCAGGACGCGTTCGAGCGCCTGAGGCATCGCCGCGGACGCGACCTGCCGGCGCAGGCATGCGAAGCTTGGCGCTCCCCAACTTCCGACCGAACCATGACGCATCGACTTTTCGTGTATGGAACGCTCGCGCCGGGACGGCCGAACGAGCACGTCCTTGCCGGCATCCCCGGTACCTGGGAGCCGGCCAGCGTCACCGGCACCTTGTTGCAGGAGGGCTGGGGCGCCGCAGTCGGCTATCCCGGCATCGTCCTCGACCCGGACGGCGCCGAGGTCGATGGCCTGCTGTTCGAATCCGAGCGCCTGCCCGAACACTGGGCGCGCCTCGACGCATTCGAGGGCGAAGGCTATGAGCGCGTGCTGACCACGGCGAAGCGCAAAGACGGCCGTTCGGTCGACGCCTATATATACAAGCTCAGCGAGCACGGCACGCCGCCCGGCCCGACGGGTGACAGCTGAGGCCGCACTCGGTATGTTCTGCGCCCTGGTATTCGAAGGCGCTGGTTCGAACACGCCAGCTCATCTGTCGCACGAAGCGACGCGAACGGCAGCACGCAAAGGAAGCCCATGGCCACTACCCTGCAGTTAGGCAAGGACGAACTGGTCGCGAAAGCGCTGCGCAGCATGCAGCACCTGCTGCCGGAAACCACCTGGAGCACCCGCCAGAAGCTCGCCCTGACCTGCCGGATCCTGTTCGACGCCGGTCACGACTCCGGCCTGGCCGGCCAGATCACCGCCCGCGCCGAAGTCCCTGGCACCTACTACACCCAGCGGCTCGGCTTGGGGTTCGACGAGATCAGCGAGCGCAACCTGCTGCTGGTCGACGAGGACTTGAACGTGCTCGAAGGCGACGGCATGGCCAATCCGGCCAACCGCTTCCACAGTTGGATCTATCGCGCGCGTCCGGACGTCAACTGCATCATCCATACCCATCCGCTGCACATCGCCGCCCTGTCGATGCTGGAAGTGCCGCTGATGGTCTCGCACATGGACATCTGTCCCTTGTTCGACGACTGCGCCTTCCTCAAGGACTGGCCGGGCATCCCGGTCGGCAACGAAGAAGGCGAGATCATTTCCCAAGCCCTCGGCGACAAGCGCTCGATCCTGCTCGCCCACCACGGCCAGCTCGTCGCCTGCGCCAGCGTGGAAGAAGCCTGCGTGCTCGCCGCGCTGTTCGAGCGCGCCGCCAAGATGCAGTTGCTGGCGATGGCGGCCGGCGAGATCAAGCCGCTGCCGCCGGCGCTGGCGCGCGAAGCCCACGACTGGATCTCCACCCCGAAGCGCAGCCAGGTCACCTTCGCCTACTACGCTCGCCGCGCGCTCAAACAGCACGCCGACTGCCTCGACGCCGCCGGCTGATCCTGTCTACCGATCCGGCGCCGGCCGATGCCGCAGGCATCGGCCGGAGGACGCATAGCGCGGCCTCGTCCATTCCATCGCGTATCCAACACTCGCCGCAGAGGCGTGTGCGCTGACGGCCCGACCGGCGGCTCGCCGTTTCGCGAGACGCGGCCGGCACACGGCTCCGTCGAAATCGCTGGTGCCGCGCATAGCGGATGCTTCGATCGCGCATCGCCATCACCATCGACGTCGACGTCGACGTCGACGTCGGCGCCGAACTTCGGCGTACGGAAACTTGTGCCGAGCCCGTGGTTTCCGCACCGCATCGGCGATGCAATCGCCGACCTCATCACATCGACACCGATAACAAGACGCGATATCGGCCGGTGCGACGAGGCTTTCGTATATCTCGGCACAGGGAACCGACACGTCGTTCGGAACGCATCATGCACCCGGCTCGCGAAGCCGTCGGGCGCATCCGGCGCGCGCGTCGCAAACATGATCAGCGTTATTCATCGCCGATGAACGCAATCACAAATTTGCGATGCAAAAGGCAACCCACATCAAGTTGAAACATCGACGCCTCTATCTATCGAACGCTTACTGCAAAGCCGGCAATCGATCACTTTCGAACACGCCGCCCTCACATTTCTTCATGCCCGGCGATCTCCGAACGCGCAAGACGACAGTCACACGGAAGCCGTACTCCGAAAGTCTTATATCGACCTTCGACTAATGAAAATCCGTATTTTTCACGGCTTTCGCACAAGCGATCGATCAGTTATGAAACACGCGAATATTCCTTTTTTTACGTAGATTCGTTTCCTCAGTTCGGATCACAAAATTTAGTCAACTGCATCGAACAACGCATGTTGACGTTGTTGCTTTGGATAATCGATAGTGAATCGACATGGAGTGCAACGCACAGGGATAGATCGAAAGTGCTTCTGTAACGCCACCCTTCTCCACGACCTCGCGCATCGATGCGCGAAGCCGACGGCATGCCGCCCATAGCGGCCGCCAAAGGCTTCGTCTCCGCGCAGTCGCTGGTTTCAGGGGTCAAACGCAGCAGACCTGTCGCCGCATGAAAATGCGGCCCGGGTGAGTCATTGCCCGAGTTTTATTCGTTTCCGATCGCACGGCGCGCCGCTTCGCAGCGACGCGCAACGACCGACTCTCCACGAACATCCGCCCC
The DNA here is from genome assembly GCF_001442535.1 of Lysobacter antibioticus. Taxonomy (NCBI): domain Bacteria; kingdom Pseudomonadati; phylum Pseudomonadota; class Gammaproteobacteria; order Lysobacterales; family Lysobacteraceae; genus Lysobacter; species Lysobacter antibioticus. The sequence goes on along the minus strand of NZ_CP013141.1, from coordinate 2,933,713 downwards.
CAGCCGATCAGCAAGGAGCCAAGCGCACATGGAAAAGTTGAGAGTGCTTCTGGTCGACAACTACGACAGCTTCACCCACAACATCGCGCACTACCTGGGCGAGGCCAACGGCACGCCGCCCACGGTGGTCGCCAACGATCGCATCGAGTGGGCGCAGATCGACGCCGCCGATTACGACGCGATCGTGATTTCCCCGGGCCCGGGCCGCCCCGAACGCGCCGGCGACATGGGCGTGAGCAACGACGTGCTCGCCATGGCCACCGTGCCGGTGCTCGGCATCTGCCTGGGCCATCAGGCGATGGTGCATGCCTTCGGCGGCACCATCGTGCACGCGCCGCAACCGATGCACGGGCGCTTGAGCGCCGTCGAGCACGACGGCAGCGCGCTGTTCGCCCACATTCCCTCGCCGTTCGACGTGGTGCGCTATCACTCGTTGATGGCGGCCGAGCCCTTGCCGGACGGGCTGCGCGTCACCGCGCGCACCGCCGACGGCCTGGTGATGGCGCTCGAACACGCCAGCCGCCCCCTGTGGGGCGTGCAATTTCATCCCGAGTCGATCCACACCGAGTTCGGCCACCAGATCATCGACAACTTCATCGAATTGGCGCGCAGCCACACCTTGCGTAAGCGCAGGCGCCGCAGTGGCGACAGCGCCGCCGGCAGCGAGCAGGAGACGGCACGGCCGGCGCCGTCGCAGGCCTGGCGCATCCAGTCGCGACGCATCGCCGTCGAGGTCGATCCGCAGTCGGTGTTCCTGGATTGTTTCGCCGCCAGCGATGCCGCGTTCTGGCTCGACTCCAGCGCGGTGCGTCCGGGCTATTCGCGTTTCAGCTTCATGGGCGACGGCAACGAGCCGGGCGCGCACAGCCTGGTGCATCGCGTCGGCCAAGACGGCGACGATGTCGGCGAAAGCGAGCGCTTGTTCGGGCAGATCCGCGACGGCCTGGCGGTCGCCTTGCACGGCGGCGAAACCCTGCCGTTCGATTTCGTCGGCGGCTGGGTCGGCTACTTCGGCTACGAGCTCAAGGCCTTGACCGAAGTCGGCGGCCCGCATCGCTCGCGCCAACCGGACCTGTTCCTGCGCTTCATCAGCCGCTTCCTCGCCTACGATCACCTGGAGCGCTGCTGGCATGCGGTCGCAACCGGCCCGGCCGAGCGCTCAAACGAAGACGCCGCCTGGCTCGAACGCATGGCCGCGCGCTTGGATGCAGTGCCGCCCGCGCCGCCGTTGCGCCACGGCGAGCGCGCAACGCCGGTGGAGTTCCACCTCGAACTCGACCGCGCCGCCTACAGCGAGCGTATAGGCCGCTGCTTCGAGCAGATCGGCGACGGCGAAACCTACGAGGTTTGTTTGACCAATCGCCTGCGCGCACAGGTCGATCTGGACCCGGTCGAGCTGTACCGCCACCTGCGCCAGATCAACCCAGCGCCGTATTCGGCCTTGCTGCGCCACCACGGTTTCGACGTACTGAGTTCCTCGCCCGAGCGCTTCCTGCGCCTGAGCCCGAACGGCGTGGTCGAGATCAAGCCGATCAAGGGCACCCGCCCGCGCTCGGCGCGCGACGAGGACGATCGCGCGGTCCTGGCCGAACTCAAGCACTGCGAAAAGGACCGCGCCGAGAACCTGATGATCGTCGACCTGACCCGCAACGACCTGGCCCGCGTCTGCGAGGTCGGCTCGGTATGGGTGCCCAAGCTGATGCAGGTCGAGAGCTATGCCTCGGTGCATCAGCTGGTGTCGACGGTGCGCGCGCAGTTGCGCGCCGGGCTGGACGTGATCGACCTGCTCCAGGCCACCTTCCCGGGCGGCTCGATGACCGGTGCGCCCAAGCGCCGCACCCTGGAGATCATCGACACCCTCGAAGCCTCGGCACGCGGCATCTATTCCGGCGCGATCGGCTATCTCTCGCTCAACGGCGCCGCCGACCTGAGCATGGTGATCCGCACCCTGGTCCATCAGGACGGCAGCCTGGAGCTCGGCGTCGGCGGCGCGGTGATCGCACTGTCGGATGCCGACGGCGAATTCGAGGAGCTCCTGGTCAAGGCACGCGCGCCGATGCGTGCGGTAGCGCGCTGCGCCGGCGGTGACGCCGAGGCCTGGCGAATTCCCGGCGAGCTTTCGCCGCACACCGACGCACCTGCCGTTCCCGTCGCTCAGCTAGGGACTTAAGCATGCAACGCAGTCATATCGTCACCGGGGCCAATGGCTACCTGGGCTCCCACCTTGTGCTCGAACTATTGCTCGGCCAGCCAGAGGCGCAGGTCGTCTGCATCGCCCGCAGCGATGGCGGCGACGCGCGGCAGCGGGTCGTTACCGCCGTGCGCCTGGCCGCACAGACCTGCGGCCAGGCCCTGCAGACCCAAGCACTGGCGCGCCTGCAGGTGGTGAGCGGCAATCCCTTGCGGCCCGAAGCCAGTCTCGCCGAGCGCATCGCCCAGGCCGTCGCCGGCCGCGGCGACGCCACCTTCTGGCACGTCGCCGCGACCGTACGCTTCACCGAATCCGAAGCCGGCGAACTCGAGCGCATCAACACCCAGGGCGCGACCCACGCGCTGGAACTGGCGATCGCCGCCGGCTGCGGCGACTACAACTACGTCAGCACCGCCTACGTCTGCGGCGACCGCAGCGGGGACATCGCCGAACAGCTGGAGCCGCAGGCGCCGGCCACGTTCTCCAACCCCTACGAGCGCAGCAAGTTCGAGGCCGAGCGCCGCATCGTCGCGCGCGCCGAGGCCGCCGGCCTGGCCTGGCGGATCCTGCGCCCGAGCATCATCGTCGGCCATTCGCGCACCTGGCTCAGCGCCAGCGACAGCGGCCTGTACAAGTTCTGCGAGCTGCTGGAAGACTTCTGGTCGTCGCAACGCGGCGCGGCGGCGCCGCGCAGCCTGCGCTTCGCCGCACCGGAGAACGCGCACCTCAACCTGGTGCCGGTCGACGTGTGCGTGGCCGAGATGCTCGCCATCGACGCCAATACGCACAGCCGCAAGGGCATCTATCACCTGGTCTCGGCCAGCACGGTGCCGACCGCCGACTTCCTGTCCAGCGTGGCCGCGGCCACCGGTATCCCGCTGACGATGGCGAGCGCGCAGGAGCTGGTCGAACAACCGCTGTCGCGGCGCGAAGTCGAATTCGCCCGCCGTGTCGCCCATTACCGCCCCTATCTGTACGGCGACAAGCGCTTCGAGCGCGCCGCGAGCGTGCGTGCTTGCGGCGGCGATCTGCAGGCCGAGCGCCGCATCGATCGCCAAGCGGTGCTGTCGTGGCTGCAGGCCTTCCTCAAACGCAGCCGGGTGCATAGCGATGCTTCGCCGGAAGCGCGGCTGTTCACCCAGCAGCGCGCGTTGCCGGCGCACTTCAACGTCACCGAGCATCTGCTGCAGGGCGCGGCGCGCGCCTACCCGGACAAGATCGCCATCCGCCATGAAGGCGGCGAGATCCGCTACGCCGAACTCGCCGAGCGCATCGCCGCCTGTGCGCGGCGTTTGTCGGCGGCCGGCGTGCACTACCAACAGCGGGTCGCGCTGATCTCGCACGACGGCATCGAGCACGTCGCCGCCTTGCTCGCGGTGATGCACCTCGGCGCGGTCTGCACGCTGATCAATCCGCTGTTGCCGGCGCGCGACATCGCCGCTTTGCTGGAACAGGCCGAGGTGAGCTTGGTGGTCGCCGACGTCATGGCGCGCCAGCGCCTGGCCGAGATCGATGCCGGCGCGCCGCTGCTGCCGCTGGAAACGGTCTGCGCCGCGCCGAGCGGCCCCGAATGCGAACCCTTGTTGGCCTCGCCGACCGGGCCGCTGGACCATGCCTTCGCGGTGTTCACTTCCGGCTCGGTCGGCCAGCCCAAGTTGATCGAGCACCGCCACCTGGACCCGATCGTCGCCACCGAACGTTATGCCGCGCACCTGCTCGACCTGCGCGTCAGCGACGTGCTGTTCTCCGCCTCGCGCACCAGCTTCGCCTTCGGCCTGCAGAACCTGTTGATCGCCCTGCTCAAGGGCGCGACCGCGGTGATCGCACCGCAGAAGATTTCGGCCGCGGTGGTCGCCGAGTTGATCGTCGCCGCGCGTCCTACCGTCATGTTCGCGGTGCCCACCGTCTATCAGTACCTGCTCGACGACGAAGCGCTGTCGAACCGGATCGAGGGTCGCAACAGCCTGCGCCTGTGCATCGCCGCCGGCGAACGCCTGCCGCAGGCGGTGGCGACGCGTTGGTTGCAACGCCACGGCATCCGCCTGCTCGACAGCCTGGGTTCGACCGAAGCCTTCTCGACCTATCTGAGCAACGTCGCCGACGGCGACTACCAGGGTTCGACCGGCAAGCTCGTGCCTGGCTTCGATGCGGTGCTGCGCCACCACGACGGCCGCCCCTGCCGCAAGGGCGAACGCGGGGTGATGTGGCTGCGCGGGCCGTCGCTGTCGGTATCGCGGCAGGACCGTAACGCCGGCAGCCGCTTCCATGGCGGTTGGTACTGCACCAACGATGTGTTCTGGCGCGACGGCGACGGCTACTTCCACTTCTGCGGCCGCCACGACGAGATGTTCAAGGTCGCCGGGCAGTGGGTCTCGCCGCTGGACCTGGAGGAAGTGCTGCTGAGCCATCCGCTGGTGCGCGAGGCGGCGATCACCTCCAGCGCCGACGGCGTCGCCACCGAGGACTCCAGCACCCTGCGCACCAAGGCCTGGGTGGTGTCCGACCAGGCCTCGCCGGGCCTCGCCGAAGAACTGCGCACCCTGTGCAAGACCCGCCTGGATGCGCGGCGCTATCCGCACCTGGTCGAGTTCGTCGACGCGCTGCCGCGCACCAGCACCGGCAAGCTGCAGCGCGCTCCGCTGCGCAGACGCGCCGAGGAACAGTCGGCCGCCGCGCACGCCGCCGAAACCATTCCCGCCTGAGGTAGACCCCATGCTGTCCCGATTGAAGTTCATCTTCGATGGCGGCCTGACCGTCGCCAATGCGCTGGAGAAGTCGATCGCCGTGTATGGCGAGGACTTCGAAGTGCTGCGCTTCTCCGGCTCGCTGGAACGTTTCGGCGTCGGCGGAGGGGCCATCACCGTCGGACAGCTGCGCCGGCTGTCGGACCGGCTGTCGCAGACCCTGCTCAATCTGGGCCTGAAACGCTACGACCGGGTCGCGATCTACCTCGACAACGGCGTCGAGTACCTGATCTATTCGCTGGCGATCATGCGCGCCGGCGCGATCACCGTGCCGATCAACGGGGGCATGCGCAGCGAAGACCTCAACGCCTACCTCGACTACACCGGCGCGCGTCTGGTGTTCATCGACCGCGAGCGGCTGCCGCGGCTGGACGCGGATGCGCTGGCGCAGGGCCGCCGCGTCGCCATCGTCACCGACGCCGTGCAGGCCGGCGGTGCCGGCACCGTGGCCCTGAGCGAATGCCTGGCGCCGCGCGCCGACGGTTTCGCGCCGGTACGCATGCATCAGCACGACGACGTGATGATCGTCCACACCTCCGGCACCACCGGCTTCCCCAAGGGCGTGCTGCACGGTTCCTACAGTCTGGTCCGCGCCACCAAGGGCCAGCTGATGATCCAGCCGATCACCCGCAACAACCGCATCCTGCTGGCCTCGCCGACCAATCACCACATCACCCAGGCCAGCATCGTCAGCTGCCTCGCCGCCGGCGTACCCGGCTACGTGCCGGCAAAGGAAACCCCGGAGCAACTGCTGTCGATCATCGAACGCGAGCGCTGCTCGCTGATCCTCTCCTTCCCCGACGTTTACCAAGGCATGTGCGACGCCGGCCTGTCGCGTTTCGACCTGTCCCACGTCAAGGCCTGGATGGCCGGCGGCGACTCCAGCCACGAAGTGCATATCCGCCAGCTCACCGCGCACGGCGCGATGGCGCGGGTATTCGGCAAGCGCCTGCTGAGTTCGATGTACCTGGAGTTCTTCGGCACCTCCGAAGTCGGCTTCGCCGCCTTGATGAAGGTCAGTTTTTCCTTCACCAAGCGCTTCGACCGCTATGTCGGCAAGCCGACCATGGTCAGCCCCAAGGTCAAGATCGCCGACGAAGACGGCCGCGCGCTGCCGGTCGGCCAACCGGGCCGCCTGATGGTCAAGGGCCCGACTCTGTTCAAGGGCTATTGGAACGCCCACGACCGTTTGCACGGCGTGCATTTCGACGGCTGGTGGTGGACCGGCGATGTCGCGGTCAAGACCCGCGGCGGCGGCTACTACCACCTCGACCGCGAAGTGGATTCGATCCGCGTCGGCGACGGCCGCGTCTATTCGCTGCAGTGGGAGGAACGCATCCTCAAGCACCCGGCGGTGGCCGACGTGGCCGTGGTCGAGCTGAGCCACGCCGACCGCAGCACCGGCGCCGGCGCGGTCATCGAATGCCGTCCCGGCCAGCCGACCGATGCGAACGCCTTCGAAACCTGGCTGCGCCAGCAGGTGCCCGGCAGCGACAGCCTGCGCATCGAAGTGCTGCCGCCCGGCGAACGACTGCCGCGCGGGCTCACCGGCAAGGTGCTCAAGCGCCACGTCCGCGAACGCTACGCCTGCGCGCTCGCCGCGCCCTCCGCTTCAGCCCCCGCATCGATCTGAAACCCCATCACTTCACCGACAAGGACTTCCGCATGAGCAGCACCGTTACCGCCATCGCCGACGCCCACGCCGCGCCGTTCGACTACGCCCCCGGCTCGATCGACTTTCCCGACCTGCCCAACGTCCCGGAAGAGTATCGCCACGAGCTGATCCGGCTGATGGCGATCCAGGCCTATTCCGAAGAAAAGGCCGCCACCGAAGGCATCGAGTGGATCGCCAACGCGCCCGACTACAAGCGCCGCCGCGTGTTCGCCAAGATCATCGCCGAGGAAGCGCGCCACAGTTATCTGATCTACAACCTGCTCGAGCGCATGGGCGTTGCGGAAAAGCAAGCCATCGCCATCGCCGAAGGCCGCGCCCACCGGCCGATGCACGATGCCTCGCTGGAAGGCCCGCTCAGCGTCGGCGACGAGAGCAACGAGTGGATCGACATCATGTTGAACCACATGTTCCTCGACCGCGCCGGCAAGTTCATGGTCGGTAATTTCTGCGAAGCCAGCTTCAAGCCTTGGGCCGAGGCCAACCAGACCATCCTGCGCGAGGAACGCGGCCACATCGGCTTCGGCTTCGCCGAGCTGCGCACCTACCTGGCCGAAAAGGGCGAGACCAACGAGGCGCGGATCAAGATCTCCAACTGGTACGCCAAGGGCCTGAACTTCTTCGGCCCGCCGTCGACCTCGCGCGGCGCGCGGCTCAGCGCCTATGGCCTCAAGCGCAAGGACAACGAGACCCTGCGCAACGAGTTCCGCGCCGAAGTCGAGGACGTGTTCAACGAGCTCGGCCGCCAGGACCTGATCGAGCTGGAGAAGAACGACTTCCCCTACCGCTCCGGCAACGAGGGCTGAGCCCATGGCGCCGACCGCCTCTCGCGACTATCGCCTCGGACGTTTCAATCAGATCTACGCCCACCTCAACCTGATCTGCAACGCCAATTCCTGCGACTGGATCGAGCTGGACTCGGCGCCCGACCTCGCCCTGCTCAAGCGGGCGATCGAGCACACCATCGACCGCCATCCGCGCGCGCGCTCGGTCCAGTACCAGCGCGGCGTGATCCTGGGCTGGCGCCACCTGGCCCAGCGCCTGCCGATCGAGATCGAGCAGCGCAGCAGCATCAACATCGACCCGGCGCGGCTGCGCGCCGAGTTGCTCGGCAATGCCTGGAACGAACGCGTGCCGACCCGCGACGGCCACCCGTTCCGTTTCATCTACACCCGTACGCCCGAGAAACACATCCTGCAATTCCTCACCAGCCACACCTTCACCGACGGCAAGGCCGCGCAGCTGTTCTCCGGCGACATCGCCGAGGCCTACGGCCGCCTGTCGGCGGGGCTGCCGCTGGACGAGGAGATCGTCGACCTGCCCGAGCACAACCACGACCGCTTGTTCCTGGCCAAGCTGCGCGGCGCCGAAGCGCTGCGCCTGGCCTGGAAGGGCGTGGCCGGTTTCTTCCACGACCTGGTCATGCCGGCCGGGCGCCTGCTGATCTCCGGCAAGCGCAGCGGCGAGACCGACGTGCTGATGATCGAGCTGCCGACGCCGATGCTGGAGGCGCTCAAGGCCGCCGGCGCACGCCGCGGCAGCACCATCCATCCGCTGCTGCTGCTCGCTCTGTTGCGCACCGCCCAGGCCGATGCCGGGCGCCAGGGCAAGCGCCTCAAGCACGGCCTGCGCATCGTCGACAACTTCAGCCTGCGCCGCTTCGTCGACGATCCGCGCGTGCACAAGCTGTACGACTGCGTGGCGGTGCCGTACACGCTGGAACTGGACCCGGACGAAGACGACGAGGCGGTGATCCAGCGCGCCAACGCACGCCTGGACGCACTCAAGAGCGGCGAGATCCTGTCCGAGCTGTACCGCTTCCGCCTGCTGTTCCAAAGCTCGCTGTTGCTGCCGAAGGCGGCGACGATCCGTTTCGCCGCCAACGTGCTGACCCGGGCCAATCTGATCTGCACCAACGTCGGCCCGATCGACACCCGCCTGGAGCACTTCGGCCCGATTCCGGTGCGCACCTATTACTCGTTCCCGCAGTTGTTCCCGCCGGGCGAGGTGATGGTGCAGGTCAGTGCCTTCCGCGGCCACCTGCGCCTGGTCTATCTGTACGACAAGGGCCAGATGAGCGAGGCGCAGATGCGCGAGCGCTTCGTCTATCCGCTGATCGCCGAGCTGAGCCGCATCACCGGCGCGAGCTCCCTTCCCGAACACATCGCCGCCCACGGCTGAGCCCCCATGCGCACCCTGATCCTCCGCATCCTCGCCTACCCGCGCACCTGCCTGGTCCTGCTGCTGGCGCTGCTGGCGTTGTCCGGCCTGGCCCTGACCCAGTTGCGCTTCGACAACACGCCCGACTCGTTCTTCATGCGCGACGACCCGGCGCTGATCAAGTACACCCAGTACAAGGCCGACTTCGGCAGCGACGAATACAGCTTCCTGGTGCTCGACGCGCCGGCGCAGTGGACGCCGGCCTTCATCGCCAGCGTGCGCGACCTCGGCGCGCGCATCGAGGCGATGGACAACGTCAACAAGGTCACCACCATCGCCAGCGTGCGCCACATCGCCAGTGTCGGCGACGGCGGCCTCGACGTCGGCCCCTTCCTCGGCGAAGCGCTCGACGCGTCCGCCCTGGCGGCCAAGCGCAGCGAAGCCTTGGCGCATCCTTACTACCGCAACTTCCTGATCAGCGGCGACGGGCGCCATCTCGGTATCCTGGCCGAGACCGGGGTCAGGCCCGGCGAGATCGTCTATAAAATCGAGCTGGCCAAGAAGATCCGCGCCTTGGCGCAAGCGCCGGAGTTCAAGCACCTCGACCTGCGCGTGGTCGGCGCGCCGATCATCGACGCCGACGTGTTCACCATCATCAACCGCGAGAGCGCGATCTTCGGCACCCTGTCGTTCATCCTGGTCTCGGTCGGGTTCTGGCTGATCTTCCGCTCCTGGGCCGTGGCTTTGCTGCCGCTGGTGGTCGCGTCCTTGTCGATCGTGGTGGCGATGGCGGTCAGCGCCCTGATCGGCGCGCCGATCGGCATGCTGACCGCGATCATCCCCTCGTTCCTGATCTCGGTCGGCGTCGGCTCCAGCATCTTCCTGCTCGCCGAGGTCTATCGCCAGTACGCCGCACGCGGCGACCTGCGCACGGCCATCGTCGAAGGCTTCAGCCACTCCGCCGGCGCCAGCGCCTTGTCGGTGCTGACTACCGCCGGCGCGCTGCTGTCGTTCTCGTGGTCGGAGATCCGCCCGGTGCAGGGCATCGGCATCTCGATGGCGGCGGGCCTGGTCGCCTCGTTGTTGATCGGCTGGCTGCTGATCCCGCTGGCGCTGAGCCGCTTCCGCCTGCTGCCGGATGCGCAGCGCGCGGCGCGCTTGCTCGACGGCCGGGTGCGCGGCATGCACTGGCTCGCCGGCTTCGTGACCCGGCGCTGGCGCATGCTGCTGCTGGTGCTGGCCGGGCTGATCGCGATCGCCGGCTTCGGCGTCGCCCGCGTCACCACCGACTACTACTACGTCGGCCTGTTCAAGCCCCACACCGACATCTACCGCTCCTATACCTACGTCGACCAGACCCTGCGCGGCGCCGCCTCGATGGAGCTGATCGTCGACAGTGCCGGCGTGGGCGGCGAGTCGATCAAGGACCCGGCGGTGCTCAAGCGCATGCGCGAGCTGCAGGACCGCCTGGAAGCGCGCTACGGCGCCCTCGGCCTGAAGACCTACAGCATCGCCGACGTGGTCATGGAGATCAGCCAGGCCCTGCACGAGGGCGACAAGGCGGCCTATCGGATCCCGGACTCGCGCGCGGAGGTGGCCGAGTCGCTGATCCTGTTCGAGTCCTCCGGCACCGACGAGCTGACCCGCCTGGTCACCGGCGACTACGCCAAGGCGCGCATCAACCTGCGCATGAAGTACCGGCCCGATTCGCAGTACCAGCCGCTGTTCCGCGACATCCAAGCCGAGGCCGAACGGATCCTGCGCGAGACCCCGCAGATCCGCTCGATCGAAACCACCGGCGTGGTGCCGCTGTGGTCGCGCCTGACCAACTACCTGGCCAGCAACGAGATCCGCAGCATCGGCCTGTCGTTCTTCGTGGTGTTGACGGTGATGGTGCTGGTGTTCCGCTCGGCCACGCTCGGCCTGACCATGGCGCTGTGCAACCTGGTGCCGGTGGGCATCGCCCTGGCGGTGATGGGCTTCGGCGGCGTGTTCCTGGACCCGTTCACCCTGCTGGTGTCGGCGATCGCGATCGGCATCCTCGACGACGACACCCTGCATTTCGTCAAGACCGTGGTCGACCACTACCGGCGCAAGCACGACATGGCCGCGGCCCTGCGCGACACCTTCGCCAGCACCGGCCTGGCGATGCTGCTGCTGTCGAGCGTGCTGGTGCTCGGCTTCGTCATCTACATGCTGTCGGAAGTGCAGAGCCTGGCCAAGTTCGGCGGCGTCACCGCGCTGGCGATCGGCGCCGGCGCGCTGTGCGAGTTCCTGTTCACGCCCGCGGTGCTGATGGGCCTGGAGCGCGTCGGCCTGCTGCGCCACCTGTTACCGCGCGAATCCGACGGCGCCTCGTCGACCCACACGATCCAGGAGACCCCATGATCCGTCCCCTCACCCTGCGCCTGGCCGGCGCGGCGCTCGCCGGCGTCGCGGTCGCGATCGTCTCCTTGGCCGCGCCGGCCCAGGACGGCGCCAAGCCGAGCGCGCAACAGATCTTCGAACGCAGCAGCGCGACCGAGAAAGTCGCCGACTGGCAGGCCGACAGCCAGCTCGGCATCCGCCAGGGCGAACGCGTGCGCAGCCGCGGCGGCGTGGTCTACAACAAGCTGCAGGCCGACGCGGTCGACAGCCATCGCCTGTTCCGCTTCGCCACGCCGGCCGACGTCGCCGGCACCGCGGTGCTGGTGCACGAAAACGCCGCCAGCCAGGACGACCTGTGGATTTATTTCCCCAGCATGGGCAAGACCCGGCGCATCCTCGCCTCGAACAAGAAAGACAGCTTCATGGGTTCCGACTTCGCCTACGCCGACCTGATGGCGCAGGACAGCGCCGATTTCACCCATAGCCTGCTCGCCGACGAGCCCTGCGCCAGCGCGACCTGCTATGTGGTGCAGTCGGTGCCGCGCGATGCCAAGACCGCCGCCTCGCTCGGCTATTCCAAGCTCGTCGCGACCGTGCGCAAGCACGATTTCGCCGCGGTGTTAGTGCGTTACTTCGACAAGTCCGGGCAGGAGTTCAAGCGCCAGACCATCTCCGGCCACCTCGCCGTAGCCAACCAGCCCGGCAAGCTCATCGCCACTCGTCGCGAGATGGTCGCGGCCAAGGGCGGCCGCAGTTCGGTGCTGACCCTGAAGAACGTCAACAGCAATCGCGCCCTGCGCGAAGACCTGTTCATCGAATCGCGCCTGGGCCAGTGATGCGCCGTATGACCCTCGCCGCCGCCCTCGCCGCTGCGTCCTGCGCTTCGCTGCCGGCGATGGCGCAGGCCGGCGTGGACGTCGGCGTGGTCGCCGAGCCCGACGCGGAGTCCACACCCGAACCAGCCGCCAGCGCAGACGTTTCCGAGGATGCAGTCGGCGGCGTGCGCTGGACCGGCACCGCCTCCGGCGCCGCGCTGGCCGCCAGCGGCAGCCGCGATCTCGACGACGTCGGCTCGCGCCTCGGCCTGGCGGCGCGGCTGCGCAGCGAATTGCGCGGCGAGGCCTGGCGCGGCCTGATCGAAGCAGTGGGCGGCACTCGCCAGCTCGCTTATGACGACGCGCCGGTCCTGCGCCAGGGCTTCGTCGAATACACCCACGGCCCGCTGCAACTGCGCGCGGGGCGACAGATCGTGGTCTGGGGTCGCGCCGACCGGCTCAACCCGACCGACAACCTGTCGCCGCGCAATATGCGCGCCCTGGTCAGCGACATCGACGAGGATCGCATCGGCACCGATCTGGTCTCGGCCCGCCTGCAGTTGCACGAACGCTGGTCGCTGGCGGCGCTGCACCTACCGAAGTTGCGCGCGAGCATCCTGCCGGCCTCGTTGTGGAAGCCGCTGCCCTCGCTGCATGGCGACCGCGTCCGCGCTCCCGGGTCGACCAATGCGCTGCGCCTGGACTACGCCGGCAACGGCCTCGATGCCTCGCTCAGCGCCGTGCGCGGCTACTCCATCCTGCCCGCCTTCGCCTATGCCGCCGGCCCGCAGCTGGCGCAGGCGGAAGTGCGCGTGCTCGGCGCCGACTTCAGCGCTTCGCTCGGCGAGCGCTGGGGGCTGCGCGGCGAGATCGCCGACACCCGCTTCGAGGGGCCACCGCCGCCGGGCCTCGGCGATCATTTCTATGCCGTGCTCGGCCTCGAGCGCCATTTCGATGGCGGCTGGCTCGGCCTGGCCCAGTACGTGCATCGGCGCGCCGAGCGCGCACACCCGGCCGTCGCCCAACCCGACTTCGTACTGCGCGCCAATCGCGCGGTCTGGTTCCAGAACCACGCCAACAGCGATGCGCTCTACCTGGGCCTGACCCGCGCGCCGCTGGAAGGCGACCTCAGCGGCGACGTCGGCCTGCTGCAGACCACCCACGGCCGCGGCCGGGCCTGGTTCGCCAATCTCGAATACCGCCTCGACGATCGCTGGAGCCTACTCGCGCGCTGGCAGCACTTCACCGGCCCGGCCAACTCGGACCTCGGCGCCTTGCGCAAGGACCGGCTGATGCTGCTGGAACTGCGCCGCACCTGGGGTTGGCAACGGTGATCTGGCTCGACGGCCAACTGGTGGACGCCGAACACGCCAAGGTCTCGGTGTTCGACCGCGGCTTTCTCTATGGCGACGGCCTGTTCGAGACCTTGCCGGTCTACGACGGCATGCCCTTCCTGCTCGACGAACATCTGCGCCGCTTGCAGGACGGCGCGCGCGCCTTGCGCTACGTCGACCCACCGTCCGAACAGCACTGGCGCGCGGCCGCGGCCGCGGTGATCGGCGCCTGCAAGGAGCCGTCCTCGACCCTGCGTCTGTGGATGAGCCGCGGCCGCAGCGCCGGCCTGTCCTGCAGCGGCGCGCATCGGCCGACCTGGGTCGCCGCCTGTCTGCCGGCGCGTCACTACGAGCCGCACATCCACGAGCAGGGCACGACCCTGTTCGCCAGCCAGTGCGTCCACCCGCTGCCCGACCAGTCGCCGACCGCGCACAAGCATGCCAACTACCTCGGCTCGATCCTGGCCTTCGACGAGGCGCAGACCCACGCCGCCGACGAAGCGCTGCTGTGCAACGCGCGCGGCCAGGTCTGCGAAGGCGCCTACAGCAACTTGTTCTTCGTGCTCGACGGCGAGCTGATCACCCCGCCCTTGAGCGAAGGCCCGCTCGCCGGCATCGCCCGCGCCTGCGTGCTGTCGCTGGCCGCGGCGCTGGGCCTGCGCCACGCCGAACGTCCGCTGGCCTATGCGCGGCTCGGCGAAGCCGAAGAGGCCTTCATGACCAATTCCCTGATCGGCCTGGCGCCGATCCGCCGCGTCGTCGACGCGCGCGGCACCGTGGCCGAATGGGTCCCGGGCCCGATCACGCGCCGCCTCGGCGCGGCCTATGCCGACCTAGTCCGCAAACGCACCGGTGCGGCCTGGCCGCCCGTCCACCGTCCTTCCCACACAACGCAACGATCCTAAAGGAACGCCATGCACGTCATCGAAGACATCCATGCCCGCCCGGACGCGCCGCCCGCGCTGTGGGGCGACCTGTTTCCGCCGGGGCTGCTGATGGAACTGGAACGCCATCCGTTCCTGCGCCGGTGCGGCGAAGGCGAGCGCGCGCTGGAGATGCTGCGCGCCTTCCTGGTCCAGCACAGCTATTACTCGGAAAACTTCACTCGCTATCTATGCGCGCTGATGTCGCGCATGCCGAGCAACGAGGACGTGCGCGCGCTGGCGATGAACCTGGTCGAGGAAACCGGCCTCGACCGTCCCCATGCGGTCACCCACGCCGAGCTGTACCGCCGCTGCCTGGCCGAGATCGGCGTGCAGCCGCGCAGTGCGCCGATCCTGGCCGAAACCTCGGCGCTGATCGAAAGCATGTTCCACTACTGCCGCTCGCCCGACCCGCTCGACGGCCTGGCGGCCCTGTGCCTGGGCGCCGAAGCGATCGTGCCGACCTTGTACGGCGGCATCCTCGACGGCCTGCGCGCGGCCGGCTACAGCAACGAGCAACTGCACTTCTTCGTCCTGCACGTCAGCGAAGACGAAGACCACGCCCTGGTCATGCGCGACATCATCAACCGCCTGCTGCAAGACCACCCGCACCGCCGGGCCAAGGTCGTCGCCGTCGGCGAAGACATGATCCGCCTGCGCATGAGCCTGCTCGACGCGGTGCTGGCGCGGCATCCGGCGGTTAATGGTTGAGGGGCGAACGGGGAGATGCCCGCACGCCTCCCCTGCTCGCTGGCGACTCGACGGCGAACCAGTCCGCTTCGGCTACCGACAACGCGACGGTCGCCGCCCGGAAAGTAGAGGAGCCGCGAACCTGATCGCCGCGAGGGCGGAACACGCTGTCGCTCCACCCCGATACATGCCGCAGCGGAAGCGACCTACTTGCTGGAGCGATGGCCATAACTGAGGACGCGGGTGATCTTCCAGTCGCCGCCCTGCTTGCTCCAGACGATGGTGAAATCGGCCAGGCCGTCGCAGTTGCCGCTGGAAAACTGGCAGAACCGGTGGGAGCCCATTTCGATGGCGCCGAAATCCTTGATCGGATAGACCGTCACCGAACCGGGAATGAGTTCGCGCCGGAATTTTCCGCAGACGTACTTCTCGGTATTCGCGAGCATCTCCTGCCGCGACCACGTCACGCCTCCGGTGTCGTGATAGAACTCGACGTCCTGCGAGAAATACTCGGCGTGCTTGCGAAGCTTATCCGGGGCGCTGCAGTGATTGAAGGCGTCGAATGCGGCCCAGTCCAAGGCCATGATGGTGTCGAGCAAGCGGCTGTCCGCAGGCTGCGCCTCGCTCGAAGCCGCTGGCGCAGACAGCGTCATCGCTGCGGCGACCATGAAGGCGCCGGTCAGTTTTCCGATAATTCTCACGCAGGTCCTCGCAGTGGGTTGACGGCCTAGGCATTCGAGCGGACTGGGCCGTAGCCGCTCCGTCCCGGGAGATCGCTGGCATTCGCGTCGATGACCCGGCCTCCCCCGGCCCGATCGCGCGCGGTCGCGGGCGTTTGCCGGACCAGCCATCCTCGATGCGGTGGAGCATAGGGCCTATCGCCCGGCCCGAATCGGCCGATGCGACGAAACCGGCCCCTCGGCGACGAAAGCCGGGCGGGAAGGGACGAACACGGGATCGCAGGACATCGCCTGGCGGCTTGCCAGGGCACGCCGGGGCATCGCGGCCTCGATGCGACCGCACCGAGGCTCGCCGGGCCGCCCCTACCCCCGCCCTACATCGTCATCGCGTTCTGGGTTCGCTGCTGGGTCTGCTGCTGGCCTTGCTGCTCGCGCTCGTAGGCCAACTGATTCAAGCCCACGGTGCTCTGCTCCAGGCTTTGCTGTTTCGCGCCCTCGACCGGAATCCAAACGTAGTTGGCGTTTCGAGGGTCGCCTTGGATCGCGAACAGCTTGGACTTGTCCTGGTTGTCGGTCGCTACCGCATCGATGCAATCGAGGTTGAAGTTCTTCGCCGCCAGCGTCAGGCTGCCGGCGGCGTTCTTGCGTTCGGACTCGCTCATGCCGCGGCCGACGTCCGTGTTCCCCAGGCAGCCCAGGGCTTGCGCGTAGAGGTCGTGGTCGCGATGCCCCGGGTTGTCCACCCGCATCTCCGGCACTCGATACGCCCGTCCCAAGGCCTGCAATTCGCCGATCGTCTCGGGCGAGAGTTCCTCGTCTTCGTCGTCGCTGGCGATCAGCCCGTCGAACTCTCCCGGCTGCTCGGGCTCTTCCTCGTCGCGGTAGTTGCCTTCCGCATCCATCTCGTATTCGTGCGAGCTGTTGACGCTGCGGCCGACCAGGCGCAGGTTGCTGGTCTCGTTATAGCCGTCCAGGGCGTCGGCCTTGCTGAGCCCGTCGGGCCCGCCGTGCTCTTCCATCTTCTTGGCCAACAGCTCGAACGGCACTTCGTGGTCGATGTCGAGCGCGTCGCGAGTGCACAGTTGGCCGGAGGCCGCGCAATAGAACAACGGCACCGGGATCATCTTGCCGCTGGTCGGGCTTTTCAAGGTCACCGTGTCGACATGGGACTCTTCCAGCTTCGACTCGTACCACTTGCCGAGCACCGCGGCATCGAAACTCAGGCCCTTGCGGCCGTCGTCGGCCGACCACGACTGCTCCATCGTCGTGCGCTTGCGTTTGGCGCCGTCGTTGTCGGGATCGAAACCGGGGCGGTCGGCATCCGCATCGAAGCCGAAGCGCTTCTCGACCCACCCCTTCCACTCCTCCGAATCGGCACCGTGTTCTTCGAGAATTCGGAAGGCGGCTTCGCGCGCGCGATTGACCGGCGCCGGCAGCAAGCGCAGGTTGCTGGTGTCGTTGTAGGCCATGTGCGCATCGGCGTGGCTGGCCACTTCCAACTTATCGAAGTGGTCCTTCCATTGATCGACATGGTCGATGTCCAAGGCATCGGCGCTGTGCCAGGTGTCGGTCTCGGCATGGTGATACAGCAGCAGCGAGCCGGCGTCGGGCACGGTCACACCCTGCGGCGACATGTGCTTCTGCGCCCAGTCGTTGTGCATGTACTCGGAGGTCGCGTCGTAGAAGCCGAGGCTGGAGCGGGTGTCGCTGTCCTTCCAGGTCCGCTCCTGCAAGGTCTCCCCGTGCTTGGTCGGCGACTCGTTTTCCCAATGCACGAGCGTGACCTTTTCGCCGCTGCTCAAGGTCTTTTCTTCTAATCGAAAGCCCATCTCGCCTCTCCTCGTCGGGGGCGCCACAGCGCCCGGGCCGCGAACCGGGCGCATACCCCGGCCACAGCTGAACGACCTCAATTACGCAAAACCGAGCGCAGGCCGGCCAAAGGGCGGCTTCGGCGCGAGCACGTCTGTCTGCAGGTCTCTGGGCACGGGCAGCCCGGCGTTTCTGAATGGGCAGGGGTCGCCGCGTGCGGCTTATGCCTGCAAAGGCTCGTTCAACAATGGGCGCGCAATCCATTGCCCCCTATGAAGAAGAGGGCAAGCGCCCGACGCACGCACGAGATCGACCGCCGCTTCAGCGCGGGGGATTTGCTCGCGCGGCAACGTAGGCCATCGGCATCCATCGCTGTCTCCGTGGCGGCCGTCATTTCGCAGCGTCGACCTTTCGAATGGCACCGTTTCGAGCGCACACCGGCGAGACGAAAACGCGCGCGCGAGAAAGCAATAGCGCGCCGCATTCGCGGCTCACCGCCATCGGTATTTTTAGTCGCTTTCATCGAGCGCATCGACCAGAATCGATGCGAGCGTTTGCGATTTCTAGACCGCTCGTCGCCTGCCGCAAACGCGGATTCCACCGCTTCGCGGCCCGCCGATTCGTCCGATATTTGACCGAACGCAAGTTCGTTCCGCTCAGTCGCTAGCAGTTTCGAATCCCACTGGCGCGACGATGGCCGCGTCGGCGTTGCGGCGGCGTTTCACCTTGACAATCGCCGGCCCGCGGAGGACCCGTCAGCCAACCGTCGTTGCAACCGTCGTCCGGCGCCGATCTCCGATGCATGGAGATCCCGCCCGTCTCCTGCCGCCCGAGCAGCGTCCGATCCCGGTGCGGTAATCGCTTGTTTTCCACACAGCGTGAACGCGGCCCTCGCCGAGGGCCGCCCCTGCCAAGGAGAGTCCCATGGCTTTAGAGATCGCTTCCGGAACCGTGCGCCCCGGCAAGACCTTCGCCCACCAGTTCGCCAACAACATCGCCGCCTACGTGGTGGGCATCCGCTCGTTCAACCTCAGCTACGGCACCGGCACCGACCACTGGATCCGCACCGCCAGCATCAGCCTGTCGCCGAGCGCCAGCGGCCAACAGCTGTCGGTCAACGTCGACGCGACCCTGGTCGACTCCAGCGGCAACAGCATGAACGTCGACGATTCCTATATCGAACTGGTGGCACTGGCCTGGACCGGCACGGCCGATTCGCAACTGTTGTTCACCAACGTCGACGGCGTGCCCAACGGCAGCAGCAGCCAGTCCTATCCGATCCCGGGCACGACCACGCTGATCGACACCGCGGCGCTGGCCGGCTTCGATCTGTCGTACGGCAATTCGGATCACCAGATCCTGCACATCGCCGCGCGCGCCGGCGTATCGACGTCCTCCAGCAGCGTAGCGGTGACCTCCGCCGCCTCGATGTACGACGGCCACGGCAACAACGTGTCGACCGCGACCGTCGACGGCGGCCTGATCGTCAATTGCGATTCTTCGCTGAACATCCAGGCGATCACCTTGCCGAACCTGCAGAACGCCTCCAGCGACACGCGGATTTCATTCGGCGCCAACTACAACAGCTTCCTGTTGCTGCTCACCGGCTTCCAGGTGCAGTTCAATGGCAGCACCGATCACAACGTCCGCTCGTTCGGCGCCGGCCTGATCCTGGGCAATACCGGCCAGGGCTATGCCGAGGTCAACGGCTCGGCCTGGATGCAGGACAACAGCGGCAATCACCAGAACGACGGCGCCAGCTACGCCAGCGGCATCATCATCGGTTACACCAGCACCATCTCGTGAGATCGGCGGCGCGCCACGCGCGCGCCGAGCGGCCGTTCGCGACGACAAGTCGTACGGCCCGCCGCAGGCGCCCTGCTCACTGCAGGGCGTCTGCGGACAGCGCACCGGCAATCGCCTCGCCCGCCACGCACTAACCGAAACCGTCTCGCGCCACGCCGCGAACGCTGGCCGCGCGCACTTTCAGGGAGAACACCATGGCCAGTCCGTCCGGCACCAGCGCACCGAGCATCCGCACCTTCCAGATGGACGCCAGCAGCGTCGGCGTGCTCAAGAACAGCGTCAACCTGTTTCGCGGCGACGTGAACTACACCCAGGACCTGTTCTCGCTGCCGGGGCGCAGCAACAACGACGGCCTGCAGATCCAGCTGACGATGCAGTACCAGAGCAACGTCAATCAGCAGGCGATGACCTGGAACCGCGACCAGCCCACCGGCGTGCTCGGCATGGGCTGGACGCTGCCGCTGGCGCAGATCCGCATGGACGACGGCAACTGCCCCACGCCCGGCCAGCGCAGCTACACCTTGTCGGTGAGCGGCAACGCCAGCGCGATCGTGTTCGACCCGACCGCGCCGCCGTTGTTCTCCATGGACCCGACCTTGGCCTCCCAGCTTCAGGACGGCCAAGCCGTGCCGGCGGCGATCCGCAACGAGTTCGTCTCGCGCGGATTGCCTCTATCCGCCACGGCCGTGGTGGTCGTCGACGGCAGCGCTACCTGGACCTTGCAGGACGATGCGCTGGAGCAGGAGTTCGCACTCAGCCTCGGCGATACGCTGGTCGCCGCCGACGGCGGCGAGGCCTATCAGCTGGCCAGCTACCGATTCTGGAAGGTGCTGTATTACCCGCGTTACGAGCGCTGGTGTGTCACCAACGATTCGGGCCAGCGCATGTCGTTCGGCGGCGGCGTCGCCGCGACCGACGCCGGCTACGCGACCAGCGCCGGCGACAGCATCGAATGGGGCGTGCAGTGGACCGACGCCAACGGTCGTGCGCTGTGGCAGGGCAACAGCAGCCTCGCCCAAGGCCAGCGCCAGTTCGCCCGCGCCTGGCACCTGCAACGCGTCTACAGCATCTTCGGCGAGTCGGTGACCTACGCGTACAACTGTTTCGAGCGCACTGCCGCGGGCTTGCTCGACCAGGTCGAACAGCTCGTGGCCGAGGGCGGCAAGCCCTACACCAAGGCCTGCTACCTGGGCCGCATCAACGACGTGTTCGGCCGCAGCGTGGTGTTCAACTACGGGCAGAAACTGTGGAGCGATGCCACGCCTTCCAGTCCGCGCGAGTACGACGACCCGCACAAGGCCATCCCCAATACCGACCCTAACGGTTTCCAGGACTGCTACGAGACCTTGTATCTGGCGTCCATCGACGTGTTGCAGCCGAGCGGCGCGCCGTTGTTCGCGGTCGAGTTCGAGTACCAGCCCCTGCCCGCCTCGCCGGTGGCCAACGTCGCCGGCGCCTCCGGAGATACCTGCAAGCGCCTGCTCACTTCGATGACGCTCAGCAACGCCGACGGCGACTCCTTGCCGGGCTATCGCTACGGCTACGTGCTCGATGGCGGAACGGACGACAATCTCGGCGCGCTCAACCGCATCGTCTGGCCCAGCGGCGGCAGCGCGACCTACCAGTACACCCAGCAAGCGTTGGCGATCTGCGACCGCACCCTGCCCGCGGGCCCGCCGACGCAGATGCCGAACGGCTCCAACGCGCGGGTTTGGTTCGGCCCCGACTACGCTGTGGTGCTGTGGTGCAACGACGGCCAGGGCAGTCTGTCGATGCAGGTCTACACCTGGAACGGCCAATGGACGGTGTGGCCGCCGGAGGGCAACTCGCCGCTGTTGCTCGACGGCAGCCAGGGCCAGACCGCCTCGAACCTATTGTCGGTGCAGGCGAGCCAGGACTTCATCGCCGTTTCGTATCTGACCAGCACCACCACCAACCTGCATTTGTTCCGCCAGGACATGGCGAGCCCCGGCCGCTGGATCGCCGCTTCGGGCGGCCAGGGCTCGGGCGGCCTCAACTCGCCGACCTGGAGCTGGAACAACAGCAACGGCAGCGTGCAGATCCTGGCCGGCGACTCCTTCGCCTTCGCGGTGCAGTCCAACCCCGCCAAACTGACCTGCGATACGGTGAGGTTCAGCTGGTACTGGCCGGGGCAGAACTGGAACTACCAGCAGCAATCCGGCTTGAGCTACCGCTGGTTCGCCAGCGGCCACGACTACGTCGCCAGCCTGGATATCGGCGCCAACGTCAATCTGGATTGGCTCGACGCCAGCGGCCAGTGGCACTCGGCAACGCCGCTGGCACTCGGCTTCTCCATCGCGAGCACCGATTCGATCGCGCTGGCCGGCGACGCCTCCCTGCTGGCGATCTCGCATCTGCTGGTCGCCGGCACCAACCGCAACAACTACGACCTGTGGCTGGTGCAATGGAACGACCAATACCAGTTCGCCCAGCCGGCCACGAAGTTCTCGTGCACGGATAATTTTTCCGCGCAGCACCCGACCTCGTGGGCGCCGACCAGCGTCGCCAATTCGATGGTATGCGTGGCCGCGAACGTGGCCCGCTTCGACGGCGCCAGCTGGTCGATCGACAGCGCGATGGTGCCGGTGGGTACCACCAACGCCGAACAGCGTTACGGCTACGGCCCCGACTACGTCGTGCAGGTGTTGGTGCAGAGCAATGGCATGCCCTCGGCGCAGGTGCTCGGCTACGACCCCACCGCCGACGCCTTCGGCACGCCCACCAGCGTGAGCGGACTCAGCATTCCGAACAGCCATGCCGCGACCGCCAACTGGGTCGGCGCCGGCAGTCCGGACTATCTGGCGATCGGCACCCAGCTGTTCTTCCGCGGCGTCGCCACCGATTGGGGCGACGCCGTCGCCACCAGCATCGCCGACCTGCAAACCCTGATCGACACCGCGGCGCCGGGCCAGGGCCCGTACGTGCTCAATTCGGCCTCGCTGCTCAACCAGGGGCCGACCTTCATCGCCTGCTCGCTCTACGACCAGGGTGTTCCCGGCGGCACCGCAAGCGCCACCTCGGCCTTCGTGCTGCGCAACGGCGCAGTATTCGGCGGTGCCCAGGTGCTCGGCGAACAGGCGATGTGGACCGCGCAGCAACCGGGCCAGGGCGCCGGCACCTGGCCCGGCGGGCCGATGGCGTTCTTCACCTATCCGGGCAGCGCCGGCAGCCTCGACGCCGCCACCAGCGTCAATCTCAATCGCTATGCCGGCAACGGCATTCTCGGCCCGATCCAGGATTGGCCGGTCGGCAGCATCGCCCTCGACGACGGCCTGTCCGAGTCTTCGACCACGGCCTATGTGTTCGATGCGAGCAGCGCCGCCTGCGACGCCACCGGCAGCATCGTCAAGTACTACCAGTCCACGGTCTATCCCGATGGCAGCGCACAAGACAACGCCAATGGCTCGGTGGTCAGCCGCTATTTGAACGGCAACCAGATCGTCACCGGCGACGATTGGTACGGCATGCTCGATGGCCTGCTCTACAGCGTGACCGCGATCGATGCGAACGGCAGCGAGGTCGGCTCGATCACCAATCAATGGACCGCCTATGTGCAGCGAGCCGGCGACCCGACCGATCCAGGCGTGCCGGTGCGAACGCTGTACGGCGCCTACGTGGTGCAGACCGCGCAGCAGAAACTGGCCGACGGCGTGGCCTCCAGCCGAACCACGTCCTACGTGCCCGCGGGGCTGTCCGCGCCGTATTCCGGCCAACCGGTCAGCGTCCAGTCCACCGTCGTCGACGGCTCCGGCAACAGCGAGGTCGACACCATCGACTACCGCTATGCCTGCGATGCCTATGCGGTCAGCTGCACGCTCAACGATCTGACCTCCAAGATCGAACAACGCACCACTCAGGCGGGCGTCACCACCTCGGTCTCGGCGATGGCGCTGTCGAGCTGGCCGACGCTGTGGGACGAGGTGAGCACGCTCGCCGAAGCCGCCGATTTCGGCTGGACCGCCGGCAGCGATGCGTTTGCGTTCGCCGATTGGACGCCGGGACAGATACCGGCGGGTTGGCAGCCGCTGAGCCTGATCCAGACGCGCGCGGCCGACGGCACGGTGCTGCAGAACGCCGACGGCGCAGGCGTCACCTGCGCTACCACCTATTCCGCCAACGGCAGCGGCCTGCCGATCGCCGCGTTCCGCGGCGCCGTCGCCGGCGAGTGCGCCTGGTGCGGCTTCCAGACCTACGAAAGCACCGATGGCTGGCAGTTGAGCGGCACCCAGCCCGATCCGCAACAAGCCTGGCTCGGCGAACAAAGCTTGTCGCTCGCGGTCGCCGGCAGCGTCTCCACCGCGGTGACGCCGAGTGCAGGCCGAACCGCGTACCGGTTCGCGCTGCGCTATCTGACCGCATCCGGCTACGACGGAGGCAGCGGCGCGATCACCGTCACCGCGGGCGCGACTTCGTCTTCCTTCGATTTGCCCGACACCCAGGGCGAGTGGAGCTATCTCAGCGACATCGTCGCTCTGCCGCAGGGCTGCGACAGCGTCGGCCTGTCCATCGCCAACCCGGGCAACGGCGCGGTGCTGCTCGACGGCGTGCTGCTGATTCCGGTGGGCTGCGATGTCACCGTGCAATCCTGGCAGGCCTCCACGCGATTGTTGCTGGCGAGCATGAACCTCGCCGGCGCCTGCGATTTCATCCGTTATGACCGCTTCGCCCAGACCCTCGGCGCGGTCGGTGCCGACGGCCAATGGCAGGAATTGGACCTGCGTTTCCTGTCGCGCCTGGGCAATGCCGAAGACGTTTTCGACGACGCCAGCCCCAACTGCGAGCTCACCTTGCAGTTCGCCCAGGGCGGCAACACCGAAACCTTCCGCAACGGCAACGATTGGCAGACCCGCTGGGCGCCGAGCGATGCGGCCGACTGGCAGTGCGGCAACGGCACCCTGCTGAAACAGAACGCCACGCCCGCGACCCTGACCTGGCAGGGCGGAAACCCGCCCGACTCGGTCGCATTCTTCATCGAGCTCAAGCCCCTGGCCGCGCCCGCCGGCACCCTGGCGCTGCAATTCGGCGACGGCGAACGCATCGCCTGGAGCACCGCCTCGGGCTGGTCCTGGACGCTCGCCGACGGCAGCGCCGGGCCCGCGCCGCTGGCATCGGCGCCGGGCCTGGGCAGGCAATGGTTGCTGCTGCTCGGCGGCGGCCAAACGCTGTTCTTCGTCGACGGCCAAGTGGTGTTCAGCGCGGCCGCCGCCACCACGCCCGCGCAAGGGTTCGCTTTCGACACCGGCCCCAACGCGCTGCGCATCAGCCAACTCGGGTTCGGCGGCGATCCGCGCACGCTGCTGTCGTACAACGACGGCGCCGCGCGGCTGCGCCAGACCCAGCAGCGCAACGGCGGCGACAGTCTGGTCGCCGCCTCGGTGTACGACGGGCTGGACCGTCTGCTCGCCGGCACCAAGGCAGCGCCGGGCAGCTTCGGCAGCGGCGCGCAGGCGCCGATGCTGACCTATCGCCCCGCCTTCCTGGATGTCGCGGCCTTCCTTGCAGCAACCTCGGACAGTTGGCTCATGCAAGGCGACGTCGCCGATTACTACGCAGGGCAAAGCGACGACGGCGGCATGCGCTCGAACGATCAAGGCTATCCGTACTACGGCTCGCGCTACGAAGCGGCGGCGACCTCGCGCGCGGTCGAAGGCGGCCAGCCGGGATTGCAACTGGCCATCCACGACATCCTCAGCGTGCCCGAATCGCAGCGCCAGACCATACGCACCGCCTACGGCGCCAGCACCGCGACCGATCCGGTAGCGCCGGGCAGCTTCTACGCGACCACCAGCCTCTCGCCCGGCGGATACAGCGCGCGGCAACTGGTGGACACCAGCCAGCGCGCGACCGCGATGGTGCAATCGGGGCAATCGGGCCAACAGGCGGGACAGAGCCTGGCCTTGCCCGGCTATGCCGATGCCGGTGCCGCGGCCACGACGATCTCGCTGCAACTGCCGAACGCATTCACCGCGACGCCGCAATCGGACCCGAGCGCGTATGTGCGCACCACCGTGGTCGACCCGCTCGGACAAGTGGCCAGCTATCAGGATTCCGACACCGGCCAGACCCAGGTGCTCTACAACGGCAAGGGCCAGCTGCGCTTCGTCCAGCCCGCACTCGATTCGGGCCAACAGTACTTGCTGTATCGCCGCTACGACGCGCTCGGCCGCGTGCTCGAAGAAGGCGTGCTCGAAGCGGCGTGGGACCCGGCCGCGTTGAACCCCTACCTCGATGACCCCAACTGGCCCGCCGCGGCCGACGGTGCCGTGCCCGGACGCGTCTATCGTTATGACGGCGATGGCAGCGACCCCAATGCACTCGGGCAGTTGGTCGAAACGACCACCTACAACCCGGATCCCGGCGACGGCCTCGGCGCCTGCACCGTGGTCGAGTCCTGGAGCTACGACGGGCTCGGTCGCGCAATCACCGCGCGTTTGCAGATCGACGGCGCCGCGACACAGGATGCGACGGTAGGCTTCGCCTACAACAACCTCAACGAAGTGGTGCGCATCGACCTGCCCGACGGCGCGCCGCTGCCGGCCATCGTCTACGTCTACGACGACCTCGGCCGCATCGTTTCGATCGGCACACCGCAGGCGCCCGATGCCATCGCCCGCTACACCTGGACCGCCAACGGCCAGTTGCAGACGGCGGTCCGCGGCGCGCTGTCGGAACTGTGGAACTACGATTCGCCCGGCTGCGTGACCTTGCACCAGGCCAGCGTCGGCGGCGCGGTCGCATTCGCGCAATCCTTCAGCTACACCCCCGACCGCCTGGTGCAACAACGCACCACCCAGCTGGCCACCGCGATCGCCACGGGCACGCGCCAGAGCAACTACGTCTACGACGATCAGCAACGCCTGGCGACGGCCACGGTGGTGTCGGGCGATACCGGCAACCTGAGCATCGACAGCATCGATGCGAACGGCAATATCTGGGCCTCCACCGCCGACGGTGTCACGCTGTCGACACCGTGCAGCCCCGGCAACAACCGGTTGGCTACGGCGACTTTCGGCAGCGGCCCCGCTTCGACCTTCGAATACCACGCCGACGGCGCGCCCTCGCAATGGCGCGGCCTGGACATCGGCTACGACCCCTGTTTGTTCTCGACCGCGACCGTCGCCTCGCCGGGCTTCGACACCATCCGTTACGCACGCGGCATGAACAACCACTGCGCGCTGCGGCAGCAAGGCGACACGCGCCGGATCTATTTCTACGGCGCCGGCTCGGCCCCGCTCATGGTCTGGAACGGCGACGCATTGCAAGTCTGCGTCTGGGGGCCGGGCGGGCTGGTCGCGGTGCACGACGGCGCCCTGCGCTATCCGGTCAACGATTATCAGCAAAGCGTCTGGGCGGTATTCGACGACGCCGGCAATGCACAGAACGCGTTCGACTACGCGCCGTTCGGCGCGGTGTTGTCGAGCGCCGGTCCGGGCGACTGGAACCTGTTGTTCGCCGGCAAGCAATACGACTCCGACAGCGGTCTCTACGACTTCGGCGCGCGCCTGTACGACCCGTCGCTGATGCGTTTCCTCGCCCCGGACTCGGCGCGCCAGTTCGCCAGCCCCTATCTGTTCGCCAGCGACAACCCACTCAACTACGTCGACCCGACCGGCAACATCTCGTTGTGGGCCCAAGTCGGCATCGGCGTGGCCATGGTCGCCGTCGCCGTGGGCGGACTGGCGCTCAGCGTGGTGACCGACGGCGCCGCCGCGCCGGAGGCCATCGATGCCGAGATCGACCTGGCCGGCGCAGGTGGCGCCACCGATGTCGCCGCCGGCGCCGGCGCCGATGCCGTCGATGCCTCGGTTCCGCTCAAGACCGCTACCGCGGTGGCCCGCAACGCGCTCAGCGTGGTGATCAATTCCGCTTCCAGCGCCATCTCCGGCGCGGGCATGCAGGGGCTGGAGTACGACGCCCTGCACGGGCGCGACTTCACCGCCAAGGGCTTCTTCTCGGCGATGGGCGTCGGCGCGCTCAGCGGCGCGGTGACCGGCGGATTCAACGGTCTGGCGTCGATGCCGGCGGCGATGGGCGATGCCGCCGCTTGGGGCACGGCCAAGACGATCGCGTTCCGCACCCTGACCCGCGCCGCGACCGGCTTCGTCGGCTCGGCGGTTTCGGAGGTGATCACCGATGCCGTCACCGGCAAGAAGATCACTGCGAGCGACGTGCTGCTGAGCGCGGCCGAGGGCATGGTCGAAGGCGCCGCGGTGAGCATGTACAACGGCTTCACCAGTCTCAGCCCCGCCGACAGCGCGATCACCAGCGAGTCGAGCCGGCTGGTGAAGGCCAGCAACTCCTGGAACAACCTGCTGCAGAGCGCGCAGAAACTCGCCACCACGCAAGAGGCCGTGGTCGGCTACATCGCCGGCGGCTGGCTGTTGGCATCGGGGTACGCGGTGTGGGGTGTCGCCACCGCCACCAAGGGCCGCGGCCAATCGGGCGGCGGCTGATCGGCGGCGACGCATCGGCCGCGCCGAACAGGGACCGGCAATGCTCCCTGTTCGGCGGCAGCCCCCATTGCCGGCGTTCGCCGATACGGCGGCTTCTATCCGCCGCATCGATGCATACCGCGCTCGCGGCCTCGGGCCCGCTTCGCCGAATCGCAGGCCTCGCGGGCGATTCGCGGCACAAACGAGCGTTGTATGACGCACCGATTCGTCGCTCGTCGGCAACGCATCCTGGGGCCATCCCTACTGGGGTACGCCCTAGTTTTGCCAGCCC
Organism: Lysobacter antibioticus; assembly: GCF_001442535.1. Classification (NCBI taxonomy): domain Bacteria; kingdom Pseudomonadati; phylum Pseudomonadota; class Gammaproteobacteria; order Lysobacterales; family Lysobacteraceae; genus Lysobacter; species Lysobacter antibioticus. The sequence continues at coordinate 2,905,777 of NZ_CP013141.1, read as the reverse complement.
TCATCATTACGTAACCTGCGCCGGAATCCTCGACAGCTTCCCCCGGAGCAGACTCATGGAACTGAGCAACGCCAATTTCTACGCCTACCAGCCGGTCAACCTGCCCGCCGAAATCGATCACGAGAAGGCCGCCAAGGCCAACGCCACCGAAACGCCGTTCGTGCAGGGCGAGGGCGACAGCAACGCCATCGATCCCAACGACGTCAATCAGGACGGCTACGGCAGTTGCGCGGTGTTGTCGACGATCAAGTCGATCGCGGCGCAGAACCCGGACGTGCTCAAGAACATGATCCGCGACAACGGCGACGGCACCTACACCGTCACCTTCAACGAGTACGACAACGGCTTCCTCGGCATCGGCTCGGGCTGGGACAAGAAAGAAGTGACCGTGGCCGGCCCGTTCGACGGCAAGGCCGCCGACATCGGCGACATGGGCAAGGACGGTCAGGGCGAAGTGTGGCCGGCGATCATCGAGAAGGCCTACGCCCAGTACGCCGACGGCGGCTACAAGACCTACGACGACGGCGAGAGCCCGGCCGACGTGCAGGAGGCCATCCTGGGCCGCGACTCGCGCACCGAAAGCCCGTCCGAGTACGACTCCGGCGAGCTCAGCGACAAGCTGAAGAACGGCGAGGCCGTGGTCGCCTGGACCGCCGGCTCGGACGGCTGGAACGACGAGCAGAAGAAGCTGGCCGCCGACTACGGCGCGGTCGGCGGTCACGCTTACCGGGTCGAGGACGTCTATACCGACGCCGACGGCAACACCCGCATCAAGCTCGACAATCCCTGGGGCCACAGCGACGTCGACATGCCGTACAGCGATTACCAGAAGCTGTACCACGAAGTGAATTCGACGCCCACCAAGTAAGCACCCGCCGCTGAATATCCACGCAAGCCGCACGCCCGTGCGGCTTGCGCGTTCCTGGGCCAAGTGCTTACATGCCGTTGCCGTTCCCATCCAGGCGATCACGCAGATGAACAACAGACTTTTCCTGGCCGTCACGGCCGCGATACTGGGTCTTGCGCTGTTATCCCGCGTCGACGCGCACGAGTATCCACACGCCGCCAAGAAGGCAGGAGCCAGCATGAGCGACAGCATCCAGATCATCCAGGGCCGCACCGCCACGCACAGCCATACGCGACTCGGCCTGGTCAACGTCTTCGACCGCCAGGACGTGCGTTTGGACGTATGGAACGAGGACAAGCGCTGGCTCGGCAAACTCAAGCTCAAGCGTTCGGACGTGTTCCCGATCGCCGGCGGTTTCCTGCGCGTGCAGGACGTCGGCAACGACGGTCAGCGCGACAACGTGTCGCTGGTCGAATTCAGCGCGCCGGGCATCGATGCGCCGGCGAACAAATCGCTGGTCCTGGTCGAAGGCGGCGAACTGACCATCGGCGAGCAAGCCCTGCGCATCGTCGCCCTCGATCGCGACAGCGTCAGCATCGAAACCTGGCCGAAATTGCATCCGCGCGACGTGGTCGATGCCGTCAAGGTCCACCGCCACGACATCGCCCGCGACGGCGAGCTGAAGCTCGACACCGGTTCGCTACGCGTCGCGCGCCTGCAGCCGCGCGCCGGCGAAATGCTGGGCTTCGTCGAACTCGTCCAGCCCTGATTCGAAGCCGCAAGCGACCGTGCGGTCGCGTTCGAAAGTGAGCCGCCCGCAAAGGCCCGAGCCTTCAACCGGCCCGGGCCTTTGCTTTGGCTTTGGCTTTGGCTTTGGCTTTGCCTTTGGCTTTGCCTCTGCTTACGCCGTTGCTGTGCGACGCTTAAGCTTCGCGAAGGCAATAGAAGACCCGGAGGGCGGCGCGCAGGGATGCGCGCCGTTTTTCATCGGGACAGGGATGTCCCGTATGAAAAATCCCTGCGCATGCATCGCTCGTGCGGGCCTGTGATTCAAAGAAAAGCATTTTTCTTTGGTTACCTTTCTTTTGTTGCTTATGACAAAAGAAAGTAACCCGCCGCTTTAGTGGCGGAAGCTTTGAGCGTTTGATCCTGATCTTGCTTCAGAGATCCGTCGCGAGACCGAAACGATGCGGTCGCGGCTTGTGACCGAAGGAAATCCAGTAGGACACCGCCCCTACCCTGGGCTCTATCCGGCAGCGGCGGTAGATTGATACGTCGCGGTCGCGACTTACGTCGCTCCTACAGGAGCATCACCCGGTGACGACGCGAGATCGGGGCATGGCGGTCGCGACTTACGTCGCTCCTGCAGGGGATGGCCTCGCAGTGGCGAGAGCAGAGCTTCCGTCCGCGACGCGACAACCGGGCACCCCGGCCCCGCCACCGATGGTCATGCCCACTTCCTGCCTATGGCCTGCGAGCGATCCTCGGAGGATATTCATCGGCGTTCAGTCGATGAGGCCGCACCGATGACATCTTCCTATCGCCTGCCGCTGGCCGGGGCGCTCCTCGCCCTGGCCTTCGCCTGCATGCACCTCGGCTCCGAGTACTTCGATGGCGGCGTTCGCAGCCATCATGTGTTGAATCGGGCCGACCTGCCTGAGATCTCCAACTGGTTCGGCCTGATCATCCTGCCCGTGCTCGGCTGGGCCTTCGGCGTGCGGCTCCGCAATCGTCCCGGCACGCACAGAAGCATCTGGGTCGGACTGATCACGTCGTTGGCGTACGGCGCGGCCCTGGCCACCAGCTTCGAGCTCGGCGCCACCGACATCACCAAAGCGATCTTCTTCGGCCTGCTGCCCTTGGCGATCATCGCTCCGATCTATCGCGCCGAGTGCATGCTCGGTTTCGTCGCCGGCATGACCTTCATCTTCGGCGCGATCCTGCCCTGCATCTTCGCGGTCTTGTTCGCGAGCCTGTCGGCTGCGCTGCGCGTCGGTTTCCTGGCGATCCGCAAACGGCTCCGCCCGAACCGTGGCGCCTCGACACCCGCATCAGGGAGTAGGCGTTGAACTCCGACGCTGCGCCGCGCCGCCGATAGCGACGAACCGAGCCGTGCTCACTCGCGCCGCTTGCGCGGCTTTTCCCGCACGCGTTTGCCGCCGCTGCCGCTGCGCTGGGTCTCTTCCAGGGCCAGCACGCCGCTGTCGTTCATCTGCTCGATCCAGGTCAGGGCGTCGACGTAGGCCAGGAACTGCTGCAGATACCCCGGCGACAACTCGCTCATCAGGGTCAGCGAGCGGTGCACCAGCCTGCCGGAATTGAGCGGACCGGCATTCGCAGGCGACTGCTCCAGCGACTGTCGCAACTGGCTCTCGACGCGGAGCTTCGACCACAGCCGGCGGAACTCATCGAGCGCGCCGAGTTCCGGAAACGCTGCGCCGCTCGAAGCGCCATCGGCTGCGAGGCCATCGCGCAGCGTGGCCCGGTCGGCGATGTAGTCGACCAGACCGCTCAAGCCAGCGTCGGCACACGCGTCGGCGGTTGTGACGCCGGCAGCTTCGGTCTTGGACGCAGCCTGCTCGAGATCGCCGGCGTAGGCGCCGATCAATTCGGCCAAACGACTGTCCAGTAGACGCCGCACTTCGCCGCCATGCGCGGCGGCGCGGCGCGCCAGGGCGTCGATGCGATGAAAGCGCATCGGGCTCATGCGATCGGCGCCTTGCTCGCGCCAGGCATCGAGCATCGCTCGGGCCTGCAGTGGAGGATTACGGCTCACGGCGTGTCACATCGCCTTGGACGGCTTCGGGATCGGGGCGATTTCCACGCGCCGGTTCTTGGCCCGCCCCGCTTCCTGCGCGTTCGAACTCACCGGCTGCTCGGAACCGAACGCGGCGGCGAATACCGACGAAGCGGGCACGCCTTCGGCGATGAGGGTGCGGGTCACGGTCAGCGCGCGCCGCGCCGACAGCTCCCAGTTGTCGGCGAACTGGCGGTTGCCGTCGCGCACCTGGCGGTCGTCGGTGAAGCCGCTCACCATCAGGATCTCGTCGCGCGATCGCAGATATTCGGACAGCGGGCCGGCGAGGGTCTTCAACAGTTCCCGGCCTTCCGGCTGCAGGTGCTCGGAGTTCAGCGCGAACAAGACGCTGCCGCTGATGCCGATGCGGCCGTTGATCAGGGTCACCCGACCCGCCGCCAGCGGCACCGCCAGCGCCTGCTCCAGGGTCTTGCGGCGTTGCGCTTCGAGCTGGCGCTGCTTCACTTCCTCGCCGAGCTTGTTCGAAAGCTGCAGTTGCACGCCGATGACGCCGACCAGGATCAGCACGAACACGCCGACCAGCACCGACATCAGGTCGCCGAACGCGGCCCAGATCGGCGCATTGGATTCGGCGTCGCCGTCGATCTCCACGTTCATGCCGCTTGCGCTCCGACCGATGCCTGCCGGTCGGCCAACTGATGGATGTCGTCGATGATCTGCTTCTGCGCCAGCATGCTCAGGTCGATGACTTCCTTGGCCTGGGCCACGTAATAGGCCAGTTGCTCGTCGCTGCGCGCGAGCGACTTGTCCAGCGCGACCTCGACGCCTTGCAGGCGCTCGGCCAGCTTGTCGTTGGTCTCGCCGAACTGCTGCACGGCCGCGCCGAAGGCATCGCCCAGGCTGGCCACTTCGACCGCGCCGGCGGCGATCTGCGCGCCGACCGTGCCGAGCTTGCCGGTCTCGGCCTCGATGTGATCGGTGAAGCGGGTGCCGACGCGATCGAGCAGATCCGCCGAGGTCGCCACCAGCGCGTCGACCGCGGTGCGCTGCTCGGTGGAGGCATGGTTGACCGCGTCGAGCAGGGTTTCCAAGGTGGCCAGCAGGCGATTGCGCTCGTCCAGCATGGCGGTGTCGCGGACCATGCTGTCGGACAGCTTCTGGCGCAGTTCGGCGATGACCTCGGCCGCCGCTTTCGGCGCTTCCGAGGCGGCGTCGACCAGGCGCGTAATCTCGGCGATCGTGTCCTGAGCCTGGGCCTGGGTCCGCGTCGAGATGTCCTGCGCGGTGCGCGCCAGCGTGTCGCAGATCTCCTGCTGCCGGCTCGCGACCTGTTCGCCGGTTTGCTGCCAACGCTCGCCCAAGGCGGCGGTCATCGAACCGAAGTTCTCGGCCCAGGCCGCCAGGCGCTGTTGATCGCGCGATTCCAGCGCGTCCTGCAGTTGCTTATGCGCATCCTGCAGTGTGCCCACCAGGGACACGGCATGGCCCTCGAACGTCGCCGCGGCGGCGAGCAGCGCCTGCTGGTTGCGCGCCGCCATCTCGTCGTTGGCGCTGAGCTGCTGCGACAAGGCTTGTTTCCAGGCGTCCGCGGCCTGGCCGGTGCTGGCGTCGAAACGTGTCGACAAGCTTTCCAGCAGGCCGGTGGCCCCCTGGTCGAAGCGGCCGCTGAAGCCTTGCAAGGTGTTGCCCAGCTCCTCGATCAGACCTGCGTTGGACTGTCGCTGTTCGAGCAGCGCCTGGCTCCAACTGGTCGCGGCGGTGGCGGTGGCCGTGGCGAAGCCCGCCGACAGCCCGTCGACCTGCTGTTGCACGGCCTGGGCGACGCTCTCGCGCAGCGCGCCGGTCTCGCGGGTAACGGTCTCGTGCAAGACGCCTGTCTCGCGCGTGAGGGTCTGGTGCAGCGCGCCCGTCTCGCGCGCGATCGCCGCCATCGTGGTTTCCACGACCGGCTGCAGTACGGCGCTGGTGACACGGACGCTCTCGCCGATGCTGTCCTTCAGCGACCGCTCCACCGACGCTGCCAATTGGGCATAGGCTGCTTCGGTCCTGGCATGGAACGCGTCCTGGCCGGCGACCTGGCGCTCGTGCGCGAGCAGGCTCTGCTGCTCGATGGCCGCCATCGCCGCGGTCTCGCGCGCGATCGCCGCCATCGTGGTGTCGAGGATCGGTTGCAGCGCCGCGCTGTTGGCTCGCACGCTCTCGTCGATGCTCTGCTTCAGCGACTGCTCGACCGACGTCGCCAGGCCGGCATAGGTCGCTTCGGTCTTGGCATGGAACGCCTCCTGACCGGCGAGCTGGCGCTCGTGCACGAGCAGGCTTTGTTGCTCGATCGTCGCCATCATCGCCTGCAGGCGATCGACCAGCGCCGGCATCGTTTCGGTCTGGCGCTGCAACAGCTTGAACGCCTCCTCGCGCTGATGAACCTGCGAATGGCCGCGCAGCGTCGTCGCGATGGCGAGGTCCAGGCCTTGCACCGCCAGGCCGCGTTCGCGCCGGCACAGCGCGGACAGCAGGCCGAGCATCGCCGAGGCGGCGACGCCCGCGATCGAGGTGCCGAACGCGAACGCCAGGCCGGTGACCGGAGCGGCGATCGATTCGCGGATGGCCTGCAGGTCGGTCGCGCTTTGCAGCGCCATGCCGGTGCCGCGCAGAGTCGTCATCATGCCGAGCAAGGTGCCCAGCATGCCCAGCAACACCAGCAGGCCGACCAGATACGGCGTCAACCCCGGCGCCGGCAAGGCCACGCGCTCGCCTTCGATGCGCAGGCGCGCGGCATTGCGCAGCGAAGGATGCAGACGCCCGAGCCAGTCGCCGAGGCTGGACGGCGGCGCCGACAACTCGGCCACGGCGCGCGTCAGGGTGACGGTGGCTTGCCGATAGCGGTACAGCTCGAACCCGCCGGCGAGATAGCAGACGGCGATCAACGACGCGACCGACAGCGCCAGGGCATTCGAACCGACGTAGCCGGCACCGACCCAGACTACGGCGAGCAAACCTGCGAGAAAGACAGCGGGATAGAGCGAATTTCTGAACATGTTATCCGTGGGGACTGGTGCAAAGGGCCGCAAGCAGGCCCTGCGCAGGTTGTAGGCGAACATCCAATTCGGCGAGCAGCACCTTGTGCATGTCGTTGCGGAACGCCTCCAGCCAGACGTCGGAGACAGCCGCCGACGTATCGCCCGAGGTTTGCGCGTAGGCCGCGGCCTGACGCAGACGCTCGAAGTGCTGGCCGAGCAAGACCGGCCCGGCCGACCACAGCGTCCGCTCGCGCCGGCTCAGTGCCCGCTCCATGACCGTATCCACCGCCGCGAGCCGCTCCAGGCCGTCGCTGCGCAGCGCCAGTCGCGCACGCAGACGCTCGCGCAGGCGGCCGACGCCGGCCTCCATGCCCTGCTGCATCGCCAGATAGCGCTGGCGATAGAACGGGTAATCCAGGCTTTCCTCGGCCAACGCCTGCTCGGCCGCCGACAAGCCGGGCCCGCTCGGCCTGGCGCCGAACGCACGATCGCCGGCGATGGCCTGCGCCAAGGCGCCGCGCACGCGGGCGCATTCGTCTTCGTCGATGCGGGTCAGGGTCCGTTCGTCGAGGACGGCCGCGGGCGGCTTGCCGTCCAGCGCAGTGGACAACGCCACCGCGTGAGTCCAATCGATCCATAGACTCAGTTGATCCGACAACGATCGCGTGGGCTGGGGAAGGTCTGCAGCCGTCAGGCGAGCGAGCGAGCGGATGAACGTCGGGCCACGAACCGTCGCCCGTCGGGGTGCTTCCATCATTACTACTGGCTAAAAGATCGCCATTTTACACGTAAATGAAAAACGCCCACGGCTTGACAAGCCGCGAAGGACGGCAGGCCCGGAGCCTAAATACGGCCCCGGCGGCCGATTCAGCCGATTCATAATGATGTGTGCCATGCCCTGGGCAGGGCGCTAGCGGCCCGGAGGGTGATCCATCGCTGCGCCATCGGTGGCCTCTACCCGCCGGTTTGGCGCACCTGCGGCGGCGTGAGCCCGTTACAGGCCCCTCGCTTGCCGAGCTCATTACGGCGCGAGATGATCCCCTTCCCCGCAGGCGGTATGCCTCGACTCCGAGACAAGACGCATGGATCGACGTCGATTTGTCGCAGGATTGATACTCACGTCCTTATCGGTGCCGCTGCTAGCCAGCGATGCATTTTCCGCTTGCCCGATATGCAAGCAGGGGCACCTCGTCGACTCGGCCAAGCTTGCCGATGATCCGCACCGCCCTAGCAGGAACCTGGAGGTCTGGAGCCGGGCAGCCGATTGCCTGGCCATCGGGGAAAAGGGCGGACGGATATGTACGAACTGTTGGTACGTTTCGAGAGAAGGCTCTTGGCTGCGCTCGTCCGAACAGCCCGACGATTTCTATCGCCCTCTCAGTTACGCCATTTCCACTTTTCCAATGCCCCGGAAAGGCCGCATCAAAGGCCGAGCGATCTACGAGCAGAAACTCCTGGGCTCCGACGGCGCTCAAGGCTTCGTCGAAACGCTGCGATTTTGGAGCGTCAAGTCGAACGAATATGTGGCAGCGATCCAGAAGCACGCGGAGGCTCATTCCATCGAAATGACCCTGGAAGAGCACCCCAGCGAGCCAGGAGAGATCTACGTAGTCGCCGAGATCGAAGGCAGCTAACCGCTGTTTCGGCACAGAACTGCCAACGCAACCTCTGCACGCATCCGTTTTCCCGACTATGAAGCCAGGCGGCGGCCGAGCCCACACCGCCTCCAATGCGGCAACGCCGTGATCAAGGTCGCCGAGCGATCACTTGGCTCGGCCGACGAGGCTGGCACAAACGTCTTCCAGGTGATTCGCCGCGGCCAGTGCTGCCGCTCGTCAGGCCTCATGGCGAACGGCGAGACGGTGACGCCGAGTTGTCCGCTCCTGTAGCAGGAGCATCGCCCATGGAGGGAGCTGAAACGGCCGGCGCGAACGGACCGTCAGGCTGCTTTCTCGAATAATCCGAGAAACGCCCCGAATGCATCGCCGACCTGCTCGCACACCATGCTCCCGCGCAGATCGAACCAGTTGCAGCCGAACCAGCCGAGCGGCACGCATAGAACCGCAAGGATCAGCAGGCTCGTCATCGACGCGGCAATGCGTTTCCTGGCGATCTGAACCATGAGATCGACCAGGAACGAAAGTATCAGGCTGACGCAGACGATGGCGAGCAGGATGGCAATGCCGAGCCCCGTGTCGCCACGATGCTCCTGCGCGCGGGCCTGCCCGAAAGCGTATTGGGCGTAGAGATACAGGCCGGCCAGCGGGGCGCTTGCGAGAAATACGCGCAGCGCGATGGCCGTGGCGGTGCTGCCTGATTTCGAAGTCATCATGCCGGGAGCCGGTTCGCGCCGCGATGCGCCATCGGGCGGATCGCCGCCAAGCCGCGCGACCTCGTTTGCGATTTCCCGTTTCATGACACGCATTCCCTTGCGACTCGACGATCCAGTCTAGCCGGTCGGACACGCCCCGGGGCTCCGAGCTGAAGCATTCAGAGCGGAACCATGGTGGCCCGGGTCACCGCACATGCCAGCCCGATGGTCCGGACAAGCCGGACAGGGCAGCCAGAATGTCTCAGGGCGCGAGGGCGCGAGGATACGATCCGCACCCGCTTGCAGACCGCATCGAACGCATCACTGAATGACGTAGCCGGAGAACCGCCACAGACCGTCTTCGTCCTGGCGCAGGGAGATCAGCTCTTTCGCCGCTCGCTTGCCCTGGAACTGGCTGGAGAACTCGATGCTGGCGTACAGGCCGGGCGGAAGCGGGGCGCCGTTGCCGACCACTTCGCGGCGTACCCCTATCCAGCTGCGCGAACCCGCCGTGCCCAGGGGCTTGCGAGTCCTGCCGACATAAGCGACGAAGTCCTCGCGCTTGGCCGAACGCTTGGTCACGTTCGATGAGGCGTCCCACAGCGCACCGGCCTGGTCGCGATCGATCGCCTGCAGCAGTTGCAGCGCGGTATTGGCCAGCGTATTCGGATCGACGTCGCGCGCAGCGGCCTGTTGCGCTGCCGGCGCCGGCCGCTGCGCTTGCACCGGTGCCTGGGCGAGCGCCGTCGTGGATAACAGGCCGATGGCCATCGTCAGCAGGAAGCATTTCATGGGCCTGATCTCGATCTCTTCGTACGCTGGGGAATGATGGATGCAGCGGCGGTCGGACGGCGCGCGGCCGCGCCCGCTTACTGCTCCACGTCGGCCGAAATCTCGACACGACGGTTGGGTTGCAGGCAGGCGATCAACGCGTCCCGCCCCTTCGCGCCGTCGCAGTGGTCGACCACCGGTTCCGACTCGCCCCGACCTTCCGCAGAGACGCGTTGCTCCGGCACGCCTTCGGCGATCAGCAATCGGCGCACCGTTTCGGCGCGTTCGCGCGACAGCGCCCGGTTGGCGGGTTCGCTGCCGATCTGATCGGTATGCCCTGTCACCCGCACGTTGCGCACGCCTTTGGCGCTGCGCAACTCGCCAGCGACGCGGGCCACTTCGGCCCGACCGTCCGGTTGCAGATCGTCGGACCCGGCCCGGCCGAACGCGAACAAGGCATCGGCGGACAGGGTGAAACGACGGGGCGTAGCCGCGGCGGGCGACGACGACGGCTCCGCCGCGGCCGGCTCGCGCAGCAGATCGCCGCATCCTTCCGGCAGCCAGTAGAAACTTCGCGCGAGATAGTTCTGATCGAAGACGACCTTGTATTGGCAGGTAGTCACGCCGCCCTCGCGGCGGAAGTGAAACAGGTAATCCCACTCCCGCACGCCGGCATAGCCTTCGCGGAAGTGCGGCCGCCCCAGCAGATGATAGAGCTGCTCCTTGCTGACGCCCGGCGCCACCTGGCGCAGGTCGTCCAGGTTCGGAAACGTTCCTTCCTTGAGCACAGCGCGTTCGACCGCCGGGAAGACCACCTCGCCCGGCACGCCATCGGCGGAAATATCGCGGCTGACATGGCGGGTGCCGCATGCGGACAGCAGTCCCATCGCGACGCTGCATACGATCGCGACGCCGGCGAACCGTTTGGCTTCCATAGATGATTCCTCGCTTTGACGGATGGCCATCGTCGGGCGCGTTTGGATCCGCGCTACCGGACAGCGTTCTGATACGTTTCGAATCGGTGGCCGAGGCGGTACTCGGCCGCTCGCCATCGGTTAGCGCGCCCCGCCCGAAACCGGGGCGCGCCGGCTCTCACCACTGGATGCCGGCACCGACCGAGAAGCCCCAGTCGCGCGCGGTGTTGCCGCTGGCCTGGGCCTTATAGACCCAGCGGCCGTTCTCGGTGATGCCCGACAGGCCGACCGCCATGCCGTATTCGCCCTGATAACCGCCGGCCGCCACCGCGAGCATGCTCTTGCCCGGCAGATAGGCCTGCGGCAGGCCCGCCATCGCCATCGCCGAAGAGGTGCCGGCGCGGAAATCCTTGCGCAGGGCCCATACGTCGTTGTCGAACTGCTCGAAGCGCGCGTCGGTATAGGCCTTCGACTGATCGACGGCGTGGTTCACGCCGGCGTTGAGCTGGCTGACGTTGACCGCATCGGTGCCGGCGATGCCGGGCGCCACGCCGGTCAGGGTGCGGCCGCCCATGTTGACCTCGCCGGTGGAGTTGCTGCTGCCCACGTAGGCGGCGTTGTAGCCGCGCTGCGCGCCGACCGTGGTGGCCGAGCCGGCGCCGAGCGCGACGCTGTTGGCGTGGATCGCGGTCGCGCCGGTGCCCACGGCGGTGCTGCCGCTGCCGCTGGCCGTGCTCTGGTTGCCGACCGCCAGCGCGTTGTTGCCGCTGGCGACCGCACCGTCGCCACCGGCCGATGCGTTGGTGCCGGTCGGGCGCGGCTTGACCACCGCGTCTTCCTGGCTGACCTGGAACATGCCGTCGGAGCCGTTCTGCACCCCGGTGATGCGACCGTCGAAGGTGTTGACGGTGTTGGTCAGGTTGGCCACGTTGCCTTCGACCTGGGTGATGCGGCCGTCGAAGCCGTTGATGGTGCCGCTCAGATTGGCGATGTCGCCTTCGACGTTGGTGACCCGACCGTCGAGCGCATTGACGGCCTGATTGGTCGCGTGCAACTGCGAGCCGTTGACCGCATCGGTCGAGGTCTCCGACAACCGGCCCGCGGCGACGTTGGTGAGGGTGCGTTCGGCGCCGACGCCGCCCACGCTCACCGTGCCGACCGGTGCGCCGCCGGCGAAGTTATAAGCCGTACCGGCGATGGTGGCGCTGGCGGTGCCCACCGCCGCGGCGGTGGTCGAGCCTGCGCCGAGCGCCACGCTGTTGGCGTCGCCGGCGGTGGCGCCGGTGCCCATCGCCACCGCGTCCACCGCGGTCGCGCTGGCGTTGACGCCCGACGCGATGGCGCCGGTCGCGGTGGCGCCGTTGTTGGCGTAGTTGCCGCCGGCGATGCCGCCGTCGTTGACGCTGTAATAGTGCGTCGCACCGGCCGTCACCGCCTGGTTCAACTGATCCAGGTTCACCGCATCGGTGCCGTTGATGCCGGCCGCGACGTTGCTGATGGCGGTGCCCCCGGCGTTGATGCCGACGTTGGTGATGCTGGGGCCGCCGGCGATGGTCAGGCCGTTGGTGGTGATCGTGGTATTGCCCACCACCACGCTGTTGAAGCTCGGGTCCGGCACCACGCCCACCGTCAAGGTACCGGTGCCGTCGTCGTAGGCGACCGTCGCATTGCTGCCGGCGGCCACGGTCAGGGTTTCGCCCGGGCCGATATTGCCGCCGTTGCCGCCGGCCGCGATGTTCCAGCCGGCGCTGGCGCTGTCGTTGATCTGGGTCAGCGCGTCCTGCACGTTGTTGTAGGTGTTGCCGCCTACCGCCAGCCCGGCGGTTACCGTGTGGGTGACCGGGTTATAGACCGAGCTGCCGCCCAGCGAGGCCGCCGTGCTGTTGCCCAACTGGTCGAGGTTGCCGCCCAACGCGCCTACGGCCTGATTGGTGGCGAACAGTTGCGAGCCGTTGATCGCATCGGTGGAGGCGGACGACACCCGGCCTGCGGCGACGTAGGTGATGGTGCGCTCGGCGCCCGCGGCACCGACGCTGACCGTGCTGGTCGGCGCGATGCCGGCGTAGCCGTAGGCGACGCCGTCGATGCTGTCGCCGGTCGTCGCCACCACCGTGTCGGTGGTCGAGCCCGAACCCAGCGCCACATCGCCGGCCTGGGCGCCGGCGCTCGCGCCGAAGCCCACGGCCGTCGCGCCGTCGGTGGCGGCACTGGCACCGACGCCCGCGGCCAATGCGTTGATGCCGGCGGCGCCGTCGTTGTTGTAGTTGCCGCCGATCGTGCCGTTGTCGTTGACGCTGTAGTAATGCGTCCGCACGGCCGTCGTCGCGTCGGTCAACTGACTGACGTTGACCGCATCGGTAGCGGCCACGCCGGGCGCTACGTTGGCGATGACCAGACCGCCGGCATTGATGCCGGTCGTGGTGATGCTGGGACCGCCGGTGATGGTCAGGCCGTTGCTGTTGAGCAGGCTGTTGCCGGCGCTGACGCTGTCGACGGTGATGGCGTCGGCCAGGTCGAAGTTGACGTTATCGTCGGCCGCGATCTTGCTGACCACGATGTTGCCGTCGGTGTTGTGCAGATCGACGGCTTCGCCCGGCGCCACGTTGCTGGCGTTGGCGCCCTGTGCGCTGAGGTTCCAGCCGGCGCTGGCGGTGGTCGCGACCGCCTCGATCGCCTGGTTGGTCGCGAACAGCTGCGAGCCGTTGATGGCGTCGGTCGACGAACCGGAAATTCGGCCCGCCGCCACGTTGGTGAGGGTCCGCTCATTGCCGGCCGTGCCCACGCTGACCGTGCTGGTCGGTGCGACACCGGCGAAGTTATAGGTCACCCCGTCGATGGTCGTGCTCGGGGTGGCGACCGCGACTGCCGTCGTCGATCCCGAGCCCAGCGCCACGTCGCGTGCGTTATTGGCCACGGCGGTGTCGCCGAAAGCCACTGCGCCGGCCGCCAGCGCACGGCTGGTGTGGCCGATGGCGACGCTGCCCTGGCCGACCACGGTGTTCTGGAAGCCGATGCCGACCGCGCCCTGCGCGGCGATGCCGGCTACGCCCACGGCCTGGCCGCCGCCGCCGACCATGTTGGTGTTGCCCATCGCCACCGAGCCGTTGCCGGTGGCGGTGTTGTCGAGGCCCTGCGCGATCGCGCCGTTGCCGGTGGCGGTGTTCGGATCGCCGATCGCCACCGCGCCGTTGCCGCTGGCGAAGTTGCCGGCGCCGATCGCGACCGCGCGGCCGCCGGTGGCGGTCGAGCTGGTGCCGATCGCGACCGCATCGGCCGAATCGGCGAGCGCACTGCGACCGGCGGCGATGGCATTGTCGGCGCTGGCGTTGGCGCCCCAACCGGCGGCGAAGGCGTAATTGCCGCCCGCGGTGGAGCTGACGCCGACCGCGGTGGCGTTGCCGCCGGTGGCGCTGGACAAGGTGCCCAGGGCGCTCGCGCCGGCCCCGGTGGCGCTGGCGCTGGCGCCGAGCGCGACGGCATTGATGTTGTTGGCGACCGTGCTCCTGCCCAGCGCCATCGAGCCCTGGCCCGATGCGGCCGCGGTCATGCCGAGCGCGATCGCCGTCTGTGCGGAGGCATTGGCCTGCGCGCCGAGCGCGAGCGAACTCAGTGCGGTGGCGCTCGCGCTCGGCCCGATCGCGGCCGAGTCGACGCCCGTGGCCGCGCTCAGCCGCCCCATCGCGATGGCGTATTGCTCCGAAGCGGTGACATCGGTGCCGATGGCAATGGCGCCGAAGCCGGTGGACCCGGTGCCGGCGACGGTGCGCGAGCCCAGGTACAGCGAATTGAGGTTGGAGGCGATCGACTGGAAGCCGATCGCGACGGCGTTCTGGCCGCCGGCGAAGGCGCCTGTGCCTTGGGCGATGGTGTCCAGCACCGCGGCGTTCGCGAAGTAACCCATGGCGACGCTGCGCAGTCCGGCCGCGGTCGAGTGGTCGCCGAAGGCCACGGCGACCACTCCGGTCGCGCGCGATACGCTGCCCATGGCGATGGAGCCGTCGGCGTTCGAGGTCACGTCGGTGCCGATGGCGATCGAGCCGCCGCCCAGCGCGCCGGTCCCGGCCGCGGTGCGCGCGCCGAGGTAGAGGGAATTGGCGCCGGTGGAATAGGCCCCGAACCCGACCGAGATCGAGTTCAGCGCGGTGGTGCGCGCGGTATAGCCGACCGCGACCCCGCCGAGCACCTCGGCGGTCGCGAGCGAGCCCAGCGCGGTCGCGCCAGTCCCGGACGCGCGCGAGTTGAAGCCCATGCACGAGGCGGTGCCGTTGTAGAAGTTGTACGGCGGCCCGCTGCAATCCACCGCCTGCGCCTGCGCGGCCGGGGACCACCCCACCGCGCCCATCGTCGCCAGCGCGGCCAGGATCCCGGCGCACAACGTCGCCGCCGAATACGAAGCCCTGTTACCGCTGCCGATGGCTTGGCCGCGCGGCGCGGCCAGTTCCGAAGCGACCACCAGCCGATTGAGCGACCGGCTCCATACCACGCTGTAGATTCTGTTCATTACTCGTTTCCCCAGTTGCACGCCAATCCGATGGGCCGTGGGATGAAGGTGATGCGGTGTCGCCTGTGAAGTTTTCCGCGAGGCATCGCGAAGGTCGTCATGGCGACGCGGCGCCGCTCGCGTAACCGACGCGGTCGCGTTCTCGACGAAGCGCAGGCCGGCTACGGGTGAGGCGCTATCGGCAATCGCGTCGTACGAAGCGCGAGCGGTTGCGCGCCTCGCAACAGCCAACGAAGCAGAACAAGGCGCCCGCCCTGCGTCGTACTGCCGACCTGTGCGCCGTGTGCAGGGTTCATGCATTGCCCGGCCCGATGACGGCCCGGAGCGTGCGGTTCCTGCGATACGGAGCAACGCGCTGCGTGGCAAACACTAGTGACCGCGCAAAGCGATTACACGCACGAGGATTCACGAAAAATTTCAGCCGGTTGCGCTTGCGTCACACGCGATATCGCGATAGCCGTCGCGTCCGCACCGGATCGAGCGTCGACTTCGTGTGCGACCGCTTCGACATCGACGCCGCGATCGTGCCGCGATGCGTGCAAGCGTCGGTTGCCGTCGGCATCGCATCCAGGACGCGCGCCATCGCGGCCTCGAAGCGCGTCGGCGCGCATCGACGCAGCGAGCCGTCGGAGCTCCCGCGCGCGTTCGCACGGCCCGATGCCGCGGCATGGCGGCGACTTACCGTCGCCTGCGGCCGCGCAGCGACGACGCGACGGCTTGGGCAAGGGGTGGATGAAGACGCCATCGGCGATCGTCGGCGCGTCTTCGGATGACGGCCGCCGCCGACACGGGCCGCGGCGATACGCCACGGTATCCATCGGCGAAGTTTCAAACGCTCACCGATGGTGAGAAATTGATGGCCGAGCTTGCGTGGTTCGGCAGCCCGGGAGCCGCATGAACGGTGATATGGATCGCAATTCTTCGCCGAGAGCGGTCGTTGTCCACGTCCTGTCTGATCGCGGTGCTAGGCTGTCCACCGGTAGTCATACAAGGAAGGGGACCCGTCCTGTCAGGCCCGGCGCAGCGACCGCGCGGGCGCCGGATCGGACCGGTCCGACCGCTGCTCGGCCGCCCCGCCGCAACGCTCGAGTGTCCTGGCCTTCAACCGCTTTTCTGCGTCAACCGTCCCGATGACCGCACGCGAATCGTTCCCTCCCCTTTGGCATCGCTTCATCGGCTGGATGCAACGCGTGCCGATCCGCGCGGCGCGCGACAAACGCAACGCCATGGCGCTGCAAGCGATACTCGCCGTCGTCGCGGTCACCACGCTGTTGATGGCGATCGGGTCCTGCGCCGCCGCGCCGGACATGGCGAGCTACACCGAGCACTGGCTGCTGCTGATCGTCAGCGCCTATACCTGGGCCTGCCTCTATCTGCTGCGCCACGGGCTGTTCCGCTTATCGACCAGCCTTACCGTCATCGGCGGCGTGATCCTGATGGCCGTGAGTTACCACGCCTACGGACTGCGCTCGCAGTCCGGCCTGCAGATCACCCACCTGCTTCCCCTGCTGTTGTCGGGATTGTTCCTGGGCAGGACCGCGGTCTGGTGGACCGCCCTGGCCTACGCCGCCGCACTCGCGATCGGGGCGCGCACCGACCTGCAACTCGCGACCGATTCCATGCAGGCCTCGGAAGCCTCGACCAACCTGCTTCTGTCGGGGATGAATTTTCTCGTCCTGGTGGCGATCCTGGACCGCTTGATCCTGTCGTCGCGACGGGCGATCAGCCGCAGCGAAGAACTCAACGCGCTGTGCCTGGAGCTCCAGCGCCAGGTGGAAGAGAAAGAACGCGCTTACGAGCGTCTGGTGCAAACCCAGAAGATGGAAACCATCGGCCGGCTTTCGACCGGCATCGCCCACGATTTCAATGCCATCCTCAGCGTGATCCTGGGCCACGCGACGTCCGTGGGCCGGCGTGGCGACATCGACGCGGTCCTGCCTGGAATACGCCAGGCGGCGCGCAGCGGCGCCACCCTCACCCGGCGCCTGCTCAGCTTCAGCCGCACGCATACGCGACACCTGTCCACATTCGATCTCGCCGAGGCGATCGAAGAAGTGCGGCCGTTGATCCTGCCGGTGTTCCCGCGCGCGATCGAGGTATCGCTGGACACCTCGGCCTCGGGCCTGTGGGTCAAGGCCGACCGGGACGAGCTGGTGCTGGCGCTGTTGAACGTAGCCAGTAACGCCTGCGATGCCATGCCGCAGGGCGGTCGTTTCACTTTGTCGGTCGAGGCCGACGGAGATCACGCCTGCATCGGCTTGGAAGACACCGGCGTCGGCATGACGCCGGAAGTGCTCGCGCGCTTGTACGAGCCGTTCTTCACGACCAAGCCCAGGGACCGGGGCACCGGGATCGGCATGGCGACCGTGCATCGCTTCGTCGCCGACCACGGTGGCGCGATCACGGCAGAAAGCGCCCCCGGCGAGGGCACGCGCATCCGAATCCGCTTGCCGCTGGCCGAGCCCGAAGACAGCCTGCGGGATGAGGCCGACTGGGAGCTTGCGCAGACGCCGCACAGGACGAGCCATCGCGAGATCTCGACGGTCGTACCGACGGACCCGGCCATGACGCGCCACGCCGCCGCCCCCTGATCGCCGGGACCGGCGCGGCACTCGCTCGGTCGGCACTGGCCCAGTCGGCCCTCACTCAATCCGGAGGCTTCGCCGGCATTCTGTCCTGGCTCGTGCCGATGTGGGTGGCGGCGACCAGCACCAGCAAACCCAGGGCCGTCGCCAGGATCAAGGCCCAGGGCCGCAGATACCAGGGCTGCGGGTTGAGAATGCTCAGGCGGGCCGATACCGGCGACCAACGTCCCCCCAGGGTGCGCGCCTGCACTTCGAACAGGTGCTCTCCCCAGGGAATCAGCGGGTACAGAATGCTGCGGTTCTGTCCGGCATCCACCCAGCCGTGATCGAATCCGAGCAAGCGAAAGCGAAAATAGGTTTCCCGCGGCCGGCTCAGATTGATGGCGGTGTAATGAATTTCCAGGCTGCGCGCGAAAGGCTCCAAGGCCAGCGAAGATCCTGCGATCTGCTGGGTGCGTCCGGTGACCGCCACCTGTTCGATGCGGGCTCTCAGCGGGACCGATGCAACCACCGGAAAATCCTTGGGGTCGACGACGGCGAAGCCTTCGACCAGCGAGAACCACAGCCGCCCCTGGGTATCGCGGTGGCACGCGGTCGAATGGCCGCCGTTGATTTCGGCCGGGACCAAGCCATCGCCCGCGGCGTAGCCGACCGACTCGATCTTGGCGCCGGCTTCGCCCGGCGTCGGCAACACGGTGATGCCGCGGTTGCCGCCCAGCCATAGACGCCCTTGGCCGTCGGGCAGGATGCACGACACCGTGTCGTCGAACAGGCCGTTGCGGCTGTCGTAACGCTGCACTTGTCCGTTGCGGATCCGGTTGAGACCGCCGCCGTAGGTGCCCACCCACAACGTGGCGGTGGCCCGGTCTTCATACACGGCGCGTGCAAAACGCGACGACAAGCCCTCGCGGGGCGTCCATCGCTCGACAACGCGGTCGCCGAGCAAACGCCACACGCCGCGGTCGCCGACGAACCAGTCGCCGCCGCTCGCCGCCGGGACGATGGCATTGATGCTCATGTCGCCCAGCGCCTCGATGCGGTGCTGCCCGGAGATACGCCGTTCGCCATCGATCTCGACCGCGAGCACGGAGCGGCCCGAGCTGACGAGCAGACGTCCCTCGCTTCTTCGCCAGACATTGACCGCCCCGCCCCCCGGCCAATTTCCGACGAGCTTCGGCCGGCCGTCGGCGATGCGCACCAACAGCCCCTCCGCCGTACCGGCCCAGAGCGCGCCGTCGCCGTCCAAGGCCAGGCTGGTGACGCATTCGTCGCCCGCGGCTCGCAGGACCGGCTGCCGCAGCATGCGGCCGTCCTGTCGCCAATGACGCAGCCCTCCGCAAGCCGAACCGAGCCATAGGCCGCCCTGTCCATCGGCGACGATCGCGCGGCCGGCCATGTTCACGCCGCCATGGAAAGCGGGGATCTCTCCGAACACCGGCTTGCGTACGCGCAACAGCCCCTTGCTGCCGCTGCCCAACCACAGGTTGCCCTCGTCGTCCCGCGCCAGGCTGATCACGCCCATGCCGAACAGTTCGGGAATATCCTGCCAGCCGCCGCCACCGTCTTCCCTCAGCATTCGCCCGGACGCCGTCGCCACCCACCATCGCTCATCGGCATCCTTTATCGCCGCGGTCGGGCTTGCCACACCCAAGGGCTGCCATTGGCCTTGACCGGGCCGGTAGCGATAAAGCGCACGGTTGGTGCCGACCAGCAAGTCGTCGCCGCTGGTTTTCAACACCTGCACCCATCCGTCCCCAGCCGGCAACGGCAGGCGACGAAGCCGTCCATCGTCGACAACGAACAGGCCTTCCCCGCCGCTTACGTAAATATGCCCCTGCCGATCGCGCACCAGCTGCGTATGGCCGGTTCGTTGCGAATCGATCCAGGTCGGCTGCCGGCGCACGGGGTCCAGCGTGAACAAGCCGACATTGCTGAGGATCCACAGCGTCCGGTCGGGCGTCTGCGCGATCGCGTTGACCTGGCAGGTACCGCCGCAGAGCGGCAGGTGATGGAACGCCCCTTGCCTGTACACGCTCAAGCCGGCGTCCTGCGTCCCGATCCACAGTTGCTGGCGTTCGTCTTCATGCAGCGCCAGGATGCGATCGCTCGCGGGCCCGGCTTGCGGCTCGCGCTGCGGACCGGAGGCATCGAGCGACGGCTCGGCGCGAAAGATACTGGATGCCAAACCGTCGAAACGCGCCAGGCCGCCGAACGTACCGATCCAGAGATAGCCGTCGCGGGTCTGGAGCACGGCATTCACGCCGCCTTGCGGCAGCCCGTCGTCTCCGGTGAACGCGTGCACGCCCACCCGATAGCGCGGCTGCACCCCCGGCGAGGCCGAAGCGGAACCCCACAGGACCAACAGAAACAGCGCCGACCACGTCAGCCGCAACCCAGCCTTGAGACTACTCACACCGCGCCTTCCCCATCGCCGGCAGGGCGCCCGCGCGACCGGCTACCAGTTGAGCACATAGCCGATGCCACGCACCGCGCGCAGCGGCAGCTCTTCTTCCGCCAACTGCTGGCATTTCTTGCGCAGGCGATGAACCAGCATTTCCAGCCGGTGCGGATCGAACTCGTAGGCGTTCTTGACCAAGCTCGCGATCAAAGTCTCGCGCTGCACCGGAATGCCGGCCGCTGCTGCCAGCATCGCCATGACTTGCCGCTCGGCCAGGTTCATCTCGATCTCGACACCGCCGGGAGTCAGGATGCACCAGCCCCTGTCGTCCAGGCGCCACTTCGTCCGCGCATGAGTGGGGTTCGCCTCCGGCACGACCCATCGCGCCAGATTATGCAAAGTCGTCACCACCTCTTCCATATCGACCGGCTTGGGCAGATAAGCATCCGCACCCGCGCGCAGCCCGCGCATCCGGTCCGGGCCGGAGTCGTATCCGGTCAACATGACGATGCCGACACGCGGAGACAGCTTGCGCAGATGCGCTGCGATGCTGACGCCATCCTCATCGGGCAGGCCGACATCGAGCAGCACCAGATCGTAGGAGCGAAGCGTCATCGACCGGTACAGATCCAGCGCGCCCGCCATCCCGAAGACGGAGAACCCGGAATGCGCCAGCACCGGCAAAAGAACGTCTTCTCGGAATGTTCGATCGTCCTCCACCACCGCCAGCGTGGGCAGCCGCCGGGCGGCCTCCATCGAGCGAGCGTCCATCGTTTCCCCCCAAGGAAATCCGGGCCAACTTGCGAAAAACGCGGGGAGCCCGACCCGCTTTGCGCGCAGGAGTCAAAGTAGCATCGCGTTCTTCGAGCGAACGGCGACGAACCTGCTTTCGTGATAATTGTCACACCCGCTGAGCGACTGCGAAAGCCTGCCTAGTTCGCCGAACAGGACACAGGCTCGGCGCCTGCGTGCAGACCAGGCTACGACCGCGAGCCGTGCACAGGCAACGAATGCGAAGTGACTCGACCCGGCAGGACCGGACCCGGCATTCGACTGACAAGCTGCGACCGCCCCGGCGTGCCCGTTACCGCCGGAATGACCGGCCGCGACCCGAAGCCGTCAGCGGGACAACTCGGCAAGCCGGCGCTTTATACGCTCGCGGTCGATGTGCGGCGCCACGACGGGCCACTGCCGGAGCAGCATGGACCTGCAGAAGTCGTAGGCGAAAACCAGCCCCAGCCCGAAGCAGCCGGCCGCCAACAAGATGTGAGGCCAATGAAGCTCGGCACCGCTGCGGAATACGACGAAGAACATTGCGGCGGTAGCCAGCCACAGTCCGGCCCATAGCAACCGATAACGCCAAGGACGGCCGCGTTGCGAGGTATCCATCGCCTTCAGCAGTTCCTTCAGCACGTGAACTTCCTGTTCTCTATTCATTGCCGTACTTCCACGCAGATTCTGCAGAGAAAACCGGTCTCGACAGGGTCAGGTACGCTTGCAGAGCGACTCGACCTCGGCCTCTTTGTACGTCGATTCCACCGGAATGATGCGGAGCGTCCGCCCGGTGAACTTCAGTATGCGCGACCGGTACACCGACTTCTTCTTGAGCATGTCGTCCTGTACTTTCTGCCCGCGCTCGTTGCTGATCCACGAATCGGACGACGACAGGAACTTCACCTCCTCTATCTTGGAGACGAGGATGTCGCCCTCAAGCAGCCAGGTGCCCGATGCCCGGTCCCGGATGACCACCGGCGACTTGCCGGGCTGGGTGATCACCGAGGTGGTCAGGCTGGTGTAACGGCCATCGGCCTGATTGATCGTCTCCGTGCTGACGACCAAGTCGTAATTCGGGTCGGGCACCGCGATCGGCCCACAGCGCCAGGTGCCTACCAAGGACTGGCTGCTGAGCCCAGCCGGGCGGTTGGTCGCGCAGCCAGCGAGCAGGCCGGCGGCGGCGAAGACCACGATCCATCGCATAAAACTCTCCAATGAAGTCCAACGTTTTTCGGTCGATCCGCTACGCAAAGCGGCTTCGCATTATCGTTTGTCGCATCGATTCCGTCCGCCGCAGCAGTGCGGCATCCGGCTCTGCATGCCTCAAGCTTGGACTATGACGGCTTTGGGACGCGGCCAGAAGCGACACGCCTCATCGAAGCCGGCGGCCTCGGCCTGCCTCCGGGTCGAGTCGGAAATGGGCATCTGCAGTAGCATCAGTCGCCTTCATCCGCGCAGGAGCCCAGTCTTGTCGTCGTTCTCCGATCCCCAGGCGGTTGCCCGCTACGCGCTCGGTCCGGTCAGGCAAGTACCGGGCTTTCAGGCGCTGCAACAGATGGCCAGGCTGCTGCTCGCCGAGAGCGTACCCCGCGACGGCCAGGTACTCGTCCTCGGCGCCGGCGGCGGCCTGGAGTTGAAGGTTTTTGCCGAAGCGCAGCCCGAGTGGCGTTTCGTCGGCGTGGACCCGTCGGCCGAGATGCTGAAACTCGCGAGCGCCACCTTGGGTCCGCTCGCACCGCGCGTCGAACTCGTCGAGGGTTACATCGACACCGCGTCGGAGGGACCTTACGACGGCGCCACCTGCCTGCTGACCTTGCATTTTCTGCCCGCCGAACAACGCCTGCATACCTTGACCGAGCTCAGGCGACGCCTGAAACCCGGCGCTCCACTGATCGTGGCCCACCACAGCTTTCCCCAAGGCGAACAGCAAAAGGCGCGTTGGCTGAATCGCTACGCGGCCTTCGCGGTAGCGTCCGGCATTCCCGCCGCGGATGCCGGCAACGCCATCGCCGCGATCGGCAGCCGACTGCCGGCGCTTTCACCCGAACAGGACCTGGCCTTGCTGCGAGAGGCGGGGTTCGACGAGGTCGAGTTGTTCTATGCCGGTTTTACCTTCAAGGGCTGGGTTGCGTACAACCCGTCCTGATGGCGTCATCCGGCTGACACGGGACCCGTCAGCCGTCGCGCGTCCCGTCGAGCGCGGCCCTCAGTTCCGCAGGCAGCGGTACCGGCCATCGCGTCTCGGGCGATATCGTGACCTGCGTGATGGTCGCGCGGAAGCAGTTGTCGCCGGCGGCATTGAACGCGCTGACCAGCAGAGCGAACGAGTGCTCGCCGACCTTGTCGACCGAGACCTCGATATCGATCGCATCGTCCCAGGCCATCGGATGCAGAAACTCGATCGAAAGGGCGCGCGCGGGCGGCAGGATGCCCATGGCGAACAAACGCCTGGCTGCGGGTCCGCCGAGCGCATGCGACAGAAAATCGAGCCCCGCTTCGACGACGAAGTGAGCGATACGCGGCGTGTACACGACCCCACCCGGGTCGCAGTCGCCGAACAGGATCACTCGGCGCATTCGGAAGGCCATCGGCAGTCCTCCATGGAGGGGTATGACAGCGCCAAAAAAATTTATGCGTGTCCGTACACCTTATCCCAGCCAGCGCCATGGCACGAACGATACGCGCAGGTGCCCACTCGTAAGCTCGACCGGCTTCTGCAGGCGGACTTCCTGGGCTCGCGCTATGCCAGCAGCTCGTCTACCTTGCTGCGGAACTGGCGCCCGGAGAACAGATGCTGACCGGAATCGAGCACGATCCGGAACCTGGCCGAACCGGCAGGAACGATCTGGCGAATAGCCGCGATGCGTACAACGGCAGACCGGTGCAGCCGGGCGAACTCGGCGCAGCCGAGGCGCGAATGAAAATCCGTCAAGGTTTCACGCACGGTATAGACGGCCCCGTCCGCGTGAACTTCAAGATAATTCCCTATCGAAACGACAAGATCGATCTTGTTCCTTTGCACAAGATGAACCCGGCTTCCGACCTTCAGCGGAATGCGATCGGCGTCGCTGACGGCTTCGTTGACCACGCCATCTTTCGTCCGAGCCCCACTCAGTCTTTCGAGCGTATCCCGCAAACGCTCGCCCGAAACCGGCTTGATCAAATAATCGACGGCACGCACGTCGAAGGCCCGGGCGCCGTGCTGCGGGTACGCCGTCACGAACACCACGTGCGGCCGGGGCCCTGGCCATCGAGCCAGAGCCTGGAATCCATCTCCACCTGGCATCTCGATATCCAGAAAGAGAACGTCAATGTCCAAATTCGCCGCAACGGCCGATAGCTCTCCGATGTCGACACACTCGGCCACGACGGATACCAGGTCCCGACCTACTCTCTCCAACAGACGACGCAGCCTGGCACGCGCCATCGGCTCGTCATCGATGATCGCAGCGCGCAGCGAGGTCATGCCGGAGACTCACCGGGAAGACTGGCAGCCCCATACTTTCCCGTCGGAACGGTTATTCGAACGAGGTATCTCCCGGATTCCGTCGAGCATTGCCGGATGGTCGCCCGCCCCCCGTACAAGAGCTGCAGGCGGCTGCGCGCACTTCCCAAGCCGATGCCCGAACCATGAGGCGCCGCCCCATCGGGAGACACACAATTAGACACTTCGACGACCAAGGTCTCGCCACGCAATTCACAGCCGATGCCTAACACGCTCGGAGCTCGCCGTCGCGAAATACCGTGCACCACGGCATTTTCGACCAAGGGTTGCAGAATCAGCGCCGGCACCGAAACATCCAGAGCTGCCGTTTCGACGCTCCATTCGACCTTTAGCCGATCGCTCAAACGAACCTTCTCGATCATCAAGTAGCTGTTGATTAGCTCGATCTCCTCGCGGAGCGGCCGGAATTGAACTCTATCGACGGATAGCCCCTCCTGAAGCAGGAGCGAAAGCGAAACCAGCATCCGATCAGCCAGCTCCGGATCCCGATGCACCATTTCGGCGACGGAGTTGAGCGCATTGAAAAGGAAATGAGGGTTCATTTGTGCACGCAATGCTTCCAGCTTTGCCGTGGTGAGGCCCTCTTGCAGCCTCGCGATCTGCCTGCCCCTGTCCATGCTCCTGTGATAGAAAACGAGCGCGTGCGCCATTCCAATCACGACCCAGGCAAGCATCAGGTTGTAACTCAGGCTACCGGTCAGAACCTCCATGAATCCCGGACGAGGATGATGACCGAACCAATGGAAGACGGAGCTTGTCGCATAGACATAGGCCGCCCGGAGCAACACCGTCAGAAGGGAGGCACCGAGCAGGATCGCCAAAGAACGCAGTATCCGGCCGCGCTCGATCGGACTGCGCCGCACCAGCCAGTACAGCCCCAAGGTCACCGGCACCCACATCATCCAACTGCCGAAGCCGAAGTGAAGCGCCTGTGGCCAAGACATCGACATGCCTTCCGGGCCGCTCATGCGAACGATCTGGGCGGCAAACACAATTGCGTAGCCCGTCCACCAGATGATGACCATCCAGAAGACCGCTGGTATTCGCTTCAGAACCGCTCCCGCAGTGACGAGCATATTGAGTGTCTGGCGGAACAATTGCCTCCAAGGCAGCGAGCACTTTGTACAGTGCTCGCACCATCGGCATCCTACCGGCAGGCACTATCCACCAGAACCCCCAGTACCGGCGATACCAGCAGGACCCGGCTTCACCGCGGCCGGTGACCGCAACGGACAAGCTCTCCGGCAGCCCCCTGCCACACGATTGCGCTGATCGCAGCCGGGAAGATGGCGCAAGGAATAATGAGCTCCCGGCCCCGGCTACTCGCTCAAGCGTCCGCCTCCGGACGAACGCCTGAGCCTTGAGCAGATATCAACGATCCCAACCGCAAGACTGGCCCGCTGCTTCCTGAATAGGCCAAGACAGCTGGGGCACCGCTTGGATACTCGTCCAGCATTGAAGGCCTGGCTCAGAAAGAAGCGCGAACCCCGAGCGTGTACTGGCGATTGCCCGCGCCCGCCCCGGCTTCGGCGGTCAAGCCCCACAGCTCGTTGAACTTCAGCAAAGCGCCTACCGCGCCGCTGACCTCGCCGTCGTAGGTATCGCCGTCGGTGTACCTGAGCTTGCCCCAGGCCTCCAGGCGTTCGCTCAGGTTGCCGCGCAGGCCGACCGATGCGCGGGCATCGTCGCCATCCTGTTTCTCGGTGAACGCCAGGGCGCGGTTCTCGTACTCGAAGCGGGCGTTGAGATAACCCAGCTCCGCGGTCCAATCGAGGCGCTCGTTGATCTCGTAGTGGTAGCCCAGGCCGAGCGCGACTTGCTGCACGTCCACGTCCAAGCGGGTCAGCACCTGCGATCCGGAGCTCACGTCGACATCGCCATTGCCCCGGTGGAAGGCGCCGGTCAGAAACATCCCGCGCCCCAGCTCGACCGAGCCGCCGACATAGCCGCCGTCGGCATCGATATCGCCCAGGCGCAGCAAGGGATCGGAGTCGGCCGACTCGATCGTCTGCTTTCCATAGCCCGCATCCAGATAGGTGTAGCTGCGCGATGCGGCAAGCGCCGTGACCGGAGACAGTGCCGCTGCCGCGAGGAGCATTGCAAAACAGTGATTTTTCATGGTGCTTACTACGCTTTACTTCTTGACAGTGGAGGGGAGTGCGCTGCGTCGATGCAGGATCGATGCGGAAGCAAACAGCGCATACGTTGCCCCGTGCGCACGGCTTTGGCAACCGGGACCGGCCTTGCCCATGCCCCCTACCCCATCGAATGCCGGCGCCGTCGGCAAAGCGCGCAGGCAATCACGAATCGGCATGCACGACTCGGCGCGAAGCCCGCATTCGCTGCAGGGATGGCGACAGAGCCGACCGGGCCTGCGACTTACTTGACTCTGCGGAACCGCCGGTAGAAACCGCCTTCCTGGGTTTTCCCTTCGATGATCAGCTCATCCCCGCTGAGCTTGAATGGACGGGGTTGGTCGGTGCCGGTGTAGCTCGGCATCAGGCTGCCCTGCACCTCATGAATCACCTTGCTCTGCGCTTCATCGACCCGGTAGGTGCCGAAGTAGGCCACATAGCCGTCGTAAGCGGCCCGGACTTCCCGCTCGCTGCCCTTCTGATCGCCCTCGGCGAACGGCGGCGTCGCCGGCGTCCGCATGAGCTGCACATGCAGATGACCGGTCGGGTCGTAGACGATGTATCCCGTGGGGCGCTCGCCATAAGGATGCTGAATCTTTCCGGCGGGGTCGGTGTCGACCACCTCCATGACTTGCCAGGTACCCACGAGCCGGGAACGCAAGGGTTCCGCCTCGCCCTTGGCGGCCGGCGGCGCTGCGACGGCGCAGCCGATCGACAGGCCGGTCAAGGCCAGAAATAAAATACCGGTTTTCATCAGGATCTCCTCTGCTGGACGTCGAAGGCTGCGGCAGGTCGCCCGCCCGGGTTCATCCGAAGATCCGCATGCCCAAGCCGCAACACCAGTTCCATCCGTCATGCCTGGCGCATGATAGGCCGTGCAGCGACTCGGCCTGGCTGCAATAGCGACGTTCGCACCACACCGCTCGCACCGTCCTGCGCCATAAGCCGGCCAGAAACGTGACGACCCTCGGGTTTGGCGGCGCCCGGAGCGGCGCATTCATTGTTCGCAGCCAGCAAGCCGCAATGCGGTTGGAACGAATTGTTATACGACGACCGCATCCCTCTCACGACGGGATAACGCGTTCGCACTTATCCCTGTGCACTCCTGGCCCGACTAGGGAGCAATGCCATGAGCACGACGAAACAGAAAGGCGAGATCGAGCGACTGGAAAAAGCGTTCTGGCAGTCGATACTGGAGGGATCGCCGCAAGTGGCCACCGAAATGCTGACCGAGCCCGCCCTCATGGTCAGCGGACATGGTGCGCACAAGTTCGACCATGCCACCTACACCAAGATGGCGAACGACGACCGAGTCAAGCTGCTCGACTACAAGATATCCGCGATGGACGTCCTGCTGCCGACGGACGATGTGGCCGTCGCCAGCTATCGCGTGTTGCAGAAGGTGGCGATGGAAGGCAAGACCACGGAGATGGACGTCTACGACACCTCGACCTGGGTCAAGGTGGGCGATCAGTGGCGTTGCGTGATGCACACGGAAAGTCCGGCGGATTCGAAGAAGCACTGACGAAGAAGCGCTGACCGCTTCGGCTTGCGGCCGCATCGTCGGCAAGCAATCTTCATCCAGGCCATGCGGCCGCCCGGTCGGCCGGAATCTCCAGGCACGAGCGCGCGCCTGGAGAAGGCCATTGCGACTGCGCGATCCGGCTCTGAGATCTCATCCCCGGCGACCGCAGGCAGGCCGCCGCAATCATCGGCGCGCAGGCGCCAGGGAGGAACGCCGCGTGTACGTCATCATGGGCGGTACCGGACATGCAGGGTCGGCCACGGCCGACTGCCTGCTCGCACGCGGAGAATCGGTCACCATCGTGACCCGCTCTGCCGCGCGTGCCGATGAGTGGCGCGCGAAGGGCGCCGGGATCGCCGAGGCGGACGTAGA
The DNA here is from genome assembly GCF_001442535.1 of Lysobacter antibioticus. NCBI lineage: Bacteria > Pseudomonadati > Pseudomonadota > Gammaproteobacteria > Lysobacterales > Lysobacteraceae > Lysobacter > Lysobacter antibioticus. Next base: position 2,877,364 of record NZ_CP013141.1, on the reverse strand, counting down.
GGACGTGGCGTCCTTGCGCGCGGCGCTGCGCCTCGGGCGCCGCGCTTTCCTGCTCAACCCACCCGCGGACACGAGCACCGATACCGATGCGGTCGAACGGCGCACGGTCGCCAATATTCTCGCCGCGCTCGATGGCTCGCGGCTGGAGAAAGTGGTCGCCGAATCCACCGGCGGCGCGCAGCCCGGCGAGCGCATCGGCGACCTCAATGTCTTGTGGGAACTCGAACAAGGCCTGCGCGGCGGACCGATTCCCGCCGCCATCAACCGTGCGGCTTACTACATGAGCAACTGGGACGGGCAGCTCGATGCCATCCGCAGCACCGGCGAGCTGTCCACCCTGTTTCCGGCCGATCTCGCCCTTCCGATGGTCGCACCGCGCGACTTGGGCGAAGCGGCCGCGGCGAGGCTGTTGTCGCCACTGGACGACACCGGCGTGCGTTACGTGGAAGGCCCACGCCTGTATTCCTCGAACGATGTCGCCGAGGCCTTCTCGAAAGCGCTCGGCCAGCCGGTAAAGGTGAAGGTCACGCCGCGCGACCAGTGGAAGCAGGCCTTCCTGGGCCTCGGCTTTTCCGAAGCCGCTGCCGATTCCTATGCGCGAATGACCGCCGTCAGCATCGACGACGGCTTCGACCTATCCGACGACCCGCTGCGGGGCACGACGACGCTCGACGACTACATCAGCGACCTGGTGGCCAGGCAGGACGACTAGCGACCAGCGTTTTTTGTCGGTCCGGACCGATCGCCGAACGCCGTCGGCTTTGCTTCGGGCCCATCGCGAGTGCTGTTTCGCCGGGCCAGGCATTACAACAAGCCCAGTTGCGTCGCCTTCAATGTCGCTGCCGCGCGCGTCGAGCATTCCAGCTTGCGGAACGCGTTCTCCACGTGAGTGCGCACGGTGCTGGGACTGATCGCCAGCTTCTGAGCCACGACCTTGTTGCTCGCCCCAAGGCTGATCCAGCGCAGCACATCGCGTTCGCGATCCGTGAGGAGACCCGACGACAGCGCCACCGGCGGTCGAATCGCCGCAGGTCGCCGCCTGTCCATAAGGGCTTCAACGACATCGGGGTCGTAGCGTCCTGCGGTAGCATCGGCCAACAGAACGGCGGTTGCCGCGTCCTCTGCGAACGCGTCGCGCCATGGGCGCGGACAACGTAGCGCCACCCACGCAGCCGCGGCCGCGAGGATCCGGCCCTCGATCGGAATCATCTCCGTCTTGAACTCTCGGTAATAGCCGGACCCATCTTGTCGTTCATAGGCATACGAAGCGATCTCCGCTTCGCTTGCCAAGGAACCTATCTGTCGCGCCGCGCGGTTGGTCCAGTACGGAACCAGCCGGACTCGTTCCCAGGCCGATTCGGCGAGCCTCCCGGGCGTATCCCAGATCATGTTCGGAACCGCGGCGCGTCCCATTCCGTGGATTAGCCCCGCGCGATAGACCTTTTGCTGACTGGCCGAATCCAGGCCGAGCCCCGACGCTGCATTGCGCGCCAGTTGCGCGACTTGCAAGGAGTAGCCAGTCATCCAAGGCAACTTCAGGTCGACGACATGCGCGAGTATCTCCAAGGGCGTAAAGCGCTCCGAGAACGACTTGGCTAACGAGCATCGGCCCGACAACGCAGGGTCGTCGTCGAGCGCTGCCAGCCATTGCGAAGCTTGAGCCACGAGCAGCTTGGCCAAGTGACCAGGATAGAGAACGTCCGCGCGTTGACCGACGAGCTTGCATGCCTGCTCCAGGCCATACAGCCGATTGAAGATATCGAGGTCGCCCGCCAGCGAAGCCATATAGACCGATTGCGGGACCTGCGCACCCTGCAGCCCATCCGGAGCGCCCGAGCCGTCGTAGCTTTCGAACAAGTGGCGAAGTGCGAACTGGGTCGCGTCGTCCAAACCCAGCTGTGACGCAATGTCTCCGGAGACCTCGCAATGGATGCGCGACAACGAGAGGAACGCAGATCCCTTTTTGCGCGTACCGGCCCGAAACCCACTGCCGGAGGATGGAGTGGCGAGCAATGCTTTCCGCCCGCCGACGTCGTCGCCGAACAACTGCGCGAATTCGGGCGCGTTGGCGGTGCAGCCCGACCAGCGCAACAGCGCGACGGCCGAAGCCTGCGCGCAGGCGGCGTCATCGGCGCCGCTGGCCCTCGCCAGCTCCCCTGCCATCCAAGCGGCTCGCGGCGAGTGGTCGGTGGGCTGCCCCATCGACAGATCGCCCACGAATGCGAGCGAGCGCATGACATCCAGCAGGGCTACGGAAGCGAGGTCCACTTGAACAGATCCCTGTGCAGAGGCGGGAAGTCTAATGCCGCCGCCCTCGCTCCGGCCTCGGTCATTCAACCGATGGTGCGTCTAGAACCGGCCGCGCAAGCTATGTCTCACGGATGGGCCGACCCATCCGCCTCCCAAGTGATGCAGGTCCCTACCCTCTGGAGAACCATCATGAACCTCAAGACTCTCGCCCTCGCTACGACCGCCGCCCTGTCCCTCGCCTCGACGGCCGACGCCGCCTCGGCCAAGAACGCCCCTCAGGAAGTGAAGAACGTCGTGCTCGTGCACGGCGGTTTCGTCGACGGATCCGGCTGGCAAAAAGTCCACGACCTGCTGAAGAAGGATGGCTACCGCGTCACCATCGTCCAGAACCCGACCACGTCGCTCGCCGACGATGTCGCCTTCACCAAGCGCGCCATCGCACAGCAGGACGGGTCGGTCGTTCTGGTCGGCCACTCCTACGGCGGCGTGGTGATCTCGGAAGCCGGCATGGACCCCAAGGTGCAGCGCCTCGTCTACATCGCCGCCTTCGCTCCCGACCAGGGCGAGTCGGTGCAGACCTTGATCGCCAACCCGCCCCCGGGCGCGGCGGTCCCGCCGATTCTGCCGCCGCAGGATGGCTTCCTGTTCCTCGACCGCGAGAAGTTCGCCGCCTCGTTCGCCGGCGACGTTTCGGCCGAAGAAGCGGAGTTTATGGCGGCTTCGCAGGTGCCGTGGGGCGTCGGTGCGTTGGGCGGCGCGGTCACCGTACCGGCATGGAAGTCGAAGCCGAGCTGGTACTTGGTCGCGACCGACGATCGCATGATTCCGCCCCCGGCTCAGCAAATGATGGCCAAGCGCGCGGGCGCCACCGTGGTCGAGACAGCGGGCAGCCATGCGATCTACGTCTCCAAGCCGGAAGCGGTCGCGAAGATCATTCAACAAGCCGCGCGCGGGAACAAGTAATCGCGCGATGGCGCGGGGCGCTCGGATGGAGCGCTCCGCATCCATCGCAAACTGCCGGCGGACCATTCCAGATGAATTTGAAGTTGCCACCGAGGACGACCGGGAGGCGGCACTTCCTCAGAGCTCGCTGACCATAACGTAATAGCCGTCGGGGTCGCGCAGCGCGAATTCCTGCGTCCCGGTGCTGGGATTGAAACCAGGCTCTTCCTCCAGCTTCGTCACGAGCGTGCGTGCCCGGGCCAAGGCCTGCTCGAAATCATCGACACGGAAAAACAACAGCAGGCCGTTACCGGGCTGGGCGTGCTCGGGACTGGCCAGGGACGGATGGTCGTGCGCGCCCCATTGATGGAAGCAGATCAACACGGTTCCATCCGTATCCAGGATTTGCCCGAAGAAATCGTGCGCGGGCGCGGTTTTGGCCTGACCGAACAAGGATTGATACCAGCCGAAGCTGCGAGCGACGTCGGCGACGCCGATGATGGTCCAGGTGCGTTTCATAGGATGCTCCTGCGATTCGAGGATTGATTAAGCCGAACCTCGAAGCGGCCCGGCTCGAGTTAATCATCAGACCCGCTCGCCCCTAAAGCCCAATGGCCAAGACCCCGCCCGCGACCTATAGCCTATGCGCCATATCGAAAACCCTTCTGTCAGCGCAGGAACGATTCTGGCTAGGCCTTTCTGGAACGAAGGCGGATTATAAAACGCCGGGTTACACACGACCAAGGCCAGAATCCTGACCAGAGCAATCATGCCAATAAGCAAGGAAAGCGCACTGAATATGGCCCCACTCGCAGGCAATGAAGAAACCGAAACAGGATAAACGCTTCGGGCAAGCCACCAAACGGCTATGCCTTGATTGAATCACCAGTCGGGACTTGGCAGGCCGCCTTTACCTTACAGGCCCAGTGCGGATCCCCGGAGTCAACAACAAGAACGCAGAACCCGTGCATCTCGCCCTCCAGCATCACCCCCTCGGAATCATCGACAAGCAGGTCTATGCCGAAAGCCGGAGGAAATTTGGATGGGGCTAAGGGTTTCCCGCGCAAAGCGCTTGAATGAGAAACTCCATTGACCACGCCGCCCAAACGGATACCTGCGAAGAACAGCCAAAGGTGAAGGTAGGCTTTCGACCTAAGCGAAGAGGTATAGATCCATAGTTCATGACCATCGGCTTGTAACTCGCGCATCAACTCGATAGCGCCTTCTCGCAACGGCTCCCGAAAGAACAAGTTCATCGGGAACCTCAGCACCGCCGAAGGGAATTGCGCTTTACCCAACGGCGTCAAGGTGCCATCCATGTCGAAAGCGATTCGCATCTTAAGTCCCGTCTGGGTCCTGCCGAGGCCTGGGGCGAGCCTACCGTAATGCGCATGTTATTGCTGCAGACCACAGCAGAGATGGGTTGGTCTAACCGCGATTGCCATGAAGTCGTCCGCCAAGGGCTTTACGTCGACTGACCGCTCGCGAAGCGGCTTCGAGCCGAACGATCTATCGGACCTTATTGCCGGAGTTTGTGCGCCTGCCACGGAAAGCTCCTGGTATGCGGCGCGAAGTATCCGGTCGGCAGCTCCAGACCGATGCTATGGAGTCCGGCGCGGAGCGCGTCGACGGGCGGCTCTACGATGTGAGGGATGGTGTTTGTGAGCACGATCGATTCCTCAGGCCCATACACGAGGGAATACTCGTGTTCGATGTCGCCGCCCCACATCGCACATCCGTAGTAGAAAACCGGTTGTCGCAGCCCGGCCGCAAGCGTCGCGACGGCCCTGCGCAGCTGCAAGGGCGGCACCGACTCTTCGTCAAGATACTCCGACAGGCACTGTGTAACTTCCGTATCCAGCAGCTCTTCGGCGGCCGACTCACATGGCAGCCCGGTCCAGTCGAGTACCTCGGTGTGGTGCCAGTCGCTCCAGTGCGATGACTTGCCGCACACAGGACGGATGACAAGCAACCCACCATCGGGAAGGCCGTGCCGAAGCTCCTTCCGATGCCATACGTGCCCAGCGAGTGAGCGGATGTGATAGGCGAACGGCGCCAACCACGGCGAGGCAGCGACCGATTCCAAAGCCTCGTCACTGGCGCGAAGGACGATTTCGTCTGCGTACCAGGTCATGGGCGATGAGCAGCCTGGACTTGGTTCGAGCCGGGCTCCGAACCGACTTCGGCTTGAGCGAATCGCTCGGACGCATCCGACGGTTGCACATGGCCGACGCCGACTTGGAACAACAAATACTGCCCGGGTTGGGCCAGCTCGGGCGTATGGGCGCGCCACCAGTCGGCGGCTTCCCGACTGGATTGAGCGAGCAAGTCGAACGCGGGGAGAGACTCGACCAAGTATCCGGTCTCGGTGCGGGCCCGGCCGAAGAAGCGAGCCAGGTACTGGCCGATCCGAGTCTTGGGAGTGCTAAGCACCCCGAAGGTGGGCAGCGTCACCGGCGCTTCGCAACCGTCGGGCAGCGGCAAAGCGAGCCCCACCCAATGCTGCCGCACCCAATCCGGCGCTTCGCCCGGGGGCACGGAGGTGATCTTGAGCTTGGCCATGCGGTTTTCGGCGCCCCCAACGCCAGGTTAAAGCCAACAGCGGAACGGCTGCGGCTCGAATGAATCGCTAGGCCCCAGCCTGGACGCGCTCGACCCATCGCAGCGCAATGTAGCCGGCAAGCGTAGCGCAGGCCAGCGCAAGTCCCGCGTCGGCAGCGAAATGAGCGGGATGAAAGCCGTAGCTGTCGCAGACCGATACGCCGCAGTCCCCTCCGACCTTGCGGAACAGAAAAGGAAAGCCGGCCACTTCCTGGCCATCGCGTTGATAGGCCTGACGAGTGAGGAGATAGGGAACCGCATTGGCCAGGAACGCGATGAAGATCGTCGCAAGGAAGGCGGTGGAGAATGCTGTCTTGGCACGCATGGTCAGAGCCTGGAGCGGGACTTACAGCGACAACCAAGGCCAGACGCAGAACGCCAGCACCGCCCACCCTGCCGCCTGGAGCCACAAGCCGCGACCGCCTTCGCGCACCCGCTCAGCGTTGCGCTTGCTGGTCGCCAACCACGTCGAGACCAGGGTCGAATGCAGCAGCAAGCCGCCCACCACCCACGCCGCGAGGTACAGCATCACGCCGAGGGGATCGGGGCCCTGGCCGTCGTGAGCCCCGGGCGAGCGATAGCCCAGGTGGGCGTAAACCCAAGTCCCCAGGCATAGCAGACTGATGACGACACTGATCCGGTGATAAAGCTTCATCGCATTCCTCCTTGAAGGGCGACAGGGCAATGAAAAAGACAAGCAAACGAGGCGCTCATGCTAGTGCCTCGGAGGGCCGACGCAACGACTCCATGCTTTTTTAACGAACGCTTCAGAACAGCGGAATATCCCCGGATCGATCATTGGCGCCCGACCAACGCGCCCCACAAGAGTAGGATCCTCGAACGGCCGCCCGGGCCGTACCCTGCCCGGTCCCCAGAAGTGCGCATCGCCCCTGAGCCCGGCGCAGCGCAGATTCGATTCCATGGAATCGGCGCCGCGCGACGATCCCGTGCACCCCTGGCCGGCAAGACAACGACGCAGCTCGACTTCCCGCGCAACCCGATGCGCGCCACTGAACGAGGAGAATCGGAATGGTCAGCAAAAACACGATCTGCCTGTGGTACGACGGCACCGCACTGGACGCCGCGAAGTTCTATGCCGAGACGTTTCCCGACAGCGCGGTCGGGGCCGTGCATCACGCGCCCGGCGACTTTCCCTCGGGTAGACAGGGCGATGTCCTGACCGTCGAATTCACGGTGCTGGGCATCCCCTGTCTCGGCTTGAACGGCGGGCCGGCCTTCAAGCACAACGAGGCCTTCTCGTTTCAGGTGGCGACCGACGACCAAGCCGAGACGGACCGTCTATGGAACGCGATCGTCGACAACGGCGGCCAGACCAGCGCTTGCGGTTGGTGCAAGGACAAGTGGGGGCTGTCGTGGCAGATCACGCCGCGCGCCCTGACCGCGGCGATCACCGATCCCGACCCGGCCGCCGCCAAGCGCGCCTTCGACGCGATGATGGAGATGACCAAGATCGACATCGCGACGATCGAGGCGGCTCGGCGCGGCTGAGGCAGCACAAAGTAAGCTGGCCTCGCGGTGGCGGCCCCGGGGCTCGCTTGCGTTGGCGGCAACGACGGCACCGGGTCGAAACCGATCCGGTAATGCGCTGCTCATGACCGGTCTCCTGCCCCGATAGGCCGTACTGCTGCGGAAGATTCGCGCGCGACCGTGGGGCTGCAGCCGCCCTTGCTCCGCTCTCCGGCGAGTGCCTGAGTCACCAATGCCGTCGGGACCACATAGATATTCGCTTGCCCGTTCAACACCTGAGCGGCATCGTCGGCGTGCGCCGAGGTGCGCATGCTGGCGAAACGCAATTCCTTGCCGTCGGCGGTGAGGGACGGGGTGAAGTCCATGCCGGCTGCGTTGATCGGTGGCGGCAAGCGCACCGCCGCCGACCAGCCGTCGTCCGTTCGACAGGCGGCGAACAGATTCGCATCCGGGGAGCCGCTGCGCTGGCTCCAGAATACGGCCAGACCGCCATCCGACGAGAGGGTGAAGTCGCCTTGAATCGCGCCGTCGTTGAACGGCGCGCCCAATGGCTGCGGCGCATCGAAGCCACCACCGTTCACGCGCGCCCGGTAGATCGCCAGTTTCGCCGGCCCGCCCTTGCGCGAGCTGTTGAAGTACAACCAACCATCGTGCAATTCCGGACCGAGTTCCTCGCCATCGCTGGCCAGCGCATCGAGGTGCTCGGGCACACCGAAACGCCCGTCCTCCAGGCCGACGCGCCAGATATCCAGGCTGGAGCTCGGCGCCTCGCCGCTGAGCGGACGGTTGGAAACGAAATAGAGCGTTCGGCCGTCAGGCGCCAACCAGGGATCGGAGTCGCGATAGCGCGGATCGGTGAATGACGCCTCGGCAGCCTCGCCCCAACCGCTTCCGTCCCGTCGTACAAACCAGATCCGGCTGTCCTTGAAGTTCGCCGCCGAACGTGCGAACACCATCGCGTGCTGCCCGGAATCGGTGCTGAGGTTGTAATCGTTGCGCGTGCCCGACAACCAGCCAGCACCCAGCAGTCGTGCGGCATCGGCTTGCGGCGAAGCCAACTGGCGCTCGCCGCCAAGCGCGGCACCCGGCGTCTGCACGGACACCGGTGGCTTGAGCGAGGCTGCCGCTGGCTCGGCAGGATTCATCGGCGTGCAAGCCGGCGCCAGCACGCAGAGCGCCACCAGGACAACACGTCTCATTACATACCCCGTATGGATTTCGCGACCACGGCCTTATCGACGACGCGCGACTCACTTCGGCTTGCTGTACCACAAGGCATTGACGATGATCCATTTGCCGTCGAATTTCCCCATGTGGAAATAGTCGACGAACCACGGGGTTTCCAGGCGCACCGACGCGGCATTGCCGACCACGTCGAGCACGCGGCAGCTGCGGTCCCACTGTTCCTTCGACGTCTTCAGCGCCCCCTGCTTGGTCAGCGCCACCAGTTCTTCCTTGGACATGCGCCGCAAGCCGAGCCGCTCGTAAGGCGTGTCCCCGATCACCGCGCGCTTGGCCAGGTCCGGGTGCAATGCGCGCGCGACGCGGTCCGGGGCCGCCTCGAGCTGACCGTCCACATAATCGAAGCAGGTCGCCTCGATGGCGGCGACCGTCGCCGGATCGACGTTCGCCGGGGCTGGGGCCGCCGCGCCTGCCGCCGCCATGATCAAGGAGAATGTCAGCATAGTTATCTTTGTCGCCGAGTCGGATCGATCCGCTCATTAGGCAGGACCCGGAAGCGGAAGTCTGCAGATCGTGCGGCAGACCGTGGCTGAGATGCGACGAGGCGTTGAGCCCAAGGAATCGTCTTCACAGTGGGTAGCGAGTAATTCATAGTGGCCGCCTGCCATGAAGAATCTCCATATGAGTTCCATCGTCTTGACCGATTCGATGTCGGCAGCCTCGAAGCGTCTGTTCTGGCCCTTGCAGAGCATCGGCTGGTTCGGCTATTTCATCCTCCACTTCACCACCGCGATGGGCGACGGCAAGCCGCTGCACTATGTCTCCGTCTCGCTTTCCGTAGCCGCCTGCGGCTTCGCCGTCACCAGCCTGCTGCGCCTGGGCTATCGGCGCCTATGGGGCCTGTCGGTGCCGCAGATGACCGCCGCCGCGATCGCGCTGCTCGTGCTGGCCACGCTGGTGCAGATGAAGCTTTACGTGACCATCGCCTTCAGCTACTGCGACGATTGCCGGATCCGCAGCATTTTCGGCTATCTGTGGTACTTCACTTCGACGCTCTACATCCTGTTGTCGTGGAGCGGGCTGTACTTCGGAATCAAGTTCGCGCTGCAGTTGCAGCAGCAGAAAGAGGCGGCGCTGCGCGCGCAGAACGCCGCGCACGCCGCGCAGATCAAGATGCTGCGCTACCAGCTCAATCCGCACTTTCTCTTCAACACGCTCAACGCCATCTCCACCTTGGTCCTCGACGACAAACGGGACACGGCCTACCGCATGGTCGCAAGCCTGTCGGCGTTCCTGCGTCGCTCGCTCGATTCCGACCCCGAGCAGCCGGTCGCGCTGGCGCAGGAGGTCGAAGCGCTCAATCTTTACCTGGGCATCGAACAGGTGCGTTTCGGCGATCGCCTGCAGATGATCGTGGACATCGAACCTGCGGCGCGCGATGCGCTGGTACCGAGTCTGATCCTGCAGCCGCTGATCGAGAATGCGATCAAGTACGCGGTGTCCAAGCGAGAAGAAGGCGGATGCATCGAACTCATCGGGCGGCTCGACGGCGACATGCTCGATCTGCATCTGCGCGACGACGGCCCCGGCTTCGCCGAAGCCGAGCCGACGGCCGACGGGCATGCCCCCGTTGGCCTGGCCAATACCCGCGAGCGCCTGCGCATACTGTACGGCGAGCGCCAGCAGCTGAACATCCGCAACCGCGAGTCTGGCGGCGTGGACGTGCATATCCGGCTGCCGTTCGCAACCGCGCGGAAGGCCTGAGGTGAAGAGGCCCGAGATGAAAAAGATCCGCACATTGATCGTCGACGACGAAGCCTTGGCGCGGCGAGGCCTGGAACTGCGGCTGGGCCGCCACGAGGATATCGAAATCGTCGGCGAAGCCGGCAATGGCCGCGAAGCTTTCCACGCCATTTCCGCCCTGCGTCCGCAGTTGATGTTCCTCGACGTGCAAATGCCAGGGATCGACGGCTTCGAGCTGTTGCGCATGCTGCCGGCGGCGCAGATCCCTTTGACGGTTTTCGTTACCGCCTACGACCACTACGCCATCGCCGCGTTCGCCGCGAGCGCGCTCGACTACCTGCTCAAGCCGGTCGACGACGCGCGCCTGGACGAGTCGGTCGAGCGCGCGCGTTCGCGCCTGGCCGCGCGCAAGACCGAGGATCACTACGAACGCCTGCTCAAGTTCATTGCGACCCTGCCCGGAACGCATCGATCGAAGGTCGACGGCCTATTGGGCGACGAGGATCCGCGCGCCGGCTCCAAACTGACGATCAAGGACGGCCATCGTCTGCTGCGCATCGACGCCGACTCGGTCCGCTGGATCGATGCAGCCGGCGACTACATGTGCATCCACGCCAACGACGAAACCCACGTCCTGCGCGGCACGATGCAGCAACTGGAACGACGCCTCGATCCGCATAAATTCGCGCGTATCCACCGCTCGGCCATCGTCAACCTCGGCCGGGTCAAGGAGATGCGCCCCCACCTCAATGGCGAGTATTTTCTTCTGCTCGACTCCGGACACGAGTTGAAGCTGTCGCGCAGTTATCGCGACAAGATCAAGCTGCTGACCTGACCTGACCTGACCTGATCTGACCAGGCCCAGCTCCGCTGCGGGTCGGCGGCCTCGCACCGAGCGCAGGTATTCGGGCAACGACCGAAGCGAGCGCTCGCTTCCGCCGCCTCGTTCATCGAGAGGGTTCTCGCCGCCCATGAAAACCAGCGTGTTCCGCTCGGCCTCGGCGGCCTTCGCAACGAGCCTGCTTGTCGCCTTCGCAGCAACGGCCGCGCCGCCGACCGTAAACAAGGCAAGCTTATCCGCGCCCGTTATCGACAGTCCCGGCGCACTCCTGCAGCGGTTACTCGGCCTTGCGCAACGGCGGCGACGGCGCACCCTTCGGCCCCACCGGGCGCGATTCGTAGTGAGCCTTGAAAATCGCCCGCCCTTGCGCCTCAATCGCGTCCCATTGCTGCGACGACAGGTCGCCGAAGCGAGTCGGGCCATTCGCCCACAGCGCCTCGAACCCGGAACCGCGGCGGCCCCGGACCAGGTCGCGGGCATAGCCATACGCCAGTTCCTGCACTCGGTCGCGTGGGAATAACGCGCCGCTCCTGGCGTACGCATCGATGTAGATATCCAAAGCGCGGTCCTCGCCGGCGGCCAGGCCTTGAGCCAGCCATTCGCGCGCCAAGGTCCGCTGCTGCGCCGCGCGCTCGATGTCGGCGATCAATCCATCGCGGTCGCTACCCGCCTGTTCGGACCAGGTGGCCACATAGGCGAGCCTGGCGTCCTTCGCATCGCCCCGGCCGGCACGCTCCAGCCACAGCAAAGATTCGTCCAGGGCGGCCTGGCCCACCCGCGAACAGGCTTCGTACTGCGCAAGTTCCCGGGCGAATCGTTCGTGGACGGTTGCCATGCGCGCTTGTGCATATTCGGCGTCCACCGGGGACTCCATCTCCTCTTCCAGCTGGGCCAGCAATTTGTCCGGCGTGCTTTCCATCACCGTCTTGCGGCATTGGGCCGATCGGCCCCCCAAAACGGAGGCGGCCTCGACGTCGCCCCGTTCCGCCGCTGCGCGCAGCTCGGCATAGACTTCGTCGAGCGGCGGGAGCCACCACTTACCGTATGGATTCTTGCTCCATATCTGCTCCAGGAAACGCTTGCTGGCGGCGCGATTCGCGGCCGATTCTTGCGGCAGTTGCGACAGACGTTGCCGAAGCGCGGCGGCGGCGTCTTGCCCAGCCGGCACTGCGCGCTTCTCGGACGTCTTCGCTTCGGCGATCACGGCCTGTGTCGTGGCGCCGCTCTGCGTCGACGTGTTTCGGCCGGTATAAAACCATGCGGCCAAGCCGCCCAGGGCCAACGTCAACACTCCCCATCCGAGCCCTCGTTTCATAGCGGCGCCTTCCTTTGCTGAAATGCCTGCAGGATTTCGAGCGAGCGGCGCTCGGAATCGCGCACCTGCTGGGGGTTCGCATGCTCCAGCAATTGCGCTTCCATCATCCTCGCAACCCCTTGCGGCAGCCGGCTGCCTTCGCCCGTCCGTCGATACGCCTTCCAGTAAGCGAGCGCGTCGGTCATGTTGCGGCCCAGATACGCTCTATGCCCATGGCTCGCGGCCAAGGCCAGCAGCGACTCGGGCTCGCCCGCCTCGAACGCACGGCGCAGGTAACCACGGGCCCGCTCACGTCGTGCGAGCACCTCCGCGGCGTTGTCCAGCAGGTCCGCATCGGAGGGAAATTCCTCGAACGCGAAAGCGGCATAGTCGACCATCGCTTTCGCATGGCCGCCTTCGGCGGCCAATTCGAACCAGGCGCGCGCATCGCCCTTGCGCACCGAGGCCGGCAAGTCCCCTACCTCGCCGCAGATCGCATCCATTCTGTCTTTGCCGTACAGCAAGGTATCCAGAAGGTCCGGATCGTCCATTCTGCGCCCGCCCAAGCTCATGCTGCTGCCGGCCTTGGCGATCGCTTGCGCCAACATCTCGGTAAAGGCGCCACCGGGAATCGGCCGGTACTCACGACATCGGCTGATGATCTGGCCGAGGCGATAGGCCGCCCGCGCGTCGCCTGCGCGTGCGCGGACTTCGAGCTCTTTGTGGGTCTCCAGAAACGAGCCTTGGGGCAACGGCGCCCCGGCAGGTAAGGAATCCGGTGTCGATGCATCGGCCCCCGCTACTTGCGGAGCCGACCGGCGCTCCTCGTCCGTAAGCCGGTCGCGACCCAATCCCCACCAGACTGCCCCCCCGACCACGAGCGATACCAAGCTTCCAATCAGGACCTTGCCTCTCCAGCCATCCCTTGCGCGTCGCTCCATACCCATCCAGGCCTCTCGCAATCCGCGGCGTCACCCGCAACCGGTTTCGCTTGCCGTACGGTCGTCGCTCGAAGGCGCAGGCAGCATGGCCGACCGAGTTTGCCATAGCCGCGAGCCGCGATGGCGCGCTTGGGTCTGTCGCGCGACACCGCAACCGCAACCGGAACCGGAACCGGAACCGGAACCGGAACCGGCCAACGATGTCGCGCGTCGCTGGATGAGTCGCCAGCGAACGCAGCGCGCAATGCAATCCGCAGCGCGAACCAGGTCGGTCCGCCTATTTCGTCACCACGAAGCTGGTTTGATCGACACCCGTGTTGCCGGTCTTCGGGTCGTAGGCATAGACGGTGATGTGATAGTTCCCCGGGGCATCGGGCTTCAACAGCGCCTGGAAGGTATTCATCGTTGCCTGCATATGCAGCGGTATTGTTTCATAGGGACGGCCGTCCTTCTCGACGATCGCGGCCACTTCCATAGTCTTGCCGTCCCAGGTGCCGCCTTCGGTCAGGATGCAGCCGCACATCATGACCACGTTCGCTTTGAGCTCGTAAGGCGCTTGGCTGAGCGGCGTGTACAGGTGGGTGCCCGGGCTCAGTATGTCGACGATCATGCCCGGCACTTCGACGATCAAGCCGTCGCCAACCACAGGCTTTCCGGGGACGAGCCAGAGTTGCGTCTGCGATACGGTCCTGGCCTGCTTCTTGATGTAAGGCGCCAGCACTTCGACGGTCGCAAACACCGGCCTGTCGAGTAACAGCCTGGCCTTGAATGCGGCTGCGTTCCCCGCTATCGCGCCGTAACGCGTTCGGGGCGTACTCATGATGGTCTCGGTGTCGCCGGTGCCGCCTTCGGTCAAGCCCTCCGCCAGCACTTTGTCGCTGTCCGCGTCCTTGATGCGGACCCAGGCGCCTCCGATCGACGAGCCGATGAACTTTCCGTCCCGTGCCTTCGCCCTGACGACGATGTCCGTCGCGATCGATTCCGCCTTCGCACTACCGACAGCAAGCAACACCAGTACTGCCGTACACATCAGGTAACGCATGGTTTCCCCTTGTCTAGCTCAAGCGAGCGAAGCGACGAAACGCCGTTTGATACCGCCGCGGCCGGCGAAGCGCCATCGGCTCGAATAATTGTCGGGCAAGGCGCCCAAGCAAGACGCTAGCGTCCGGACATGCCATCAAGGAAGCCAGCGAAGAACCGGCTGATGTTTGACGCCTGCGCCCACACCAACCAGAACGAAAGCAGAAAACACACGATGCGGACCTGTGCGCCGTTGGCACGGATATGCCCAAGGACTTTGTCGCGAAGAGTGAGACTCATATCCAAACCTCCTGTCGAGATAGTTCGCCCGATGCCCGACCATGGCCGAGCCGCGATGCGGCTTCGTCTTGCCCCAACGAGAGAGCCATCTCGCACCGGGCAGGCGAAGTCTATCGCCCGTCTAGACGGCCGGCCAGAGAACCACCCCCGAAAATCGAACCAGGGCATCGAACTGCTATCGTTCGGCCATCAGATCGCCGACGCCCCAGGGCCTTAGAAGCATGACGTTAGACGAGTACAACCGACTGAGGGCGCCGTCCGATACCACCCCGCTGTTTTCCTGTGGCGCCATCGCCTTCGGGCTCCTCGGCTTCTTTGCGCCCTCGACCACGGTCGCTGTCGCTACGATATCCGCTTCGGCCCTCATCCTGATCATCTTGGGAGTGCGAACGGTCAAGCGGCTCGGCAAAGCCGATCAGTTCCGTTGCCCGTCCTGCGCGAAGATCCCACATCAGTGGGTGGCGGCCGGCCCGTCGGACGATCGCGCTCACACCGACTATCGAACCGATTTCTGTCTTCACTGCCGGTTCGATCTTCGCCGGCCGGAAGATCCGAATGCATGACGGCCCCCGCGCGTTCGGCCTTCCGGCTTCCGCTAACGGCAAGGCTGCGTAGAAGCCTCAGCTGCGTTCGCTCACGGCCGCATCGAGGCGCCCGGAAATGCGCGGACATCGTGCAGTTCCGGATGTCGAAGACTCAGGGCATCGGGTAGAGAGCGGCCAGTGGCCGGCCGCTCTTATTGCACGACACAGGCCAGCCTTCCCGAGGGCCAGGCCGCGCCGCTGCAGATCAACGCCGCTTCATCCAGCCGCCCAGGTGAAAGCACAGCCCAATGCTCGAACTCCACCGGTACCGGCACCTGCGCACCGACTGACGAGCCGCCCTGTGCTAGCGTCGTTTCAATAGGAATTCCGGAGGCCGCCGCCGCTTCCGGGGCGCTCGCGTCGTCGCGATGGGCCGTGCTTGCAGCCACTGCCCAAACCCAGATAGGAATCAAGCGAGGCGGCTTTCAATGGAGGAACACCGCATGAAGAGATGGATTGCCAAAGGAGCCGCGCTCGCTCTTTTCGCCGGCGTGCTGGGCTCGGCTGCGCCGGTCGCAGCCGAACCGACCTACGCCTGCACCGTGGAACGGGAGGGCGAGCTATTCCAGGTGGCGTACGATCATCCGTACGATCCCGGCTCCCTGTATCAGTGCCGCGGCGCCGCATGGCGTTTGATCGGACTGTGCACCCCGGACAGGGGTTGCCCACCGGCGCCGGATCCGGGTGGACCAATCGTGGAGATGTAGGGATTCGCAGCGGCCCACGGACGATGCGATTCGAGGCGGGGCCCTGCACGGGTCCCGCTTTTTCATTTCCGCAGCCGACATCATTAGACCGTGCCGACAGGTGGCCCGCTCAGGACCGGACACGGATTGAGCGCGGCGCCTGATCGGCAACGCCTCTCAGACCTCGGCAGCCGGCTTATGCGATGTGCCCGAGAATCCGGGAGCTCTGGTCGCGAAATGGATCTCAGCCGCCTCGGCAGAGACCGGCCGCCCCATCAGATAGCCCTGCAGTTCATCGCATCCGAGGTCGCGCAGAAAAACCGCCTGCTCGGCGGTCTCCACGCCTTCGGCCGCGACCCGTAGTCCGAGATCGCGCCCCAGGGTCAGAACCGCGCGGGATATCGACGCGTCCAGAACGCTGAGTGGCAGGCCCTGCACGAAGGTCTGGTCGATCTTCAGCTTGTCCAGGACGAAATGTTTCAGATAGGCCAGGCTCGAATGTCCCGTACCGAAATCGTCCAGGGCCAGCAGAGTTCCCAAGGCCTTGAGCTTGCCCAGTTCGTCCTGCACCCGCCCCAGGTTCTCCAGCACGGTGCTTTCCGTCAACTCTATTTCGAGCATCTCGCCGGGCACGCAGAACTCAGCCAATGCGCCGCCGACCACGTGATGCAGGCCCGGTCGCCGCAATTGCTGCGGCGATACGTTGACCGCGATCGTGAAGCCCGAATGGCCGGCATCCAACCAAACGCGTATTTGCCGGCAGGCTTCGCGTATCACCCAGTTGCCGATTTCCAGCATCAAGCCCAAGCCCTCGGCGATCGGGATGAATCTTTCCGGCGCAACCTCGCCGAGCTGCGGGTTGCTCCATCGCAACAGCGACTCGAAACCGGTCAGCCGCATGTCCGAAGCCGCGAATTGCGGCTGGTACAGCAGCGTCAACTCCCCGGCCTGCACCGCCTCGCGCAACAAGCCGCCCATGACGATGCGATCCTCGATATCCTGCATGTCCACGGTCTGGAACGGGCAAACGCAATCGCGGCCCAGAATCTTCCCGCGCTCCGTGGCGGCTTGCGCACGGCGCAGAAGATCCAGGGCGACGTGCCCGTGCGCCGGGGCGCAACTCATGCCTACCGTCGCGGTCAACAGCACCCGGTAGTGGTCACTCTCGAACGGCAAGCTCAGCAGATTGCGAATGCTCTCGGCGAGCCGCGCGGCGGCCGGCTCATCGCCTCCTTGCTGGACGATCACGAACTCGTCGCTCGCGAAATGGCATACCGCGATCTGTTGGCTGGCGAGCGCCTGCAGGCGCACACCGACGGCCCGCAATACTTCATCGCCGTAGCAGTGCCCGATGGCTTCGTTGATCCCATGGAAGCGATCCAGGTCGACGAAAATCACCGTTGCGAACGTTGTCTCGTCCGCGAGCGCTCGGATCAGGCGGGGCTCGAGTATGGAGTAGCGGTCCAGGCCGGTTACGACATCATGCCGGGCATGGTCGGCCACCGCAGCGCTCAGCCGGTGCTGTTCGGTGAGATCGCGGATGAAGGCGGTGAAATACGGCGTCGCCCCACCCTCGCTCCGCGTCACGGTCAGCTCGATAGGGAACCTCTCGCCGCCTGCACGGATGGCGACCAGCTCCAGCCTCCGGTCCAGGAGGGTTGCGACCCCGGTCATCAGATGACGACGAAATCCCTGCCGATGACGGGCGCGCACCTCCGTCGGGATGACGACTTCGGCGACATCGAGTCCCATGACTTGCTCGCGCCTCCAGCGGAACACCCGCTCGGCGGCCGGATTGAATTCCTTGATGTGACCGAGCTCGTCGATAACGATGATCGCATCGAGAGCCGACTGCACTACGGCTCGATATCTCGCGCCGCTCCCTGGCGGATCGGCGACGTCATGGATCGTTGCGTCGTGGATCGTTGCGTCGTGCATCGAACGCCCCCTCTTAGGGGCGAAGCTCCCCGCGATGCCAAGCACCGCTGCGACCACGTATACGCCGAAGCGGGTGACGGCAGGCGAATCGGACGATGATCTGCACGCGGCGGTTCACCGTAATGCCTGCTTCTGCGCTGCAATCGCCTTCGGACCGACAAAGGCAGGGAGAATCCCATCGCACTTACCGGCGCGGATTCCGGACCAGAGGCAACAAGAGCCACCATGCCTTCACGGAACCGTTCGTCGGGGGTGCCAAAGAACGGCCGCCCGGTTCACACAACTGTCGGGAAACGACGACCAGCGCGCCGGCATTCGCTTGCCGACCAGGCTGCGCTCAAGCCAGATCCACGCCGTCGCTCGTCTTATCCCGACCGCTGCAACAGCAGGACATTCGACCCACTCCGGCCCCGAATGGGGAACCCGCGCTGTCCAAGACGGGCTTCGACCACTCGCCCGCGACGATCTGGTGCAGGACGATTGGGTGCAGGACGGCTTGACGCTGGACGGCTCGACGCACGACGGCGAGCGCTCGCCTCGAGGGATGCGAAGCCGCCCGCGGGCGCTGGGCGGCTTCGCAGTATCGCGAGCGCTGCGCGCTACATGATGCAGCCCGCGTAGGCCTTCGACCGGATCGTCATGATGCCCCAGCCCGGATCTCCGCATCCGGCCGGCTGCCGTATGCCGACCACGGTACCGGCTGCGTCGTAGTAAACGACGGAGCAATAACAGCCGGCGGAAGCGGTTGCCGCGCCGGTGCCGGCGGAGACCGCCAGCAGGGCTCCCAATACGATCAACTTGATGTTGCGCATCGTCATCCTCTCCTTGGCTTGCGACAGATTGTCGCAGGGGCAAGATACGCCGAGGGCTGCGGCGGGCCGTGTCCAGCATCGCGAATTCGAAACCGCGAGTCCGTCGATTCGCTGTTGAAACATGCAGCGGCCTTGCCGTGGAGCGACCGCGTTCCTTGGCGCGCGCAAGCGTTGGGGCGAAGGCGAAACCCACGATGACGACGACAACGGGACCTTGCACTAGCGCGTCGACGACGATTCCTGCTTTCCGCAGATCCAACCCGACCCGCCGCGACAATCCACTCATAACCTGGCCTTCGCCTGCCCTTGAGCAGCGCCAGTGCGATCAAGCGCCCGGCCCTCGCAAGCGCAAGCAGACTGACGGGTCCGTGCCGCCTGTGGAGCCCGCGATTGATCAGACCGCCTGCGGGAGGAGTCCTCAATGGTCAGGCGGCACTTGCGGCAGTCAATGCCGCCACAGCCGCCAACGCAACCCAGCCTGGGTGCCGCCCTTTCGTGCCGACGAGCACGAGAACCGCTCCGCCAAGATAGGCGAACACGATCGCGCTGATAGCGAGCTGTGCGGACATCGGGCGGCCGAGCGCCAACTGCAACAGAACGCCCGCGAACGCCCAGCCGAACAAGGTGGCGAGGTGCCACGTGGCCCAGATGATTCTGACGTTGCGCACACGCAGCGGTGGTGCAGCCAATGCCGGCACCAGGCTGCCATTGCGGAGATGTCGAAAGATGAGAATTTCACCCAGCACCGAGTGCGTCAGACCGGTTACTACCGCAAGAATTGCTGCGATCAAGTACGGGATCTGCATACGAATCATCCTTGAAGGTAGGCGTTAAGTTCGGCGTTCCGGCCAGCGCCCGAATCAGGTCGAGCCGGGACGCGGTTCGGCTTGAATGGACGGTCAGGCCTCACGGCCGCTGCGACACAATTGGTAACCCGGAATATTCTGACCGAGATGGATGTCGCGCGTGATGTGCCAGACGCCTTTGTGGCGCAACGGCGTGCCGATGCCGGCTCCGCCGCGCTTGGGCCTGCTGGCGACCTCCGCCCTGGTCAGAAGCGGGTCGTCCAGAAACATGATGTCATCGATGTAGTAGGTCGAGCAGCCACGCTCGAGCACATGCATGTGGATATGCTGCGGAGTGTCCCTGCTTGGATAGCTGCCGGGACGGATAGTGTCGAATGCGTAGCGGCCTTTCGCGTCGCTTTGCGCCCAGGCACGCAGCGCACCGTGCCGATGCGAGACGCGAGCGCCCGATGGCTCCGGGTAGACCCCGTCGCTGTTGGTCTGATAGGCGTAAACAATGACGCCGGGCCGCGGCTTGCCCCCTTGATCGAGCACGCGGCCTGTTACCAGCATCGGCTGGCCCGACTCCGGGAGCGGCGCGATACGAGCGCGTGAACCGAACTCATCAGGCAGCCCATCGAAGACCGCATCGCAGCCCTCGCAAGGCAGGCCAACGATCGGCTCACGCGCCTGTGCAGACGCGGAAGCGGCAGCAAGGCATAAGAAGAGAGCGAGACACAAGCTGCGCATGATGGTCTCCTGCAGGCTGATGCCCGAGTTAAGCCGAGCGCGAGGCGGCATCGGCCTGGATGAATCGCTAGCGGGGAAACACGCGCCAGTGCAGCACATGAGTCCCCTCCCTTTGCACAGCAACGGCCTCCAGCATGGGCCCACCCAGGCCGGGCGGACACTCATAGAAGTCATAGGCCGCGGTGAGGTCCTGCCCGGAGGGAATCCAGGGACGATCGAACGCGGGCGCCGAAAACTCGCCACCTTCCGTCGGTCGACACGGCGCCGGCGGTCGCCACCCAGAGCGTTCCAGGGTGAACGAAAGCGCGCTTTGGTTCGTGTCCACGTCATGGACTTCTTGGAGGTTCTTGGCCGTGGCCGGCACCCACGCAGGAACCCAGCCCCTCCTTACCGCGCCACTCGCTACGGCATCCGAGGTCGCCGGGTAACCGGCATCCCTTACGTCATCGGTGCAGCCCGCCAGCAGCATGCCGACCAGGACCCACGTTGCCGGACGCAAAACGCTTTCCATGCTCGCCAGCTCCGTAATTAAGCCGAGGCACGAAGCGGCTTCGGCTCGAATAAGCAGTAGCGCCCATGCTACTCGACTGAGATCGCGGCGGTATCCGCCAGCCCACGGCCGGCGAGGCAGGGCAGTACCGGATCCAAGTCAGGCAGACGTCCGCCGTTGCCCGGGCGGATACCCCTCGATGGCTGAGTGGACCGAATCCGGAAGCGGCCTGCATTGGGATAAACCATCACGCGCCTCAGGACATCAAGCCGACAGGGCTCACCCCTGGAACGACACGTCAGGGCCTGCCTCATCGAGACTGAAAAAAATTTTCGGGAGAATGTCGTTTTGACCCTCCCCCGTTCGACGTAGTAATGAAAGCCCACCCCGGGCATCAAAGGAGAATGCAATGAAGATCACCATCGAGACGGTCGTCAACGCCAAGCTGGACAAGGTCTGGACCGCCTGGAACACCCCCGAAGACATCAAGCAGTGGAATACCGCGCAAGACGACTGGCATACCACGCGCAGCACCGTCGACCTGCGCGAAGGCGGTCGATTCCTGTCGCGCATGGAAGCCAAGGATGGCAGTTTCGGCTTCGACTTCGAGGGCACCTACACCCGTATCGAGCCTTACCGGGCCATCGCCTATCGCATGGACGACGGGCGCGAAGTCCAGTCCGAGTTCATCGATGGCCCCGACGGCGTCCGGGTGAAATCCACGTTCGATGCGGAGTCGGAGAACCCGGCCGAGATGCAACGCGCCGGCTGGCAGGCCATCCTCGACAACTTCGGACGCTACGTCGAAGCGAAGGCCTGAGGTCTGCGCTGGAGCGCAGCGCCGCCTCTTCGGGCAGGTAGTCCGAAGAACAAGGCCACCACCGCCGTAGCCGCCGAACTTCCGCGGCTACGCCATCGCGCGGATGGAACCCGCGCGGTGCCGGCAGTGACACCGCCCGGCCGCCGCTGATGCACTCGCCGCGGTGATGGCATCCGCGGGCTTCCAGGCGGCGGCTCAAGCCACTCGGTCCTGAGTTCGCACCTAGCAAGAGGGCGCCCATATGCGCCCTCCCCTCCATCATTCAACCCCGGGCCGATCGCGACCAGGAGGTCCCCATGCCTACGAGAGAAGAACTGGTCGAGCATCTTTGGCGGGAGATCATCAATCCGTTCGAAGACCCTTCCACGCTCGACAACATCATCGCCAACTGCAGGCGTCGACCCGACGCCACCTTCGCCGAGGCCGGCCCGGCCATCGAGCGGGCGCTGGCCGCCGGCGTTTCCGCCGCCGATCTGTGTTTGCTCTATCGCAGCGCCACCTACGAAGCGGTCTTCGGAACGCTGTACGCCATCGGCGATCCGGGCGTCGACGACAACGACGTCTTCGGGCTATACGAAGACCTGAGCTCTGCGCCGAATGCCAGATGGTAGTGGAGTCGTGGCCTGAATCGGATTCACCCGCCCGGGCTCGACCAGGCGCGTAGAGCTCTGTGCAAGCCCGGCGACGAAGCGAGCTCACGCACCCGGCGTACGGACTCATCGCCCGCATACGGCGATGGCGCGATCGAGTGAAACCTCATCAGGGGCCTCAGCTCGCTTATGAATATCCGTGCACTTCCAAGCCGAGGACATGCTGAAGCACAATGGGGCGCTATTCGAAGGCCGCCGGCTGTCGATCCCGGATCGCTGCTCGACCGTGAGCCGATCGCCGGTCGGAACCTGCCGCCCCGCAAGCGGCGAACAAGGTTCCGGCGATGACGTCGGCCATCCCTCCAAGCTTCCGCCTCGGAAAACGACGATGCCCTACCGACCGAACCTTCTGTGCCTCGGATTGACCCTCGCGCTGGCCGCCGGCCTGACCGCGTGCAAGCCGGCTCCGACCGACACCGCTTCCACTCCCACCCAGGCGAAGACCGCCGCGGCACCGAAATCCGGCATCGACCTGGCCGGCCTGGACAAGGCGGTGAGGCCCGGCGACGACTTCGAAGCGTTCGCCAACGGCGGTTGGCGCAAGACCTTCGAGATCCCCGCGGACCGCTCCAACTATGGCGCCTTCACCGTGCTGTTGGAGACCGCCGAACGACGCAACGCCGCGCTGATCGCAGAGCTCGCCGCCGGCAAACCGGCGCCCGGCAGCGACGCCCGCCGCATCGCCGATTTCCACACCGCCTACCTGGACGAGGCCGGCATCGAGAAGCACGGCCTGCAGGCGCTGCAACCGCAGTTGGATGCGGTCGGGGCGATCGCCTCGCCCGGCGACCTGTCGCGTGTGCTCGGCGCCAGCGTGCGCGCCGATACCGACCCGCTCAACGCCACCAACTTCCACACCGCCAATCTGTTCGGCGTGTTCGTCGCCCAGGGCCTGCAGGAGCGGGCTTATGTCGCCACCCTGATGCAGGGTGGCCTGGGCATGCCCGACCGCGAGTACTACCTGTCCGCCGACAAGGAGATGGCGGACGCGCGCAAGGCCTACGAAACCTACGTGGCCGCGTTGTTGAAGCAGGCCGGCATCGCCGATGCCGAGACCAAGGCCAAGTCGATCCTCGCCCTGGAAACCAAGATCGCGAAGGCGCATGCGCCGGTGGTCGATTCGCAGAACGTGCACAAAGCCAACAATGTCTGGGAAACGTCCGCATTCGCGGAACGCGCCCCCGGCATGGATTGGAACGCGTTCTTCGCCGCGGCCGGACTGGCCGCGCAGCCGAAGATCGTCGCCTGGCAGCCGGGCGCGATCGCCGGCATCGCCGCCCTGGTAGGCAGCGAACCCCTACCCGTATGGAAGGACTACCTCGCGTTCCACGCGCTCAACCATGCCGCCTGGAACGAGGCCCTGCGCGGCCCCGGCGAACTGCCTAAGGCTTACATCGACCTCGCTTTCGGCTTCCACGGCACCACCCTCGCCGGCACGCCTCAGGCGCGGGCGCGCGCCAAGCGCGCGCTCGACGCGACCAGCCACTCGCTCGGCGACGCGGTCGGCAAGCTGTATGCCGAGAAATATTTCCCGGCTTCGTCGAAGGCGAAGGTCGAGGAGATGGTGAACAACATCCTCGCCGCATTCGACGAACGGGTGGACTCGCTCGCCTGGATGACGCCGCAGACCAAGGCCAAGGCTCGCGAGAAGGCGAAGTCGATGCGCGTGAGCGTCGGCTACCCGGAGCGTTGGCGCGACTACGCCAAGCTCGAGATCCGCCCCGACGATGCCCTGGGTAACCGCCTGCGCGCAGAGCTGCACGAATACCGGCACCAACTCGGCAAGCTCGGCCAGCCGGTCGACAGCGGCGAATGGTGGATGACGCCGCAAACGGTCAACGCGGTGCAGTTGCCGTTGCAGAACGCGATGAACTTCCCCGCGGCGATCCTCGACAAGCCGTTCTTCGATCCCGAGGCGGACCCGGCCGCGAACTACGGCTCGATCGGCGCGGTCATCGGCCACGAGATCAGCCACGGATTCGACGACACCGGCGCGGAGTTCGACGCGCAGGGCCGCCTGGCCAACTGGTGGACCCCGTCGGACACGCAACATTTCCAGGAAGCGACCAAGAAGCTCGCCGCCCAGTACAGCGCCTACGAGCCGCTGCCGGGCCTGCACGTCAACGGCAAGCAGACCTCGGGCGAAAACATCGCCGACGTGTCGGGCCTGACCATCGCCTACATGGCCTACCGCAAGTCGCTCGGCGACAAGCCGGCGCCGGTCATCGACGGCCTGAGCGGCGACCAGCGCTTCTTCCTCGCCTATGCCCAGACCTGGCGCGGCAAGATCCGCGATGCCGCGTTGCGCCAGCGCCTGCTCACCGACGGCCACGCACCGGCGGCGCAGCGCGCACAGACCGTGCGCAATATCGACGCATGGTACGACGCCTGGGATGCGAAGCCGGGCGAGAAGCTGTACCTGGCGCCGGCCGAGCGCATCAAGATCTGGTAACGGTCGCCATACGGCCTTCGTGCACTTTCGGACTTAGGAAGTGCACGAAGCTCGCCGATCTCGATGCGTCCGGTTAAGCCGGCCGCTCGTGGAGCCTTCCGCGCGGCCGCGACCGTTCGCGACCCGATTCCGAAGATTTCGCTTCGCGCTTGCCGCATCGCTATCGGGCATCTCGCCGCTCGCAATTACGAAGACGCCGGAGCCGAAGTCAACGGCCGCGTCTGCCGGTTCGCGCAGGGCATCGAGAAGACGCTGAAGGGCCGACTGGCCATCGCCATCCAGTGCAAGCGGTCGCTCCACCCGCTGCGGCAATAGCCAATGCGAGATGGCTGAAGCGAGTAATGCCAAGACGCGATTGCACCGCTGCGCCGCGATCCGAGCCGCACGCAGCGGGCGAGGCGACGCTTCGCGACCCGGCAGATCATGGGGCCGCCACGAAGTTCCCGACGAGCGGCGCCTTTCGTGCCATCTGACGCATTCGTAAAGCGATAGAGCGTTCGCGCAGTTCGCGATAAGCGCTCGGCTAGCGCGCATGCGGCCATATCGGCTTTCCATGCCCCTCGAAGGTTCCGAACAGCCCAACACCCAGGATCTCGCGGCGGAGGGGCAGGTCCTCGCTTCGATCCCATCGACGTCGAAACCTGTCGCCCCTCCCTTCGTTGGCCGGATCGCCGGTGCCGCACCGAACCGGTCGGCCAGCCGCCGGGTCTCGCCGGCCACCCGCTTGGCCCCGCTTCGATCCAACGCCACCGCGGGCAACTTCCCGAGCCGCGACGAACAGCCAGAAAACGCCTTAAAATCAAGGCATGTTCGTGCCTTTCACCTTGACATCGGCGCGAGCCACCCCGCAATCTGGCAACGACGATGCGAGCCCAGGACGGCTCACTCGAACTAGCGAACAGACGACGTGGAGCGGGTCGCCCGCGTTGCCTTGGAAGGTTGAATGCGACGGTTCCTGCTCGGTCCGATCATCGCGCTGTGCATGGCAGGGGCAATGCCCGGCCTTGGCCTGGCGTCGGGCAGCGCACCGCTCCCTCCAGTCAAGATGGTGTCGGCCGGCGAACCGGAGTTCGAATACTTCGACCGCACCCACGGCCTTCAGAGCACGCAGCTGTTCGACATACGCAGCGATCCGCACGGCTTCATCTGGCTCGGAGGCGATCGCGGCATTCATCGCTTCGACGGTCACACCTTCTTCGATCTCGATAGGGACCCCACTCGTCCGGATACTCTCGAGAGTCGCTTCAACTACCTGTTGGCGCCCTCCAACGATGCGGTCTGGATCGTTGCGCCCAACACGACGCTGCAAGTTCTCGATGCGAGCACCGGCAAGCTGACCAAGCTCGCCGTGCGCGGCGCCCGGTTGAACGACATCGAATGGCTGGAGGCCGACGCGCAAGGCCGATTCTGGTATCTCAACCCGGATGGGGTTGTGCGCGTGGAGCGCAGCGGCGCCGCCACGCGCGTCGGACCGCCCGGCCTGGCGATGACGCTCAGTCCCGAGCGATCGCGAGTGTTCGTGATCTACCCCGAGCGCGCGATCGCGATCGACACGGCGGCCCCTTCGAAGATCGCGCAGTCGCTCGCGCTCCCCAAACAGTTCCAAGGCCCGGTCAATGCGATGACCGCCGACGCGGACGGCCTGTGGGTCGCGGTCGACCGGGGCATTTGGCGCATCCATTGGGCATCGGGCTCCGCCCAGTTCGTGCAGATGCCGGTACCGATGTCCCTCACCACCGGGCTGGTCCGCGCGAACGACGGCGCACTCTGGTTCGGCGGCTATGACAGCGGACTGTATCGGTACGATCCGGAGCGAGGCACGCTGTCGGTCGCGCACCACGACCCGAACGACCTGCGCAGCCTGCGCCCGGGCTCGATCACCGGAATCACCCTGGATCGAAGCAACAACCTGTGGGTGGCCATGGGTGGCGCCGGGCTGGCACGCCTGCGCCTGAGCCAGACGCCTCCGGCCCACTACCGCATCAAGGGCGGCCTGAAGATCTGCTCGCTGGGCGAGATCGACCGGCGCAGATTAGTCATGGGGCTTTGCCCGGGAGGCATCGTCGAAGTCGACCGGCAAACCGGAGAGCAACGGCCGCTGGCGGCTTCGATCCCGTTGCCGGACCGGTCGCGCGCCATCATCAGCGACAAGGAAGGCGGTTTGTGGATCAGCAGCCTTCGCGAAGGACTGCTGCATTGGCGCCCCGATGGATCCACCAGCCGGTACTTTCTCAAGGGCAGGGAGAACCGCCACCTGTTTATCAGCGGCATCTATGTCGATGATCGCAAACGCGTCTGGGTGTCGCATCTGCGCGGCCTCGCACTACTCGACCGCGAAGCGCAGGAGCTGCGCAGTGTCGGAGGCGACCGGTTCTACATCGTCAACGACGTTTCGGGAGGGCCGAATGGGTCGCTCTGGCTCGGCACCGTCAACGGCCTGGTCAACTTCCACCCCGATACGGGTCGGATACGCCGCTTCGAGCACAAGCCCAACGACCCCACCACGCTGTCGGACAACGATGTGGTGCAGGCCTATACCGACAAGGACGGGCGCTTGTGGGTCGCGACTCGCGCGGGTCTGAATCGGCTGTTCACCGGCCGCGACGGCCGCCCGGCGTTCAAGCGTTACGGCCTCACCGAAGGGTTGCCCGACATCACCGCCTCGGCGGTCGCCAACGACGCTCAAGGCGGGCTATGGGTCGGCACCTATCGCGGCATCGCGCGCTGGGACCCGCAGACCGATCGCTTTCAGAGCTACCTGCCCGCGGACGGCATTCCCGACAGCGACATCTATCCGAAAGCGATGCTGCGCAGTGCGGATGGAAGCCTGTACCTGGGCACCTGGACCGGCCTGTGGCGGATCGACCCGCAGACGATACGCCTTGCGGCCCCCGTGCCGGTGGTGCTGAGCAGCTACGAAGTGGGGGGCCGCGCAACCATCAATCTTCAAGGCAGGAACCTGTCGCCGATCAAGGCCCAGTACAGCGACAGCCATGTGGCCTTCCGCATCGCCGTACTGGGCGATGCGCGTCGTCTGTCTTATCGCCTCGATGGCCTCGAGGACGGCTGGCACGACATGCCCAGCGACCTAAGAGTCAGCTTTTACCGACTTCCGCCGGGCCACTATAGGCTGCAGATCCGCCAGTTGCAGCGAGACGGCCGCTGGGGTCGGCCCGAACTCTCGCTGCCGATCGAAATCACTCCGCCGCTATGGCGCACGCGATGGGCCTACCTGCTCTATTCCATCGCGGCCATCGCGCTGCTGGTCGGCATCGGGCGCGCGTTCGTCGCATGGCGGCACCGCGCCTTGCGCGAGCAACTCAAGGAAAGCAATGCCCGCCTGTCCGTCGCCCTGCATGCGGCCGGTTTCGGGACCTGGGCCTGGGACGTAAGCACGGACGACACTGAACTCGATGTGCACGCGTCGAAGATCCTGGGCGTCCCGGCCGGCGCCCAACCGGCCGAGAACGTGTTTGCGCGCATACATCCGGACGATTTGGACCACATCCGCGATGTCATCGCCGGCGCATTGCGCGACGATGTCCCTGTCGCCTTCGAGTTCCGCCTGGCCGATGCCGACTACGACCAGCAATGCCGCTGGATAGAAGGCCATGCCGTTCCCTACCGGCGCCCGGGAAAATCCGCATATGTGATCGGCGTGAACCGCGACGCGACACAACGAAAGCGCGAACTGCTCGAGCTGGAGCAGTCCAAGCACGACGCCCAACTCGCGACCGAAGCGAAGGGCCGCTTCCTGGCGATGATGAGCCACGAGATCCGCACGCCCATCAACGGCGTGATCGGCATGGTCGAGCTGCTGTTCGAAACCCCGTTGAACCAGGAGCAGCAGCAGTTGCTGGGGGTATGCAAGGATTCCGCCTATGTGCTGCTGACCATCATCAACGACATTCTCGACTTCTCGAAGATCGAGGCGGACAAGCTCCAGCTCGATTACACCCCGCTGTCGTTGCGCCGCCTCACCGAATCCGTGGCCGAATCGCTGCGAGGCCAAGCCGCCCAGAAAGGCACCGATCTCGACGTATTCGTCGCCGCGGACGTGCCGCGCCGAGTACTCGGCGATCGCGTACGCGTCCGCCAGATCCTCACCAACCTGATCGGCAACGCGGTGAAGTTCACCGAGAAGGGAGGCGTGCGGGTGTATGTAAGCGCCTCGCACGCCGGCAACGGAAACGATGGGCGCCACCCGATCCGCTTCGACATCATCGACACCGGTATCGGCATGGACCGCCGCACGCTGGACAGTTTGTTCCAGCCCTTCCAGCAAGCCGATGCGAGCACGACCCGCCACTTCGGCGGCACCGGCCTGGGTCTGACGATCGTGCAACACCTGGCGACGTTGATGGGCGGCAGGATCGAATGCGACAGCGCGGTCGCATCGGGCAGCCGCTTCAGCGTCATCATTCCGATGGAATCGATCGGGTTTGCCGAAAGAAAAGAACACCCGTTGCCGGACGCGTACGCGCTGGCCTTGTGCGAATCGGCCGAGCGCGCGACGTTGCTGCGCGACCTGTGCGCCGATATAGGCGTTCCGATCGAGGTCTTCGCTTCGCTCGAGGAATTGCTTGGCCGGATAGATCTGGCGGAAAACACCGGGGCCGGATCCGCTCAACGTCGCTTGATCCTGCTCGATAAGGGCTACGTCGAAGACCTCGACGCCCTGCTGCGTCCGCTGCGCCGGCAGTCCACGGCGGCGCGCCTGCCGCTCATCGTGGTGCGGGCCGATTTTCAGCGAAAGATGCCTATCGACGAGCCAGGGATTACCGTGGTTTCCGGCAGTCCGCTGACCAGTGGCGCGTTGTTGCGCGGCATGCAGGAGGCGTTGGGCCTGGCCAGCCCGATCGTGCCTGCCGTCGCGGCCGAGCCCAGCGCGGACATGGCAGCACCCGGCAACCGCCAAGCCGAAGCGCAGATCCTCCTCGCCGAGGACAATGCCACCAACCGCGACGTGATCACCCGCCAGCTGCAGCGCCTGGGCTACGGCTGCGACGTGGCGACCGACGGCGAACAAGCCTGGGAACTCCTCCAGGCCCAGCCCGACCGCTATCGACTGTTGCTGACCGACTGCCACATGCCGCGCCTGGACGGCTATGACCTGACCGAACGCATCCGCCGCGCCGAAGCCGCCAGCGGACGTCCGCCCTTGAACATCGTCGCGATCACCGCGAACGCCCTGCTCGGCGAAGGCGAACGCTGCCTGGCCCTGGGCATGAATGCCTACCTCGCCAAGCCGCTGCAGATGCCGGACCTGAAACGGATACTCGAACGCATGCTGCCTCAGGTCGGAGCGCCGGCACCGGCGGCTCCCTCATCTCAATCGCCCCGGACCGGAGCGGACTTTGCCGCACTCGCACAGCTCGTCGGCAACGACGAGGCGAAGCTGCAGCGCCTACTCGGCGTTTTCGCCGACAGCACGCTGGCGGATCTCGAGCATTGGCACCGAGCCCGGGATAGCGGCGATCTCGACACCCTGCGCAAACTCGCGCACAAGCTGAAGTCGGGATACCGGCAACTCGGCGAGGACACGGCGGCCTCCGCTCTAGAAGCGCTGGAACAGCATTCCGGCGCCGCCACCGAATTCCACGCCCGGGCCGACTACGCGCTGCTCGAAATGCAACGCACGCTGGAGCGCGTGCAGGCGTATCGAAGTCGCGTAGCGTCGGAGTAGTCACGGCATAGCATTCGGCCTCCATGCCGTTGCGCTCAGCGTTCGCACGAGAAGGATGGCGTCATGCGTTTATGAGCCGCTTTGCGCGGTCGCAACGCCCGCCAAAGGCCTCGCATCGATTCGATGCCTGGGCATAGCGGCCGTAAACTACAACAACTCGAAGCGCATACCGTTCCATCGGGCACGAACGGTGCGCGCAACCATTTGCGTATTCGAGAACATGCCGGCCCGATAGTAGTAGCTCGCTGTCAGCATGCCATCGTTGAGAACGATCGTCGGCTGGGTGATGTTCCCACCCAAAAAAAGCGACTGGCCGCCGACAAAGCGCCCATCCGATTGAAGCGCGGCACCGAGGTAGTATCGCGAGCCCTTGTCGGCCGACTCCAGGCCGAGCAGGAGGACGGCATCTTCGTCGCCGTCCTTATCCAAGTCTTTCGCCCAAGGACCGGCCAGCACTCGAATCCGATCTGCGCCCAGGACCTTTCTGCTGGCGGTGGAAAGCAGGCCCGTCCCCCGATTCAGCACCATGGCTTCTCCGTCGATCGAAAAGGTCGAATCTTCCGGATCCAAGGCGCCCGCACCGGGCGATGGCGATGCGTCCATTTCGGCATCCGCTTGCTTATCGGCTGCTTCTTTCGAGGCAGTTGGCGGTTCGCGAGTACAGGCCTGCGCAGACAAAACTGCCAGAACAATGATCGGCCATCTGCACATATGACTCATAAGCTTCAACACAACTTCAAGTTAAGTCGACTCCAGGGCTTGCCATGAGCGGCCAGACCTAAGGCGACGTCATTGACCGAAAGCCTCGAAGCCGTGCCCGCTCACTCATCAAGCGCTGAATGAGCGGGCACTTTCGAAGCAACTATCGAACGCCAATCGCTATTTGAGTTCCTTAGCCTGCGTCAGTGTCGACATATTGCGACGATCGCTGCTCGGATAAGCCGTTACGACCATGCCATTGTCGCCGACCACGATGATGACGTTCGTTACGAGATAGGTCCTTAAACCATGATTGAACGAAACAGAGCCATAGTTACGGCGCTGTCTGTCGGGCCGGCTGGGATCCCTCGTAATCGTGACCGGGCCGCGACTCATAGTCGCCGACATAATGAGGTTGGTCAGCATCTCGGCCGAGGTTACCCCAAGAGAAGTCCAGTCGTTCTGATGACCGCCTTCACGGGTCGTCCAGATATGCTGCAACCCATACCTGAATCTATCCGCATCGCTGCGTTGCCCGGCCACGTTCGGCAAATAGACGATCGACAGATTCTGTCCCGGGGGCGCTCCATCGCGACCAATGGCCGCAATATAGCCGGCGCCGCTATTGAACTGAGCGTTTGTAATGCCTGGCGGCAGGGTAATGCGGTTATTCGTAACGGCGCGTGTGAGCTGGCCGTAGCCGGAGTCGCCTGGCCTGTAGTAGCGCCCGGCATCCGTTATTCGAGCGGGCACGCTGATGACATCTGCCTGCTCCGCCGCCGGCCTTCTCTTACGCACACCTTGCTTCGCACATTGGAAGCCATCGTCCGCGTCCACGGTCTTGGTGGTGCAAGATGCGGATCCGACCCCTTTTCTCTTCTTCTTCCCCCTTGCCGAGTCGACTCTCGGCGCGAGTGGTGCGCTTGGGGTTTGATGCGCCCCCGAATGATATCCAATACGCGCTGCGTGATTGAGCAGAGACAGGGCTCGATCGGGGTTAGCGGCAATGATGGCGTTCAGCGCCGGACTGGAAGTGGTCGGCAACTGGACGGCTGTCGCTCCGCCGAGTGCGGTCACGTTCAGATAGGTGTCGATCGCAATTGCCGCGTTCTGAGCTTCCGTCAACGAAAGCTCGGCCATCGACGTAAGCTCATCGCGCTCTTCCGTCGAGCACTGCCCCTCGTCCACTTCTTCGGTGCTTAGGCGATCCAAGCAAACCTGATAGTTCATCGCCGCCGCAAATGAGTCGTCATTGGCAATGGCGCTGGTATGACTATCCCCCAGCGCCAACAGAGGACTGGCGGAGGGCTGCGTTTCAATCACCTGAATATGATCGGAGCCCGCCGCGGACTGCTCAGACGTCGGGCAAGCGACTTGCCGCGTGTCGTGCTCGTAGTTCCACTCACGCCCACCACGGAAAAGCCTTCCGAGCGAATACATTGCGCCGTCGTACCAATGATGAACGATCTCCCAGCATCTCTTTACCCGATGAGGTTCCTGCAAGGACGCGCTGGTTTCAACCACTGGAATTTCGACATTCTCAATGAAAGCCAGCGGGCTGCTCGATACGTCCGGATAGTTATGAGGAGCGCGCCAGGCACCTGTATACGTCAAACCGAAACGACCGGCGTCGGTCGTCGCCCCCTGAAGGACATCGAGCGGCCCCGCGAATGAGAAATTGGCTTTGGACCAATGATCCATCATCACCACATCGAGGTTCAGTCTGGGAGGCGACTCTGGCGTAACTTCGGCGCCAAGCAGTATGCGGCCATTGGCGATCTCGGCCTCATGTGCAGTCAAGGCCAGCATGCCGCCATATTCGAATTCTTTATCCCAGTACGAGGGAGGATCACCGCCCGGCGCGAGATACATTGTCACCATCGTGTATGTCGAGCCAATTTCCCGAGTCAATGGGATCAACGCATTGGTTTGGAAAACCGCATTTTCCAAATCGTAAGTGAACCAATTCCAAGGTTCACCCACGGACCCTTTCGGCACGCGCCAATCTTTCGTTCGCAGACTGATCGAAAGAGTTTTTCTATCCACGAATTCTATGTTGAACAGATTCCTTTTTGCCAATGGCACTTCCCCGGACGCGCTTTCCGCCGCGAGGATATGGAAGTCCGCGGTTTTCACCAGCACCGACACTTTGCGGGCAATCTTCTTCGAGTAGTCGGATCCTGGCGTACTTTCCTCTAAGTTTGACCCTGCCCATAGAAGATTGGAGATATTACTACCGGGACGCCACGGGAAATGACTTTGGTTGTATACCTGCTTGCCTTCTACAGCGCCGGAGATTTCCGTTTTATCCAAGAATACCAGGCCATCAATTGTCTGAGCCCGGGACTGCGGAATCCAAGTCGCCATTGCGAGTGCGCACACGATCAATTTCTTCTTCATCATCCTGCCTTGCTGCATATCGAAATATTATTTAAAGACAACGAATAGGTACTGGAACCGATTGCCCCAGCGAGCAAGCAGCGTTCATCGAACCGCCGGGCAGACTCCGAGCACACAGAAAATGCTCGGTGCTGTACGAGCAAGCCTACGCAGGGGTAGTGCTTTTCCGCTCCTGGAAAGCCAGATCTCGGCCGAGCGATCGGATGAGCTCCGGCCGAATCCGCCGCCGAACGCAATCTGTGCAGCGGGTATATCGGCAGATGCCCGCCCACCCGCATCTCGACATTCGAAAAAAAGGGGCGGACCGCGGCCCGCCCCTTCTTCCGCTCCCTTGCGATCAATAGGTAACAGTCAAACGCACACCGCTGAAGTCCTGCTCTCCATAGAGGCTGATGTAGACGTACTGCCCACCCGGCGGGTTGTTCACCACGATCGACTCTTCGTTACCGGCATTCATCGACCAGTAGTTGTGGCGGGTCTTGTAGGCCCACGGATCAGAGCCGCCCAAGGTATTGACGAACAGGTCGGCGTTGCCGTTTCCGCCGGTTGCGGTGACCCGCATGCTGGCGGTTCCGGCCGGAACCAGGATGTAGAAGTGAGCGTGATTGCCGCGCGTTTGCGAGATGTTGCTGCGGGCGCAGTTTCTGTCGAGCTGACGCGTGTCCGGCGCGGTGCACTCCGGAGCCTGCTGGCAGGCCGTACCGTCGGCAACGCAGGTCAGCCAGTTGTTGAAATCCGCGTCGTAGCTCGTACCGATGGCCGCGATGCGATTCTTATACTCGGCGTAGTTCCCTGGCCGCAGGTAGGACAGGATCGTGTTCACATCGTTGGCACGCTTCTCGAACATGTAGCGTACGGCCAAGTACCCGCCTTGATAGACCCGCGACTGATCACCGTATTCGTTCTTGAACAACTGACTCAGCGTCCAGGGTTTGCGCGCGGCTTGTTCGCGAGCCCGGGCGTTGTCCTGATTCAAGTAGGACCACGAAATGTACTCCGCCAGTCCTTCCGTCCACCAAACGGTGCCTTGGCTGAAGCCCGCCATGAAGTCGCCGTACAGGTTGTAGCGCCCGTCGAGGTAATGCACGAACTCGTGTTCCAGGTTCCAGATCTGGAACGTCGGACGGATCCATTCGGCCTCGTAGGCGATGAAGCGGGGCTGATTGCCGACTACCGCGGGATTGCCCTCGAGATAGATGCCGCCGTTGTTGGAATCATTGCCGTAGATCGCGCTGGAGTATCTGCCGTAGTCGGACGAACTATCGAAGATTACCATTTCCAACGAGGCGTTGTTGTCGTTTGCGACCGCCTGGTTGCCGGTGGCCAGGACTCGGTGGAAGTAGGTCTGCTCGCCGGCGACGGAATCGCAGGTCCTGCGAAGCTCGTCGCCCGAGATGCTCTGCGCGCGAATGCTGATGGTCGGGCTGCAGGCATGTTGGATCGGCAGGACGGCCGCACGCAGCTCCTCCTTGTAATTACACAGACCGTATTTCTGGCAGTTTTCGCGATCGTAGGTTTCGACGTACTGCCCGAAGATCGTACGCAGCGGCGCGGTCGAGTTGTTGAATGCCGTCAGGTCCGCCAGTTCGTCGACTTTGGTACTGGCATAGTTCTTGATGGTTGCCGGATAGCGCATCTGGCGGGAGAGCTCGCGCGCCGCGTTGAGTACAAGATACTCTTTTGCGCCGCCGAGCTTGCCGATATTGCTGCGGATGAAGCCCGAGAGAGTATCGGCCAGAGTGGCGGCGACCTGACTCGTAAAATCGGGCAGCTCGACCCCCTGGTTGAACAGGACGTGGAAGCAGTTGTTGATCGCCCGCTCCATGAAGGACAGATTGTCGTAAGCAGCGTCGTAGTTGACGAGCAAGGTACGGATCTTGGAAAGAAACCGGGTGTTCTCGCGAGCGGAGTCGATCAGGATCACGGCTTCCGCGAGGATTTCGCCGTGCGCATCGTTCTCTAAAGCCATGGTCACGTTGTTGCCGAAGAACGCATCAAGCCCGGCGCGCACGGACTGGCCGACCGCCGCATTGAACGCCCCAAGGCCCTGATCCCGATACTTGAACTGGTTGTAATATCCGGCTCGCACGAAGAGGATCAACTGCAGGATGTCCTGGTCGTTGTCGCCATCGTAGGTCTGGGCGAGCCGGGCGATTTCGTCGGCGACGGTGACCATCTTCTCGTTGGTGAAGGTGCGCAGCGCGTCGTCCCTGGAGAGATTGAACTGGGAATTCGCGCAGGCCGTATCGGCATGCTTCAGCTTGTCCAGCAGATCTGCGCCGACCGCATCGCCGAATGCGCAGCCTGCGTGTCCGGCGGCCCCCTGCTGCGGGCTGCTTCCCGCGGCGCCGTGCAGCGCACTGGGCTCTCCGCCTGCACGCTTCGCCTGCGCTTTCTGAGACGGACGCTTGCGATCGAACTCTTCTATCGCTTTTTGTTCCTCGCCGATCTTGACCCGATAGGCTTGCGGGTCGCGACTCGGCGGCACCATGGCCGGTTCCAGCGGCAGAGACTGAACATGGGCGCCGCCGAACATCGCTTCGCTCATCGAGGCCGCAGGACCCGGACGAGAGCGCATGCCCGCAGGATGATGTGAGTACCCCGAGCGAGTGTACTCACCGCCCCGTCCATTGGCCGCATACAAATCGCGCGCTTGCAATGGAGCGCCACCGGGGCTGATAAGTGCGTAGCCCGCACTTTGCGCCGTGGCGCGAACCGATTTTTCCGCGCCGAGCAACTTCGTCAGCCAAGCATCCGCGGCAGCGACAGGACCGGCCGCCCCTTCGCGGACTCCGGACACAGAGCTTCCCTCGCCCTCGCTGGATACACCGACCAGAACGAAACTTAGCAGTGCCGCGCCTACCGCGGCAAAGCCTACTTTCTTCTTTGAACGCTGCAACATCGTAAAACTCCCTTTACCAGTTCCGGCGTCACGGACTGCCGTCCATACCGATCGGGCATACAGCAGACGCGGCCGGTGCGTCATCAGAGGCAGCTATCAATCACTGCCGGCTTATAGCCACTGGAAGCTCGATCGAGGGGATTTGCCATCGAACCGATGACTTTGCCGGGACTTGCCCCAACACCCACAAGATGCAGATGCGACTCCATGGCCTGGAAGCATTTAGGCACGCGACCAAGGGGAAAAATATTGGGAATAATCTTATTTTCAGCGTCGTTCTGTGACACGGAAACAATCTCAGACTTAGGAATGTTCCTAGTCCTAAGAACATTCTTAGGCTTAGGAATATTCTTAGTACAGAAATATTCTTAAGCCGACGCGCCGCCTAAAACGACGTTATCGAACGCGCCAGGAAGGCCCTATTACGCCTGTGCGAAGGCGCATTGCATCGGATGAACCGGAAGGGAGTCGAACGACGTCTCCGAGTTCCTGTCGGCCCACGCCTCTGTCAGCGTGGGCCGCCGCACATGCGAACCCGACAGGAACGCGATCGTTGATTCGATGGCACCGACGACGGCTTACCGATCGGCCGTTCCATCGCGCCGAGTCCGCGCTGATTCGCGCGAAGCCGGCAAATAATTAAGCATTATTCGCGCGGTCAAGATCGTGCAACCGCATAAGATCGAGGCCACTCGCGATCACACGGCGCCACGGCGGATCACCGCGCGCCCGTCGATCATCGCTCCGGATCGGCTCAATCGAACGCCGCGACGAAATCATTTCGCCGATCGCACCGGCATCTTCGCGCCGGCGTGCGTCAACGAATCCATCGCGTTCGTAAATGGCCGATGAACCAGCCCGGCGTCCTAAGAGTTTTGCCAATTTCAGCGCGCTCCGCCACAGGAGCACCGTTGCCGTGCTGTACATACCACCCAACTCAGGAGATTCACATGCTCGGATTAAGCAAGTTCAGCCACACCCGTCTGTCCTCCCTCATTGCTGTCGCGCTGCTCAGCGCGCCCTGTTCGGCCTTGGCCGGGCAGGTGGTCACCTCGGGTCTGGAAAGCGGAGAACGCTACGACAGTTTCATCGTCAAGTATCGAACCGGCAGTCCGCAACGTTCGGACGTCGGCAAGCTCAAGAGCTCGCTCGCCCAGGCGGGAAAGAACGCGATCGGCGCCGCTTCGCCGGCGCTCAGCCACAGCCGTCGACTGGCGATCGGGGCGGACGTGCTGAAAGCTTCCAACAAGCTCGACCGGGTCCAAGCCGAAACGCTCATGCGCCAGCTGGCCTCCAACCCCGATGTGGAGTACGTGCAGGTCAACGCCCGTGCGTATCCCACCCTGATCCCTAACGACACCGACTTTGGCCGCCAATGGGGATTCTCGGGCGCGAACGGCATACGCGCCCAACGCGCATGGGATCGGGCGACGGGACAAGGCGCCGTGGTCGCGGTTCTGGACACCGGCATTACCAATCATCCGGACTTGAACGGCAACGTCCTTCCCGGCTACGACTTCGTCAGCGATGCCGCGGCCGCGCGCGACGGCAATGGGCGTGACGCGGATCCCGCCGACCAGGGTAATTGGAACGACGATGCGAATTTCTGCCGTATCAGCAACTCCGACTGGCACGGCACGCACGTGGCCGGCACCGTCGCGGCCACGACCAACAATGCGGCCGGCGTTGCCGGAACCGCATTCAATGCGAGGGTCGTTCCAATTCGCGTGCTGGCCCGCTGCGGCGGCACCACCGCGGATATCGCCGATGCCATCATCTGGGCCTCGGGCGGCGATGTTCCAGGCGTGCCGGCCAACCAGAATCCGGCCGACGTGATCAACATGAGCTTGCGCGGCTTCGGCGCCTGCTCTCGCGCCTACCAGGACGCGATCAACAGCGCGGTCGGACGCGGCACTACGGTTGTCGTAGCGGCCGGCAACGACTCGGTGGATGTCGCCGGCATTCAACCCGCAAGCTGTGCGAACGTCATCACCGTCGGTGCCACGGGCGAGGCTGGAACCGCCGCCGGGTTCTCCAATTTCGGCGCGGGCGTGGATATTGCCGCCCCGGGGGTCGACATCTATTCGACGCTCAACAACGGCGTAACCCTGCCCGGAGCGGCAAGCTATGCCTCCTATAACGGGACCTCGATGGCGGCGCCGCACGTTGCCGGCGTGGTGGCCCTGGCCCAGTCGGTGGCGGGCAATAACGCCCGGACTCCCGCGCAGATCGAAGCCCTGATTACGGGCAATGCAACGCCCTTCGCGGTCGCCCCGAACAATCGCATCGGCTCGGGCATCGTCAACGCCGAGGCCGTCGTCAATGCGGTAGCGCCGCAGCCGCAACAGCAGTGGTATCTCTACCGCAACACGCTGGTATCCGTCGATGGCGCCGGCCAGGCCACTTGCATTACCACGCAGGGCAGACCCGCGGACTGCTATCAGCTGCCGCGCACGGATCGCGAGTACCTGCTTCAGGTGGTGGCGAGCGCCACCGCCGCGGGCCGTACGGTGGTTTGCGGCAGCCCGACTTACGTTGCCGCCTGGGGTCCCGTGCCCACGGATCTGAACCACTGGTGCAACGCATTCCCGCGTGAGCGGCCGGCGCTGCAGCCGTTGTAAGGGGCCAACCTCGCTCCAAGGCCACCCCCTCGCCGGGGTGGCCGCTAACCAAGCAGCGAACGCGCACGGGGGCTGCGCAACGCATACCGTGCGCAGCCGCTCACGACAACCGATGGCAGACACTGCATTCAGGACGTTCGCAGCAGCCCCGCTGCTGCTCGCTGGCTCGACCGCTTGCGGGACGGAGCAGCCCGCCCCTCCAGGTCCGGCACCCGCGCTGCCGCCCCACGCCCGGCATGCGGCGCCGGGGGAAGACCCCGGGAGCTCGACTCATACCGTCGACGGCCGGCCCGAGTCCGACGTGCCTTCGCTCGAAGACTCCGACATGACATCGTCCGTGAGCGTTTTTCTCACGCAAGGCAGAATGATCGCCATGATGCTCGTGCCGTCTCCGCCTAAGCCATGGTCTATGGCAGCAAAATACCTGCCAAAGCCCGGGCGATTCAGAGTCCGAGCGAGCTTCGCCAATCATCTTCGACGCTTCGTTTCCCCCACGGGCCCTTAGCGCTTACGAGCCCCATAGCAGCGCCGCTGAAAATTCGTCGGAACCAGCGATCGCCTGGCGATCGACAACGGCTCCAAACACCCGCAAGAATGGCGGTTCGAGCCGAGCAACACCGCGGCCTTCCTATTGAAAGCCGGCACACCCGGCATCCTTCCGGGCCTATCACGCATCCATTCGGATCGACGCGCCGGCGTTGGCGATAGCCGCGGTCATCGACGCGGTTTAGTCCCGCCCGCGCCACCCACCGGCTCCGGCATGGCCGAGGAATGATGGTGCGCGATCAGCCACTTGCCGTTGCGCCACTCGTACACATAGGTATAGCGGGCATGCACGGTCCTTCCGTCGGCGAACTTGAACGCGTAAGTGCCCAGGTCCTGGGCCACGTTGCAGCCGATCTTGATGACCCGTTTGTCGATCGTTCCCTGCGGCTCGGACTTCAGGAACTTGACGAAATAGTCGCGCATGGCGGCGCGGCTGGTACGCGGCTCGTTCGACAGTGTCGCCAGCAGCACGCCGTCCTCGGCGTAGTTGGCAAGGACTTTGTCCGGATCGCCCGTGCGTAGCGAATCGTTCCAGCGGTTGAACAACGCCGCCACCTGAAGCTCGGTGACCTGGGCACAAGCCGCCCCCTTGGGTGCGCGCGCTCCAGCCGGCATCGAAGCCGGCAAGAGCGCCATCGCAGCGACGACCAGAGAAGTAGTTAGAACGGTATTCATTGAGGAATCGCTCATTCGAAGGTTGACTGGGGAACACAGAGAATTCGACTGGATCGTCATGCGAGCGCTTCCATGGGCGCTCCTTACTGGGTTTGTTCGAAGGGCAAGCGGCCGTAGCCTGCGTAATCGTTAGCGGCATGGTCGGCCGTAAGACCTGATGAGCGGCAGCTCCGCGGCCGCTGTAATCGGCGCGACCTATGCAATCGCGGGTCGGCTCTCGAGTCGTTGCGTGGGCGACCTGGCCTGTTTTAAAGCGCCTGTTATCGCGATGCCGGATTCCTGGCTCCGACCTGCGCCATCTCCAGCACTCCGCAAGCTATCCGCTTGCCGGCTTTGCCGCTGGGCTGGCTGGCGTAGTCGTCCGGCATCGCGTGAATAACCAAAGCTCGCCCGTTGATGTCGTTCACGCCACCGCCACCGACACTGGCCCCATGTACGAGCGCCCTGACGATGGCCTCTCCCTTGTCGTTAGCGACGATATTCTCCATGTCGCCCACATGGTGCTCGCCATTCTTCGCGCTGCCATGCTGATGGCCGTACGGGTTGAAGTGATCCCCGGCGCTGCTGGCGTCGTCCGCACTGCAGTCGCCTTTCTCATGGATGTGGATCGCATGCACGCCGCTGGCAGTCAAACCGGTGACGGTTCCGATCACGGCCATCGCCTGTCCCTTAGGAAGAACGGAAAGGCGCCCCTTGACGCTACTGCCCGAGGCGGGCCGCAGCGATACCCTAGCGAGCATCTCCTCGTCATCTCCAACGCCCGACCGCGATGGTCTCCCGACATTGCTGCACGCAGAGATCGCCAGGCCTACTGCAAGGGCCATGCCGATGCTCGCATATCTACGCTCTGCCGCCTTGATGCTGCTCATAATCATAGCCTCGACGAGTCACGCTTTCCGAACAGGAACTCCGTGTATTCCACGGACACCGCGCTGCGCTGCCCGTTCGGCCCGTAGTAGCGATCCTTGCGGCACAGCTTTTCCTTCACATCGCAGAAAATTCCGTTAGCGAAAGTGAACTCGGATGTATCCATATCCTTATCGGCGAATGCATTCATCGCCGTTCTCATACCGTTATGCTTCTCGGTCAGCACATGCGAAAGCCCTTTTTTGTTTGCGCATATGTAGCGATCGCAAAGCACGCCCGGCTCGGCCGAACGCACTGCGTTCTTGCCCTCGGCTTGCGCCGACGTCGCAATGGAGACGATCAACAGAAAGGTCGTGAACTCTATTTTCTTCATGTCTTGGTTCTCACTCGAATCGGAAGGTGTCCTGGCACACCGGATCCCCTGTTTGTTTAGCCACTGTTCGTTGTTTCGCTTCGGCGCAGGCCGTGCCTCTGCCGATCTGAGGTACTCAACCAATCGGAGTTTCCGTACGCCGCGGCAAGCGAGCCTGCGCCGCTCCGGGTAAGCGGCCCTCGTTCGGTACGGCAGTGGCCATCGGTAGCGGACACCGGGATCGGCTCTCGTCGCTGCGCAGCGACTACGAAACCACGGCTCTCCGCTTCCTCCTCCCAGCCGATTCGCCGAACTCTCCAGGGGCGAGCTGGTCGATGACCCCGCCCCGACCGAGGAACGATTCGACGCTTTCGCGCCCGTCGCCCCCCGTGTTGCGGCGCCCCCCTGCGGGGCGCCGTTCGGGCTATCTGTCTTGCCCCTCATACGGTCACCGAACTCCGTGTGGGCTTGCGTCCTTGCGACACCAGGCTTTGGGAGATGCCGATCATCGCTGCGCGGACTCCTCTACGGACCGCCCCTCCTTGACCAAGCCGGATAAACGTTCGGCAAGCTCGTTCCGGCCTTGCCGACGAGCCAATTGCTCGGCATCGGCGCCGGAGTCGTCCTGCAAACTAAAATCCGCACCTCGCTTAGCCAAGGCGTCCAGCCATTGGTCGCGCGAGAACAGGGCGGCATACATAGCCGCGGTCTGACCGGCGCTATTGCGTTGATTGACCTGCGTACGGGGATCGTCCAACAACCGGCGAACCGCGTCGTCCACGCCTCTGAACAGAGCGCCCATCAACGCCGTATTACCACGCTCGCCATCGGCCACATTGGGGGAGGCTCCCGCTTGCAACAGCGCTTGAACCGCGGCATCTCGCCCGTGGTAGGTCGCCAGGATCAGGGGCGTAAACCCCTTTTCGTTCCGAGCATCGAGATCCACACCGCTCTTCGCGAGGGTACGAATCAGATCGGCGTCTCCGACTCGCGCCGCTTCGAACAGATACTCCGTGAGTTCCTGCCTGGACTTCCTTACCGTGTCGGCAGACTCCGCTGCGAATGCGAGCGCCGGCAGAGCCAGCAGGAGCATCATTGCCCATAAAATTCGACGCATAGCATGCTCCACTTAAGACCGGGCTTTATTCACTCAGGGCATCGGCGAGGGACTTCACGCGGCCGGCGTCGGCCTTCATCGCCTTGGCGAGCGCTTGGCCGTAGTCGGCGTCGGCCTTGTAAAAATAGGAGAGCATCGTGTAGCGCGCGACGTCGTCGCTTACGCGCCCGAGATCCCCAGCCAGATTCGCGACCAAGTTGCCCTTATCCGTCGCGGAGAGCGACCGATAAAACTCTCCTGCCTGGCGAAAATTGAGCGTCTTGCCGATCCGCTTTTGCTGAGTGGTCCCGGACAGAGGCAGCTCGCTGTATTTGTTCTTGCTGTCCTGCGGTTTCGGCGCGAGACGCGAGGGCTCGTAGTTCACGCTTCCGGTGCGCGTTCCGGCATTCGATTCGCCGTCTTGGTTGTTGCTGTTGATCTGCAGTTTGGGGGCATTGATCGGCAGCTGAGCCACGTTGGTCCCGACGCGATGCAACTGAGTATCGGCATAGGCGAACAAGCGCCCCTGGAGCAATCGATCTTCGGACGGCTCGATGCCGGGAACCAGGTTGGAGGGCGCGAAGGCCGACTGCTCGGTCTCCTGGAAGATGTTCGCCGGGTTCCGGTCCAGCACCATCGTTCCGACCTTGACCTCGGGGACGCCGGACCAGACTTTGGTCGGGTCGAGCGGATCGAAGTCGAAATCGTCCAGCTGGTCGGGCGTGAGAACCTGCATATACAGGTCCCATCGCGGATGCTCGCCGCGCTTGATCGACGAGATCAGATCGTTGGTGGCGTGATTGAAGTCCCGGCCCTGAACCTGCTCCGCCTGCTTCGCCGTCAGATTGTGCTCGCCTTGACGGCTATCCCAGCGCAACTTGGCATAGACGTACTCGCCGCGCTCGTTGACCAGCTTGTAGGCGTGGACGCTGCTGCCGTCCATCTCGCGATAGCTGCGCGGGGTTCCATAGTCGGAATAGGCCCGGGTCAGCATATGCGTGGCCTCGGGCACATGCGAGAAGAAATCGAAGAACCGGTTCGGATCCTGCAGGTTGGTGTCCGGGCTCGGCTTCAGCGAATGCACCATGTCCGGAAACTTGATCGCGTCGCGGATGAAGAACACCGGAAGATTGTTTCCGACCAGGTCCCAATTGCCTTCCTTGGTGTAGAACTTCGTCGCGAACCCGCGCGGGTCGCGCAGCGTTTCCGGCGAGTGATTGCCGTGGATCACGGTCGAGAAGCGGACGAACACTGGAGTAACCGCGCCCGGCTGCAACACCTTGGCCTTGGTGTACTTGCTGACGTCGCCGGTGACCTCGAACCGTCCATGAGCGCCCGTTCCCCTCGCATGGACGACACGCTCCGGAATGCGCTCGCGATCGAATCGTTGCAGCTTCTGGATCAGGTGCACGTCTTGAAGCAGAACCGGCCCGTCCGGCCCAGCCGTCTGCGAGTTCTGGTTGTCGCCGACCGGAGCGCCGTTGTCCTGAGTCAGAGCGGCCTGGGCGAGCGCCTGTCCGATGAAAAATTGGGCGGCGACAATTAGGAAAATCGAACTTCGCTTGTGCATCTGGTTACTCGCTTAGTGAAAGATCTGGAGATAGCCTTTCCTAGGCGCCCGCCCTCGTCCAATACATTTACGCGATAGGTTCAATTCATAGGAATGATTGCCTTGGCACTCGTTGTGCGTACAGCAACGATTGAATTCGCCGAAAGCAATCTGGTCGCCACCGATTGCGAAAAAAAAGCCGCACGGGTGCCGCGCGGCTTTTACGGAGAAATCAGCTATGGTCGGTTTCATGGAACCGGCAATGACATGCGCCTATCGCTTCGGACTTAAGCCCTGCCTCTCCGGCTTCGTCGGCGCATCGCAACCATCGGCGGCCTCGGCGCTCACGTGAGCACGAGTGTCCTGGCTCAGCGCACCCTGCATTCGCTCGGCAAGGTACTCGACCAGGAGCCGCACCTTTTGCGAGGCCTTGCGACTGACCGGATAGACGAGCGAGATGGGATCCGGAGGCGGCGAGCATTGCGGAAGCAAAGCCACCAGCTCTCCGTTCCGCAATGCATCTGCCACCAGATAGTCCGGCAACTGCACTATGCCTAGATCGGCCTTCGCCGCTTCAATGAGGTGGAATACGCATTCGCTTCGCATCCGCTCGGGAATCCGAAAGGATCGCAACTGAGCGCCGTCGCGCAGTAACCAGTACGTGCCGACGTGCCCGCGCGCATGCATGAGTCCCTCATGGTCCTTCAACATATCGGCGGATGTCGGGGTTCCGTTCATCTCGAG
This sequence comes from Lysobacter antibioticus, assembly GCF_001442535.1. Taxonomy (NCBI): domain Bacteria; kingdom Pseudomonadati; phylum Pseudomonadota; class Gammaproteobacteria; order Lysobacterales; family Lysobacteraceae; genus Lysobacter; species Lysobacter antibioticus. The sequence goes on along the minus strand of NZ_CP013141.1, from coordinate 2,832,658 downwards.
ATAGGCTGGACTGGCGCACAAGGTGTGGGTGCTATGCCCGATCACGCGCGCCGCCATGCTCGAGTCCACCGACTGGTCGTTTCGAATGGCGATATCGAATCGAGCCTCCCGGACCGAAGAGTCTCGCTCTTCGATATCGACCTTCAGCTTGATATCGCTGTAGGCGCGCGCGAACTCCGCAATCGACCGGGTCACCGCAGGCACGCATAGCGAAGAAGAGACGCAGACTACGATCGTCCCGCGCAAACCGCTGTTCCAGCTTGCAATCTGGTGATTGGCCTCTTCTATCGCTTCCAGAATACTCAGGCACTTGAGATAGTAAGCCGACCCGGCCTCGGTCGGACCGACGCGGGCGCTGCTGCGATCTATCAGGCGCATCCCGATCCGGCTCTCGATACCGCTTATGCGCCGGCTGACCACGGATTTCGACACGCCCAGCGATTGCGCCGCCCGGGTGAAGCTGCTCGCGCCGACGACGGCCACGAATGCGGTCATGCCCACAACATCTACGAGGACATCTCCCCGCGACGAGAGTCCGTAGCTCTCTTCATCCAACCTCATGACCTACGCTCGATGATCGTCTATCCACACATGAGAGGTCGCGGTGAGCGCACGTATTGAACTCGCCATTTGAGTACGCTTGGCCAGACTATGCTCGACATCGACGCATGGAAATTGGGAATTGTCTTAGGCAGCTGCGCGCGGCACAGAAGAATCGCCGTAGACGCCTGCCCGACTTCGTTTCCGAGTCCGAAGGACACGCTCGACCGAATAGATTGATATGCGCCGGGTCTAAGCTTCCTTGCCTGGCGCCGACAACACCGAATCCGAACGCTGCCTGTTCATTCGAACGTCGGGCGATCCGTCGGTGCCGATCGAAGCCCTACTCGCGATTGCTCTCGGAATAACCTGCACGGGTCCGTCTATCGACGCCATCTCGAAGAAGAACCGCACCGGTCATTCGCCGACTTCGCCAGAACGTGACGTGATGCTGGCTTTAACGCGCAGCGATCATCTTCATGCGATTGCAGCAACCAGCGTCCGCAGCTACAAGTTCCTTATTGCCACGAGCACTGCCTCTGGCGCAAATCGGGGCTCAGGTCGAACGCATCACCCGCTACCACATCTCAGCACACGATCCCATCATCCGGTTCGCTGGAGCGCTTGATCCCTGACTTGTTGGTGCAACCGTCCCCATAGTCGGTTTGTATTATCCGATGGGGCAGTCGCCATGGTGGCCAGCTAGTAGAATTGGCCCCCTTATTGGATGCGTCTTGCCGAACGGGCCAGTCCTGTCGGCACCGAGCTGATCGCTGGCACATAGGCGGCGCTCAAGGGTTCATCTGGCCGACTGCACAGCACCGACTCGCTAGGGTGGAGGTGAGTGACAAGAAAAATGGAGACAAGTTCCGTGTTTAATGATAGCCACGTTTCGGCTGCCGCCGGGCTGCCCCGGTGAGTACCCAGCAGCCCCCGGCCAAGGTACTCATCGCAGACGATCACCCGGTCATCGTCGCCGCGCTTTCCGAAATGCTCGGCAGCGCTTTGGATATGGACAGCATCCGCATCGACTCGGTTTCGGATGGCGATCGTCTACTGCAGGCGCTCGATGACAACCTCTTCGATTATCTGGTCATGGACTTGCACATGCCCGGAAGACTCCAGAGCGTATCGCTGCTGCGCGCCGTATTGGAGAAACAGCCTCGCCTCCAAGTGGTCATCTACACAGGCACGGAACTTCCTTCGCTTGCGTTGACCACGCTGGAAAGCGGAGCTTGCGCCTTCGTCTCGAAATCGAGCCACCCGAGCACGATAATCGAGGCGGTCCTTGCGGTTATGCGCGGCAACACCTACACCGACCCTGCGATCGATATCGCCTCGGCGAAGACTCACCCATGGCGTCAACTCAGTTCAGCGGAGCAAACGGTCGTCCTGGCCTTGGCTCGCGGCGAGAATCTTCAGGCGATCGCGTTGGACAGCAACCGTAGCTACAAGACCGTCACGACCCATAAGTACAACGCCTTGCGAAAACTGGGCCTGAAGTCGAATGACGAGCTGTTTCGCTATCTCGAGAAGCATGGGCTAGGCCACCTGCTTCAGTGACGCTCCGGCATCGGGTCTGCGGGCTGCGGCTCGATTCCCTGGCTTTTGCAACAGCGCCCGGGCTCTTCGGCGCGCCCCGGCCGAATCGCGATCGACGATTCCATTCGATCGCGCGGCTACTGCTCGAAACCGATCCTTTCGGGAACGCCGCGAGCGCTGCGCAGACTTCGCTTTTGCTGGGAATACTGCTGCTGCCCCAGCAGCGAGCCTAGTGCATGAGCCACCACCGCCTTTTCATGGCCGATCGATTTTTCCACTATCTTCCACACCCCGGCTTTGCACCAGCGCATGTAGCGCACGTAGATGGGCCGCCAAGCGCCGTACATCTCCGGAATCTCGGACCAGAAGGCCTTGTTGCAGGCCACCCACAGCACCGCCTCGACGAAGCCGCGATATTTGGCCTTCTGATTTCTTGCCCTGGCGGCCAGGTTCGACGGAAGCGCCTCATTGATCCGGCGCCACTCCAAGTCGCTCAGTATGGTGATGCCACGTTCCACCGATGATTCTTCGTTCATAGCAAGCTCTCAAAGACTCCACTCAAGTAAGCCAGCGCCATTATTCGATGGCGCGCCGTGAGATCTTCTCGAGCTCGGTGTCCAGGTCGTGCCTGGAACGACAGGGGAAGCCATGCCGACGCGCCTTCGTGGTGCCGCCTCCTGTTCCTCGGAGGCGGCGTAGAACAGATAGTCGTTTACGATCAGTACGTGCCGACCATGTTCAAGAACCACCCCTTGTGGTCGTAGTCGAAGTTGGTCAGGTCGTCGCTGAACTCGGTGAAGTTGTAGCCCACACCGACGCGGAAGTTGCGGCCGATGTCGCGGTCGACGCCGATCAGGAAGCCTTGGCGATCGCCGCCGTCCTTCACGCCCAGCCAGCGGTACTCGGCCAGCGCATGCCAGGTTTCGGCGAACTCGTAGCGGGTCTGCACCGCGGCGAAGGTGGTCGCCGAATCGGCCCACTGCCCCTCGAGACGGCCGTAACGCACTTCGCCTTCGCGACGCGCCAGCTTGCCGGCGAATTCCCAGTGGTGGTTCGGGTTGTAGATGCCTTCCAGCGACAGGATCTGGCTGCGCTGATCGTAGAACGCCACGTTGTCGCCGATCTGCGGCAGCGCCGACACGTCGTACAGATACGTGTACTTGCCCAGCAGCGCGTACTTGGTGCTGTTCCACGGCCGCCAGGCGAAACCGACGTTGCCTTCGATGAACTTGGCGCCGGCCTCGGCGTTGATCTGGTCGGTGGTCTTGGAGTAGTTGAAGCGTGCCGCGATACGGAAGCTTTCGTTGATCTTGTGGGTCAGGTTGTTGGTCGTGACCCACTGCTCGCGACGCTCCGCACCGGTGTCCTCGCGCCATTCCAGCTTGCTCTGCCACTGCGTCGCGGCCGAGGTGTGGCCGCCGCTGAGGCTGACCGCACGGCGATCGACTTCGCCGATCTCCTTGTCCAGGCGTGCGCTCTGCAAGGTGAAGCCCAGGTTCCAGCCCTGGCTCGGATAGAAATCCATGCCGTAGGTGTGGGCCAGACCGGATTCGTTCGGCGCCTTCAGGAATTGGCTCTCGTTGTACATGCTGACCTGGTTCGACAAGCGCCAGCGCTGGCCGAGGGTCCAACCCGAGTTGAGGCGGTTGTTGAACAGCGGGTCGAAATCGGTGCGATCGGTCGAGTAGGTGTAGCTGCCGTAGACCGTGTGGTCGGGCTGGATGCGGTACTCGGCGTTGATCTGCGCCGCGTCGCCGCGGTCGCCGGTGGTCAGCTCGGCGCCGACGCTCGACAGGTTGCCGAACACGTACTTGCCGCCCAGGGTGAAGGCGTCGTTGTCGGCGTAGCGGCCGTTGTCGTCGTCCAGAGTGACCTGGGCGGTGCCGTACAGATCGAAGCTGCTGCCGAAGCGGCGCTTGTACTGCAGGGCGCCCAACACGCCGGCGGCGTCGAGGGTGGCGCGGTTTTCTTCGACGCGACGGATTTCCGCGGCCCAGGTGGTCGAGTCGCTGATCCGCCATTCGCCGGTCAACTGCGCCTGGGTCAGCGATTCGCTGCCGCGTTCGGCACGGCTGTAGCGGCCGTAGATGTTGAAGGCCGGATTGAACTGGCCCAGCACCTCGAACCCGTGCTCCTGAACCTCCTGGCCCAGGTCGTAGCGCGAGATCGAGAAGCCCGGATCGACGCGACGCCACCAGGCGCCGGCCGACCAGTCCAGATTCGTCCAGCCCAGCTCCTTGAAGTTGGCGCGCGCTTCCACCGAGCGCGCCGTGCCCTTGCGCTGGTCGAGCCCGGAGTTGATTTCGTTGAAGCTCAGGCCGCCGTTGTCGGAGAAGAAGATCGGCGAACTGGTCGACTCGGTCTGGCTCTGCTCCAGCTTCAGGTAGGTGCCGCGACCGGCCTGCAGGGTCAGGTCCGCCCCCTTCAAGGTGTAGTCGTCGCCGGCGCGGTTTTCGTCGACATAGGTCGCGCCCAGCGCGACATGGTCGCCGAACCAGTGCTTGCCGCGGAAACCGGCGGTGACCGAGTCGGCATCGAAGCCGTTCGGAATGAACTCGTAGTCGACCAGCAGCACCTGGGTGAAGCCGTCCAGGGGCGTGTCGCGGGTCAGGGTCGGGATGTTCTCGCGGGTCACCTGCGCCAGCGGACGGGTCAGCAGGATGCGGCCCTGCATCTCGTCGATCTCGTAGTCGGCGCCGCGCACCAGGTCGACCCGGTTCTCGACTCGGCCGGTCGTCGCATCGCGCACTTCCAGCACGATCTTGTCCGAGCCCGGCAGCACGTCGGTGTGCTTGAGGTAGTACAGGCTGCCGCCGGTGCCGATGAACTCGTTATGCCCGGGCGCGGTCTGCGCCTCGGAACCGAACACCCGCAGTTCGCTGCCCGGCTCGCCGAGCACGGTGCTGCGGCGGCTGCGCCAATTGAGCGCACCGCCGTACAGCGAACGGCTGTACTGGCCGTATTCGGTGCCGGTGATGCCGGTCTCGAAGTTGCCCCACAGCGCCTGGCTCTTGTCCCAGTCGACGCGGACGTACAGCCGGCCCATGGTGTCGACGTCGCGGTAGGTGGTCGAGTCGTCGCCGTAGACCGGGTAGTACAGGTCCGGATCGAGGCGGCGGAAGATGTCCTGCGGGTCGGCCTTCCAGAAGCCGTTGAACAACTGGCTGACCTCGCGTTCGCGCGTGTCGGCCTGGGCGGTGACCAGGTACTTGCCCTTGATCTTGCCCTTCAGATAGAAGCCCAGGCGGCCTTCGAGCAGAAAGCTCTTGTCGAAATGCTCGTCGCCGGCCAACGGCTCGATCGAACCGGAGGTGCTGCCCTTGGACGCGGTCACATCGGCGATCGCGACGGCGAACATGTAGCGCCCGCTGACGTCGATGTCGAGCGTGTGGTTGATCTCGCCGCCCTCGCCCTTCAGGCGCAGGTCGTACTCGTGGCGGCCGATCGGCTCGAGGTATTCGGCGACCAGCTTGCGTTCCAGGTCGACCGGGAAATTGCGCCCGTTGATGGTGACCGAGTAGTTCTCGGGAATGTTGCGGCCCTGGATGCGGATGCGCGAGCCGTAGATGCCGATGTTCTGCTGGCGCAGGGTGCTGCTGCCGAACACGGCTTCGGTCAGGCTGTTGCGTTGCGCCTCTTCGATGCCGAGCGAGGTGCCCTGCTTGCGTTCCATGGCGTTGCGCATGGTCTGCAGGCCGCGTTCGGCCTCTTCCGGCCGCACCAGTTGCATGCGTTGCGGATAGGTCTCGTCGACGCTGCCGTCGGCGCCGTAGGCACGCACCAGGTACAGCAGTTCGTCGCCGGCACGCGCTTCGTAGCCGGCCGGCAGGGTGCCGTCCCATTCGGCCTCGCTGATCGCCCCGACCGGCAACTCGACCTTGGCCAAGGGATCGACCAGGTCGGTGTCGCTGGCGCGGTAGATCAACACTTCGGCGCGCTGGATGAACGAGGAATAGTTGTTGTACGCATAGAAGCGCACCGGCTTGAGCACCTTGGTGCCGTCGAACGAGACCAGGCTGGTGCCGCTGATGTTCATCTCCGGACGGCCGAGGGTGGGATCCTCGGTCGCCCAGATCACCCCGCCGTTGGGCAGGCTGACCGACCACTTGCCGATCGCCACCGCCTTGCCCGGCTGCTCCAGCGCCACCGACACGCGGCGGTCCGGCTGCAGGGCTTCCGACGAGGATTTCGCCGTCGTGCCCTCGGTGACCGGCTTGCTGTAGCTGCGCGTACGCAGCTTGAACAGCAAGCCGTCTTCGCCGCTGCACGCTGCTTCCGTGCACTTCATGGCTTCGGCAGGCCCTCGGCCTGGGCGGCATCGGACCGAGCAGCATCGGACTGAGCTGCGGCGGTCTGTGTGGGCTGCTGCGCGGCCGCCAACGGGGCTGCGCCCGCAACAGGCTGATCAGGGTGTAGTCCAGCAGTTTCATCTTCATCTTCGTCTTCATGATCGCCCTCAATTCCGCTTCACGTCGACAGGGGCGGTCGGATCGTTGCTCGACTCGACTCGCACCTTGGCGCGCACTTCGGGGCTCAGTCGCTGGGCCAACGCGTCGTAGACGGCCTTGGCGCGTCGCATACCGAGCGCAGTGTTGTATTGGTACGAAGCGCGCACGTCGGTGTGGCCGACGATCGCGATGACGCCGCCGTGCATGCGCTCCAGCGCAACCGCGACCTTATCCAGCAGCGGCTCGAACTCCGGCTTGATGGTCTCCTTGTTGGTGTCGAACAACACCGTGCCCAGCAGTGCACCGCCTTCGCCCAGACCGACGATCAGCGAACCCGGGTCGTCGGCGTTGCCGCGCACGCTGACCTTCAGCGCCTGCAGCACGTCGGCCGGCAATTGCTTGACCAACTCGGCCTTGACCGCCGAAGCCCGATCGAACGCCAGCGACTCGCCATCGCCGTTGGCGCTGATCACCACTTCGCCGCCGCGGTGTTGCTTGATCTGCGCGGCCATCTTCTCGATCGCCGGCAGGTACTGCGCACGCACCTCGGCGCTG
>NZ_CP013141.1:2694623-2825537 GCF_001442535.1 Lysobacter antibioticus | reverse complement strand
CGGCCGGCCCGGCCCAGCCCACCCTCGATGTGTTCCGCGCCGTCGCCCGCCTGCGCCCGCGCTACGGCGAGCGCGCCTTCGGCCCCTACATCGTCAGCATGAGCCGCAGCGCGGCCGATGCCTTGGCGGTGCTGGCCCTGGCCAAGACCGCCGGCTGCGTCGACCGCGACGGCCGCGTGCCGCTCGATGTCGCGCCCCTGTTCGAGACCGTCGACGACCTCGACGCCGCTGCCGATACCTTGCGTGCGTTGTTCGCCGATCCGATGTACCGCTCGCATCTGCGTGCGCGCGGCAACCGCCAAGTGGTGATGCTCGGTTATTCCGACAGCGCCAAGGACGGCGGCATGGTCGCTTCGCGCTGGGCCCTGCACCGCACCCAGAGCGCCCTGACCACCTTGGCCGCCGACAGCGGCGTGCGCATCGCCTTCTTCCACGGCCGCGGCGGTTCGATCAGCCGCGGTGGCGGCAAGACCGAGCGCGCGGTGATCGCCGCGCCGCGCGGTTCGGTCGACGGTTATCTGCGCCTGACCGAACAGGGCGAGGTGATTCACCGCAAGTACGGCATTCGCGCCTTGGCCCTGCGCAACCTCGAACAGACCACCGGCGCGGTGCTGCGCGCGACCTTGCGCCCGCGTCCGCCGGAACCGCGCGGCGACGGCTGGCGCGCGATGGCCGCCGAACTGGCCGCCGATGCGCGCGCCCATTACCGCGCGCTGGTGCACGAGGACGAATTATTTCCGGCTTACTTCCGCGCGGCGACGCCGATCGATGTGATCGAACGGCTGCGCATCGGTTCGCGCCCGGCTAAGCGCGCCGGCATCGGCGACATCGGTTCGCTGCGCGCAATTCCGTGGGTGTTCGCCTGGTCGCAGAACCGCGCCGGGCTGACCGCCTGGTACGGCGTCGGTACCGCCCTCGAACAGGCCCTGGCGCGCCACGGCCGCGACGCCTTGAACGAGATGTCGCGTGACTGGATGTTCTTCGGCACCTTGATCGACGACCTCGAAATGGTCTTGGCCAAGTCCGACCCGGCGATCTTCGAGCGCTATTCCATGCTCGCCCAGGACCTGCCGGAAGGCGACCTGCATGCGCGTTTCCACCCCGGCATCGCCGAGGAGTTCGAGCGTACCCGGCGCGCGGTGCTGGCGATCAAGGGCAGCGACGAACTGCTGGTCGGCGACCACCGCCTGCGCCAGTCGATCCGCCTGCGCAATCCCTATGTCGACCCGATCAGCCTGTTGCAGGTCGACCTGCTCGCCCGCTGGCGCGCAGCCGGTCGTCCCGACGACGCCTTGCAGCAGGCCTTGGTGGCGACGGTCAATGGCATTGCTGCGGGTGTGCAGAACACGGGTTGATTCGGGGTTCGGGTTCGGGCTCGGGTTCGGGACTCGGGACTCGGGAGTGCCGCGGTGTGGCGGCACCCAGGGTAGGAGCGGCGTCCCACAGGGATTTCCTTCGGTCACGAGCCGCGACTACGTTGTTGCGATCTTGCGTCGTCACCAGCGACAGCCTCCTGTAGGAGCGGCATAAGCCGCGACCAAGGAACGCGCAGCGACCCCGCAGCCGTCGTCATCGGCCGAAGCTTTGGGCTATCGCAGGGTAGGAGCGGCGTCCTACTGGATTTCCTTCGGTCACAAGCCGCGACCGCGCTATGTCCCGCTGCGACGTCTATGGCCGTAGGCGCTGAAGCCGCGGCAACAACTGCAACTGCAACTGCAACTGCAACTGCAACTGCAAGGGCAACTGCAAAGCTTCCGTCCGCTGACGCGGCCGGGTTACTTTCTTTTGCTAAGCCCAAAAGAAAAGTAACCAAAGAAAAGGGCTCTCCTTGCAAGGGCACAGGCCACGAGTGCGATGCTCGCGCCGGGATTTTTCGATAGGACATCCTTGTCCTATCGAAAAACGGCGCACGTCCTGTGCGCCGCCCTCCGGGTCTACGGGTGTTCTCGTGAGCGCGGTACCGCGCCAAGCTCTTTGCAGCAAAAGCAAAAGCAAAAGCAAAAGCAAAAGCAAAAGCAAAAGCAAAAGCAAAAGCAAAAGCGACAACGACAACGACAACGAACAGCGGTTGGCGTTGTCGTTGCTGTGCGTCATTTCGAACTAGCGAAGGCCATTGAAGACCCGGAGGGCGGCGCGCAGGGATGCGGGCCGTTTTTCATCGGGACAGGGATGTCCCGTATGAAAAATCCCTGCGTCGGCACCGAACGTGCGGGCCTGTGATTCAAAAGAAGCATTTTTCTTTGGTTACCTTTCTTTTGTTGCTTATGACAAAAGAAAGTAACCCGCCGCTTTAGTGGCGGAAGCTTTTGGCGTTTGATCTGGATCTGGATCTGGATCTGGATCTGGATCTGGATCTGGATCTGGATCTGGATCTGGATCTGGATCTGGATCTGGATCTGGATCTGGATCTGGATCTGGATCTGGATCTGGATCTGGATCTGGATCTGGATCTGGATCTGGATCTGGATCTAGATCTAGATCTAGATCTAGATCTAGATCTAGATCTAGATCTAGGTCTAGGTCTTGCTTGAGCGTTGCGCCGCAAGACCATCGCAGCGCGGTCGCGGCTCGCGCCGCTCCTACCCTGACGGGGTTCGGCCCGTCTCAGCGCGAGATTGAGAGGTCGCGGTCGCGGTTTGCGCCGCTCCTACCCCGGACGCGGCGCAGCCCCGCAGCGCAACCGAACCGACAACCAAAATCCAATCGCCTCCTGATACTATCCCCCAGTATGGTAACCGGCCAGCCGTGGCCGCCGAGGTGCCGCATGCCGCATTCGCCCGCCGAGAAAAAACGCGTCCTCGCCCGGGTGCGCCGCATCAAGGGCCAGACCGAGGCGCTGGAACGCGCGCTCGAGCAGGGCAGCGAGTGCGCGGCGGTGCTGCAGCAGATCGCGGCGATCCGCGGCGCGATCAACGGGCTGATGTCGGAAGTGCTGGAAAGCCATATCCGCGAGGAACTCGGCCAGGCCGTGTCGTCGCAGAAGAACCGCAGCGCCAGCATCGACGAAGTCGCCGCGTTGGTGCGCTCGTACCTGAAGTAGAGATTCGATCGAATACCGCCGCGTCGCTCGCCGCGACGCCGCACACCGCATCCCTCCCGCCACACGGGACGTCATTGGAGAACGCCATGAAAAGCCGCGCCGCCGTCGCCTTCGCCGCCGGACAACCCCTGCAGATCGTAGAGATCGACGTCGAGCCGCCGCGCGCCGGCGAAGTGTTGGTGCGCATCACCGCCACCGGCGTCTGCCACACCGACGCCTTCACCCTCAGCGGCGACGATCCGGAAGGCCTGTTCCCGGCCGTGCTCGGCCATGAAGGCGGCGGCGTGGTGGTCGAAGTGGGCGAGGGCGTGACCAGCGTCAAGCCCGGCGATCATGTGATCCCGCTGTACACGGCCGAATGCCGCAAGTGCAAGTTCTGCCTGTCGGGCAAGACCAATCTTTGCCAGGCGGTGCGCGCGACCCAGGGCAAAGGGCTGATGCCGGACGGCAGCAGCCGCTTCAGCTACAACGGCCAGCCGATCCACCACTACATGGGCTGCAGCACCTTCAGCGAATACACGGTGGTCGCCGAAGTCTCGCTCGCGGTGGTCAACCCGCAGGCGCCGCTGGAGAAGGTCTGCCTGCTCGGCTGCGGCGTCACCACCGGCATCGGCGCGGTGCACAACACCGCCAAGGTCCAGCCCGGCGACACGGTCGCGGTGTTCGGCCTCGGCGGCATCGGCCTGGCGGTGATCCAGGGCGCGGTGCAGGCCAAGGCCGGGCGCATCATCGGTGTCGACACCAACCCGGGCAAGTTCGAGTTGGCCAGGCGGATGGGCGCGACCGACTGCGTCAACCCGAAGGATTCCGATCGTCCGATCCAGGATGTGTTGGTGGAGATGACCGATGGCGGCGTCGATTTCAGCTTCGAGTGCATCGGCAACGTCAACGTCATGCGTTCGGCGCTGGAGTGCTGCCACAAAGGGTGGGGCGAGTCGGTCATCATCGGTGTCGCCGGCGCCGGCCAGGAGATCAGCACGCGTCCGTTCCAACTGGTCACCGGCCGGGTCTGGCGCGGCTCGGCCTTCGGTGGGGTCAAGGGCCGCACCCAGTTGCCGGGCATGGTCGAGCAGGCGATGAAAGGCGAGATCGACCTCGACCCCTTCATCACCCATACCTTGCCGCTGGAACGAATCAACGAAGCCTTCGACCTGATGCACGAAGGCAAGTCGATCCGGACCGTGATCCACTACTGAGTGCGCCGGTGAAAAACGTCCAGGTCATCGACGGCGCCGATAACTGCGTCTACGACGTGTATGCGATCGACGATGAAGGGTTCCGGTGCTTGTTTCCCGACGGCCAGGACGTCGCTTTCATCGATGAAGTGTTGGCGCGCGGCGATGCGGACAGGCTGGATGCCGTATTCGCTCGGTTATGGGAACGGCGCGTGCCCAAGCCTGAAGTAAACGGCCTGCATGGACTGCTGTTCTATGAGATGGAACACAAGAAGCCTTACTATCCCGACCGCACCGACGCGGGCGCGATCAATCCGAACGGATCGCGCTTGCGTTGAGGTTGTGTGCGGCGATGAGGTTGCGGCCCTCATTCCAACCCTCTCGGCCTCCGGCGTGCGGCGGACGTAGGAAACGCAAGGCTGAGAAGGTGCCCCGCAGGGGCCAATGAAGGCCAACAAGATCACCGAGGACGCCATGCAAAAAATCGAATCCCACGCTTGCTTCGGCGGACGCCAGGAAGTCTGGAGCCACACTGCGACCACCTTGGGTTGCCCGATGCGCTTCGGCGTGTATCTGCCGCCGCAGGCCGAGCGGGAAGACTGCCCGGTGCTGTACTGGCTGTCGGGCCTGACCTGCACCGAGCAGAACTTCATCACCAAGGCCGGGGCGCAGCAATACGCGGCCGAGCACGGGCTGATCCTGGTCGCGGCCGATACCAGTCCGCGCGGCGAGGGCGTGCCCGATGCCGAGGGCTACGACCTGGGCCAGGGTGCCGGGTTCTATCTCAATGCGACGCGGCCGAAATGGGCGGCGAACTTCCGCATGTACGACTACGTCGTCGACGAATTGCCGGCGCTGGTCGATGCGCATTTCCCGACCACCAGTGCGCGGGCGATCAGCGGCCACTCGATGGGCGGCCACGGCGCCTTGATGATCGCCTTGAAGAATCCGGGCCGTTATCGCAGCGTGTCGGCGTTCTCGCCGATCGCCGCGCCGTCGCATTCGCCCTGGGGCGAGAAGGCGTTCACCGCCTATCTCGGCGAGGACCGCGAGGCCTGGAAGGCCTGGGATGCGACGGCCCTGGTCGGCGGCGCGCGCGAGAAACTGCCGCTGCTGATCGACCAGGGCGGCGAAGACGAATTCCTGCTGCCGCAGCTCAAGCCGGAGTTGCTGCGCGTCGCCTGCGAGGTGGCCAAGCACCCGATCGAGCTGCGCATCCGCCCCGGTTACGACCACAGCTATTACTTCATCGCCAGCTATATCGGCGAACACATCGCGCACCACGCGCGCGCCTTGCACGGCTGAGCCGGCCCTGCCGTTGCGGTGCCGTTGCGACCCGCGACGGCACCTGGGTTTCGTGGGTCTCCGCGATCAGGCCGCAGTCACGTCGCGCAATTCCCAGCCGCTACCGGCGAGCAGGCGCAGGCGATGCTTGATGACGGTGCCCGGCAACGAGGTGACGACCACCAGGTCCTGGCGCAGGTCGCGCTGTTCGCCGTGCACGCTCGCATTCGCATCGGTGGCGCCGAGGCTGGGATCGACCTCGTCCGGCTCCGGCTGCTTGGCGCGCCAGCGTTCGAACAGACCGTCGCTGCGCAGTGCCGCCTGCAGTTGCTCGGCGAAGCCCTCCGCGCTGACGGCGGTGAACGACAGCGAGACGTCGCTGCCGCGAGCGCGTTCGGCATCCGGCAGCGTGATGTAGTAACGGGTGGCCATCATGGTGTCTCGTGCGGGGGGTGCCGCTAGCCTAGGCCGGCGAACATTGTTGGTTTGTGAATGCGCGGTTCGGTAAGCCGATCACGCTCGTTCAGCGCGCCGTGACGCGGGACCGTCGTCCGCCGCGGCCGTGCGTGGGTGCATCGCGTTCGTCTGCGTATTCGTTGCGCAGGGTCTCGATTAGCGAGTACACCCAGGGCCGCGTGGCCAGCAGCAGGCCGACACTGCGCCGCTTCGACGACGGCAGGCTGAGGTCGAGTTCTGCGGCTTCCTTGAACTCCGCCTGCAGGCGTTCGAGCTTGCGCCGCAGCACCGCCAGCGAGGCCGCGCCCAGTTCGCGGATGTCCAAGGCCAGCAGGGCATCGGACGACTGGAAACCGTCGACCAGGAACTCGCGGCTGGCCGCGCCCAGGTAGCGCGCGCGCACGGGGCCGTCGTCGCGCCAGGAGAAGTCGCGCGGCACCCGCAGGCGCACCTTGTCGCCGGGCAGCAGTTCCGCGAGCGCCAATCGGTCCAGACGCGCCAGCAGGCGAGTGAGTTCCGGCGCGCTCAGGCCGAAGCCGGCGCGGATCGCATCGGTGCGCCAGCCCTGGCAGAGCAGATGGAACACGGTCATCAGCCGCGGCGAGCGCGCCAGTTCCGCTTCCTGTTTCGGGCTCAGATGGCGGGTCTCGTCGCGCGCGCCGCGCGCGCGGCGCGCGAGCTCGAAGAAGTCCAGGTCCAGCACGGCGCAGATGCGCTCCAGCCGCTCCAGGTCGATGCGTCCGTTCGACAGCAGGCGTTTGACGGTGGGCTCCGACAGGCCCAGCGCGCGGGCGAGATCGGCGTAGCGCCAGCCGCGCTCCTTGAGCACGGTCTTGAGCGCGGCGAGCAGGCGTTCGCGTTCGGCCATGGCGGAAAGGTGCGGGCAGTCGGGATGCTGGGGATCATAATCCGATACCTGATCTGATGGAGTTGCGTCTTTCGATACCGGCCGGCCAAGGTGGACCGGACTCGTCAACGGTATCCGTCATGTCCGCCGCCATCGCACCGCCCCCCGCGTCGACCCTGCATCTCAACGACGTCCATTCCGGCCTCAACCGCACTGCGGTCGCCGGCCTGCTGCAGCCGCGCAGCCTGGACCAGGCTTGCGCGGCGGTGCGCGACTGCGCACGTCTGGGCCGCTCGACCATCGCCGTGGGCGCGCGCCATGCCATGGGCGGCCAGCAATTCCTGTCCGGCGGCTGGTTACTCGACACTTCGGGCCTGGACCGCATCGTCGATTTCGATCCCGAGCGCGGTCTGATCACGGTCGAGGCCGGTGTGCAGTGGCCGGCGCTGCTTGCATGGCTGGCGCGGCATCCGGGCAATGTCCGCGGCTGGAGCATCCGCCAGAAGCAGACCGGCGCCGACGGCTTCAGCCTGGGCGGCGCGTTCGCGTCCAACATCCACGGCCGCGGCCTGGCCTTCGCTCCCTTCGTCGAGGACGTCGAATCGATCGTGCTGATCGATCATCGCGGCGACGCGCGCATCGCCGACCGCGAGCGCAACGCCGAATGGTTCGCTCTCGCCGCCGGCGGCTATGGCCTGTTCGGTCTGGTCGCGCGGCTGACCCTGCGGTTGGTGCCGCGCACGGTGCTGCGGCGCGAGGTCGCGCTGCTGCGGGTGGGCGAGTTGATGCCGCATCTGCAGGCGGCAGTCGCCGACGGCTGCACTTACGGCGATTTCCAGTTCGCGATCGATCCGGCCAGCGACGACTTCCTCGACCTCGGCATCGCCTCCTGCTATCGACCGCTTGCCGATGCCGCGCCCGATCCTGCGCCGCGCCATCTCGGCGGCGAAGACTTCGCCCATTTGCTGCGCCTGGCGCACGTCGACCCGAGCCGCGCCTTCGCCGAATACGCGGCCTTCTACCTGGCCACCGACGGCCAGCGCTATGGCTCCGACAGTCAGCAGGCCGGCGTCTACCTCGACGGCTACCACGCCGGCGTGGACGCGGCGCTGGGCCATTGCGGCTCGGAGATGATTACCGAGCTGTACGTGCCGCGCGCGCGCCTGGCCGAGTTCATGGTCGCTGCCGCCGACGCTCTGCGCCGCCATCACGCGCAACCGATCTACGGCACCGTGCGGCTGGTGTGCGCTGAACGCAGCAGCATGCTGGCCTGGGCGCGCGAGGACTGGGCCTGCATCGTGTTCAATCTGCACGTGCGCCACGATCCGGCCGGACGCGCCGCCGCCGCGGCCGCGTTCCGCGCCTTGATCGACGAGGCCCTGGCCCGCGGCGGCAGCTATTACCTGACCTATCACCGCCATGCCACGCGCGATCAGGTCGAGGCGGCTTACCCGCAGTTCCGCGAGTTCCTGCGGCGCAAGCGCGAGCTGGATCCGGACCGGCGCTGGGACAGCGATTGGTTCCGCCACCACGAAGCCCTGTTCGCGCGAGTCGGCGCATGAGCGGCGTGCCATGAGCAGCGTGTCCACCGCGATGCTGGTCGCCGCCGCAACGGTGCAGCGCGGTTACGGACGAGTCGAACTGACGCAGCAGGCCCAGCTCGCGCGCGCCTGCCTGGAGCGCTGCGGTGCCGGCGGGCGCTGGCTGTTGTGGCTGGTCGATCGCGCCCTGGGCCGCGCCTGCCTGAGCGCGCTGGAAGTGCTGGCCCTGCCGGGATTGCGTGGGCATTACGCTTGGCGTAAGCGGCGCATCGTGCATTGGGCCGAGCGCGCTTGCGCCGACGGTGCGACGCAGGCGGTGCTGATCGGTAGCGGCTACGACGGCCTGGGCTGGAGCCTGGCGCAGCGGTATCCGGCGTTGCGGGTGTTCGAACTCGACCGCGCCGATAGCGTGGCGATCAAACGCGAGGCGCTGCGGCAGTTGCGGGCGGACACATCGCGCTTGCGGCTGTTGGGAGCGGATCTGGAACGCGACGATGCGCTGGGCACGCTCCTCGCCGATCCCGCCTTCGACCCCGGCCGGCCGACCCTGTGCGTGGCCGAAGGCGTGCTGATGTACCTGCAGCCGGGACGTGCGCAACAGTTGCTGCGCGCATTGGCGCAGCGCCTGCCGCGCACGGTCCTGGTCGCCACGGCGATGGAACTGCGGCGCGGGCGGCCGCGCTTCCGCCGCGAACGGCCGTGGGTGCGCGGCTGGCTGCAGCGGCGCGGCGAACCGTTCCGTTGGGGCTGCGAGCGCGATGCGCTGGACGCATGGCTGGCCGAGTGCAGCTGGATCTTGCGCGAGCTGGCCGAGCCGGGCGACCCGGACGATCCCGATCCGAGTCCCGGCGAATGGCTGTTCCTGGCCCATTGCGCGGCGGCAGCGCCGGCGCGCTGATTCCGACTAAGAGTGCGCGGCAGCATCGCCGCCGCGCTGATTCCGACAGAGTCTTCTTTCGTCTCAGTCTTCCTCGTGCCCGTGCGCTTCGTGCGGGCCGTGTCCCTTCGGGCAATGGCAGACCGAGGTCGGGCCGAACTCGATGCCGAAGGTCTGGCCGTCGCGATGGCGCTGCCAATAGAAGTGCGGCGCCTTCTCGCCCAGATTGCCGAGTTCGGCCATGTCGGCGTCGACGTCGAACAAGCGCCCGTCGACCATCACGTAGCGCGTGTCGATGGTCGCGCGGATGTTCTCCAGCGGATTGCTGTTGAGCACCACCAGGTCGGCCTTCTTGCCGGCTTCGAGCGAGCCGAGCTGCTTGGACAGGCCGAGGTAATCGGCGCCGTCGATGGTGGCCGCGCGCAAGGCCTCGAAGTTGCTGAAACCGCCCTGCGGCAGCATCCAGATTTCCCAGTTCGCCGACAGGCCCTGCAACTGGCCGTGGCCGCCGACCTGGATCTTGACCCCAGCGTCGCGCAACTTCTTCACCGACTTGGCGACCTGGACATGCCAGTAATCCCAGTCCGGCGCGGTCTCGCGGCGGATCGAACGCGCGTCGAGGGTTTCGCGCGGGAAGAAGCGGTTGAGCTTCTTGTCTTCCCAGACGTTGTCGCGCGCATACCACCAGTACTCGCCGGACAGGCCGCCGTAGCTGACCACCAGGGTCGGGGTGTTGCGCACGTCGGTCTGCCGCCACAGTTCGACCACGTCCTTGTACAGCGGCGCGACCGGGATGTTGTGCTCGATGCCGGTCACGCCGTCGAGGATCATCGGCATATTGTGGTTGAAGGTCGAACCGCCTTCCTCGACCACCAGCATGCCGAGCTCGCGCGCGGCCTGGTTGATCTGCTGGTGCTGTTCGCGGCGCGGCTGGTTATAGCTCTTGACCGAAAACGCGCCGTTGGCCTTCATCCGGCGCAGGTGGCTGCGGGCGTCGTCGATCGAGTTGATCACCGCCTTGAAGTCGCCGTCGGCGCCGTACAGGATCGTGCCGGTCGAGAACACGCGCGGGCCGACCATCTTGCCGGCCTTGAGCAGCTCGGCTTCGGAGAACACGAACTCGGTGGTCGCCGAGGGATCGTGCATGGTGGTGATGCCGAAGGCGAGGTTGGTGTAGTAGGCCCAGTTCTGCTGCGGGACTACGCCTTGGCCGAAATGCGCGGCGTGCGCGTGCACGTCGATGTAGCCCGGCAGGATGGTCTTGCCGGTGGCGTCGATGACGCGCGCGCCGGCCGGCACCGCGACCGCGCCGCTGGCGCCGACCGCTTCGATCTTGTCGCCGCGCACCACCACGGTGGCGTCCTCGATCACTTCCTGTGCGGTCTCGGCGTTGCGCATCGTCACCACGCGTGCGTGAGTGAAGGCGACGGTGTCGCGCGGCGCGTACACCGGCAGGTCGAGCCCGACGCGCACGCCGGGTTCGTCGGCGGACGGTTTCGCCGGCGTCGCCGGCGCGCCCGGCAGGAAGGCGAAGGCCTGGTTGAGCGGACGCGAGTAGTAGCGGTCGCCGACCATCCAGTGCAGCGACTTCGAGTCGGCGGCCCAGTGCAGGTAGCTGCCGACGTCGGCGCTGACCGGCGTCACCGGCATCGCCTTGCTGTCCTTGCTCAGTTCGACCGAGCTGCCGGTGGTCATCAGCGGCGCGACATAGGCGTTGAACAGCTCGGTGAACGCCACCCACTTGCCGTCCGGGCTGATGCTGACCGAGTCGACGTACTTGAGGTTGTAGACCTCGCGCGGCTCTTCGCCGTGCAGGCCGACCGACATCAGCTTCTTCTTCAGGCCGCCGCCGGTCAGGTAATACACGCGGCTGCCGTCGGCGCTGAACTGCGGCGCTTCGCCGTTGTCGGCGACGCGGGTCGGCTTGCCGCCGTCGGCCGACATCACGTAGATGCCGCGATCGGCCGACCACAGGCTGCCGGTGAGGCCGCCGCCGCCGGCCTTGGCGTAGACGATGCGCTTGCCGTCTGGCGAGAAGCGCGGGCCGTAGTAGAAGCCCTTGTCCTGGGTCAGGCGCTTGCCGCCGCCACCGCCGGCGCTGGCGACGTAGATCGCGCTGAGCGCTTCGTCGGACCAGGTCGTGTACAGCAGCTTGCCGCCGTCGGCGCTGAAGCTGGGCTGGTATTCGTAAAGGTTGTCGTTGCCGGTGAGGCGCTCGGGCTTGCCGTCGGGCAGGCGCTTGCGCCACAGGTGGCCGACAGCGTGGAAGATCAGGGTCTTGCTGTCGGCGCTGGTGGCGACGTCGCGGATCATCTTCGGCGCGAAGCGGCCTTCGTCGAGTTTCTGTTCGAAGCGCAGCGGCTCGGCCACGGTCTGTTCGATCGACGCCTGGAACGGGATCGCCTCGGGCTTGCCGCTGGCGATGCCGACGCGCCACAGCTTGCCCTGCGCCCAGATCACCACCGACTTGGAGTCCGGGGTCCAGGAGAAATTCGCGTACGGCCCGAAGATCGCCCAGGCCTCCTGCATGTCGTGCGACAGCCCGTCCCAGACCGGGCGGGTTTCGCCGCTGGCCAGGTCGAGCACGTGCAGCACCGACTTGTCGCGGATGCGTTTGACGAAGGCCAGCGACTTGCCGTCGGGCGAGGGCTGCGGCCGCACTGCGCCGCCGGGCGTGCCGATCACGGTTTCGCTCTTGCCGGTCTCGCGGTCGAAGCGCTTGATCGCATAGACGGTGTCGTGGACGTTCTTGTTGTACTGGAAGGCGGGGCCGGCGCTGACGTCCTCGGAGTAATAGACGTAGCGGCCGTCCGGCGACAGCGCCGGTTCGCCGAGGTCCTGCTGGTCGTTCTTCTGCTTGGTCAGTTGCAGGCCGCCACCGCCGCCGGCGGCGTGGTAGATCCACAACTCGCCGGCGCCGAGCGAACGCTCGCCGGTGAAATGCTTGCGTCCGACCAGGAACTGGCCGTCCGGCGTCCACGCCGGGTTGTTGAGCAGGCGGAAGTCTTCCTTGGTCACAGCGACGGCGTTGCTGCCGTCGGCCTTGATCCGCCACAGGTTGTTGCCGCCGCCGCGGTCGGAGGTGAAAGCGAGTTCGCGGCCGTCGGGCGACCAGCGCGGCTGCACGTCCCAGGCCGGGCCGCTGGTGATGCGCTTGGCTTGACCGCCGCCGATCGGCAGCCGGTACAGATCGCCGAGCAGCGAGAACGCGATCTCGCGGCCGTCGGGCGACACGTCCAGGTCCATCCAGGTGCCTTCGTCGGTGTCGAAGCGCACGGTCTTGGTCTGGCCGTGCGGCGCCGAGACGTCCCACTTTTTCTCGTCCTTGTCGCCGGGCTTGCTGACGCCCTTGGCGGTCTGCGCCGAAGCGCGCGCCGGATCGGTGCCGGCGGGTTTCAGCGCGTCCTGTTCCAACTGGGCGGCGGGCGCATCGCCTTGTTTATCGCCCTGTTTCTTGTCTTGCGGTGCGGGCTGCGGCGCAGGTTGCGGCGGGGTCTGGGCATAAGCCGGGACGGCGAGCGCGCTGGCGAGCGCAAGGGCGAGCAGGCGGTGACTGGGCATCGAAGCGGTTACCTGGAGCGGACAGTGCGGCGAGCCTAACCCGCAGCGATGCCCGGACACCTGGGCTAAAAGTCGTGCTTGGTGGGGTATGGCGAGGTGTCGCTGTCGCTATCGCTGCGTCTTGCGAGCAAAGCAAATCTCCCCCCAACCCCTCTTTGTCAAAGAGGGAAGTGCTGGCGTCAGGCGGGGGAGGGTGAATGTCATCCGAGCTGCGGAGTTCTTTCCAGGCAGCGAATGTCGGCGATCCGCGCTTCGTTCTTCCCGCGCATCGAATCGATTCCCCTCTTCGGCAAAGAGGGGGCGGGGGAGATTCGCTCTTAGCGCTGCTGCATTCGCGTCGACGCTTCGACCGCGCCCGCTCAGCCCTTGAAGTCGGCCTGTTCGGCGGCGAAGCCGACCACCACCGCGCCCTTGCCGACGTTGACCATGCCGGTCAGGCTCATGACGCTTTCGAACAGCTCGACGTTGCTGTTGCGGCAGGCCTCGCGCAGGCGCTCGTAGCCGGGCAGGGCGCGCAGCTCGGACAGCTCGCCGCCGTAGCTGACGCAGACGGTCGGGGTCAGCAGCCCGCTCTCGGCCTTGTTCGCGGTGAACTCGAACAGCTTCTGCGCTGCGTTCTCGTAGCCCTTGATCTTGGCGACCGGGCCGGTCTCGCCGCGGTTGCAGTGCAGCACCGGCTTGATGTCGAGCGCGGTCCCGAGGGTGGCGCTGAGGAAGCTGACGCTGCGGTCGCCGCGCACGCGGGTGCGCGCGCGCAGGTAGTTGAGATCGCGCGGGATCAGATAGCCGTGGGTGTGCAGGGCCAGATGCTCCAGGCGCGCGCGGATCTTCGGCGCGCCTTCGCCGGCGGCGCGCAGGCGCACCGCTTCGACCGCGGTGATGCCCTGGGCGGCGAACAGGTTGAGGGTGTCGATCACCCGCAACGCGAACGGCGTGTTGATGCCGGCCGCCGAACGCACCGGCTTGTAGTCGTTGAGGATCGCGAAGCTGGCCTGGTTGGCGTTCTCGTAGACCGGGCTGCGGGTCTTGGTGATCGTCATGCAGAACACGTAGTCGTAATCGATCACGAGCTGGCTGACGAACAGGTCGCGCACCTGTTGCACGGTGAACGGCGTGGTCTCGGCCTCGAAACCGCGTTCGGCCAGGTGGGTATGCAGGAATTGCAGCGTGGCCTGTTCGTTGCGGTGATCGGCCAATACCGCCTGGCCGATGCGCACGGTGATCGGCAACAGATGGATGTCGTGCCGTTCCAGGTATTCCAACGGCAGATCGCAAGCGGAGTCGACGACGATTCCAATGCGCATGTTCCCCCCGGGTAGGGCGCGTGGTGATCGGATAGGACCGCAGCATACCTTTTTGAGACATGAGTCACGCGTGAGCGCGCCCCGGGCTTGCGTCGTTCAGGCGCGGCGACGTATCCCCACCGGCAGTTGCTTCAAACGCTGCATCTCCGGGTCGTCCAGCAGTTCGGGATGTTGCAGTGCGTCAAGAGCGAACTCGTGGGCATCGTTGCCCCAGAACAGCTCATCTCCAATGCTCAACGTAGGGACACCGAAGACACCGGCCACCAACGCCGCCTCGGTGTTCTCGCGCAGCGCCGCCTTGATCGCGTCGGCGCCGAGCGCTTCGGCCTGGACCCCGAGCGCATCGATCACCGGCGCCAGCGCCTCGGCGCTGTCGCCGGCTTCGCCGCGCCGCCAGATCCAGTCGAAGATCGCATCGACCGCCTCGGGGGTGGAGCCGGCGACCAGGCACAAGCGCAGCGCGGCCAGCGGGTTGAACGGATGCGCCGGCGGGAAGCGCAGGGCAACGCCTTCGCGCCGCGCCTGCCACAGCACGTGCCGGTAGGTGAACTCGCGCTTGCCGACGATCTCGGCCGGGCCCTTCTGGCCGCGCGCCTCGAGCACGGCGCCGAATGCGACCGGCACCAGCTCGATCGCGCGTTCGCGCACCATCGGCCGCAGCTTCTGCCACTGCAGGTAAGAGAACGGCGAGATGAAGTCGAAGTACCAGCGCAGCGTGGTCATGGTCGGTCTCTTATTTCCAGGCGCCGAGGATCAGGCCGTAGAGGGCGAACTGGAGGATGTGGTAACCGGCGTCGATCATCCACAGCATCAGGCTGCGCTGGGCGAAGGCGTAGTTGATGCCGAAGCTCATCGAGACGAAGAACAGCCCGACCACGAAGCCGACGCCGAAGCCGTCGGCGGCATTGGCGTTGGGCGGCAGGAACACGGCGAACATCAGCGCGGCGAGAAAGCTGCAGGCGATGGCGGTGGCGAACACGCGGCCGGGGTGGCCGGGCTTGGCATCGGGGTCGACCCCGGCCTCGCGGCACCAGCGCTTCTTGAACAAAGGCCCGTACCAGAGCCCGCCGAGCAGGAAGGACGAGGCGGTCGCCGCGAGGATCGCCAGCCAGTTGAGTTCGAGGGTGGGCAGAGTCATCGCGGGTCTCCTGTTCGTCGGCAGACGACAGGATACGCCTGGGTTATCGGCTGCGGCGGCGACGGCCCAACCGAGCCGTTCCAGGGTAGGAGCGGCGCAAGCCGCGACCGTGTTCTTGCAGCCGCGTCGTCATCGCCGATTCGAGCGCGGAACCTTCCATCAACCGCGGCCTCGCCCCCGCAGCCGCGTCGCTGTTGCGGCTTCGCGGTCGCGGCTTGCGCCGCTCCTACCCCAGGAACCGGCAGGATTCACCAGCCGCTCCGATGAAGCGGCCGGGCCGTTGCCTCACCGCGCCGGCGCCGGATACGCGCGCGGCAGGCCGGTGTCGCCGTGCAGATAACGGTCGCGCAGCTCGGTCTGGCGGCTGCGCATCTCGATCGCGCGGCCGTCCATCCACACTTGCAGGGCGACGTGGGCGACATCGAGCGGATCGCCGCTCCACAGCACCAGGTCGGCGCGCTGGCCCGGGGCGATGGCGCCGACTTGGCCGGCCACGCCGAAGGCTTCGGCCGGCACCCGGGTCAGGCCGGCCAGGCCGTCCGCCCAGGGCAGGCCCGCGGCGACCGCGTTGCCGGCGAGCTGGCGCACCTTGCGTGCGTTGTGCGAGGCGCCGCCTTCGCTGAAACCCACCGCGACCCCGGCCGCGCGCAGGCGCGCGGCGTTTTCCATGCTGGCGCCGACCTGGTCGAAATCGCTCGGCAGGTTGGACAGCGGATTGACGAACACCGGCACCTTGGCCGCGGCGAGCTGCGGCGCGAGCCGCCAGGCTTCGCCGCCGCCGGCGATGGCGATGCGCAGCCGGTGCCGCGCCGACCAGCGCAGCAGCTGGCGGATGTCGGCGGCGCGGTCGACGCCGAACACGATGCGGCCGCCGCCGTCGAGGTATTTGAGCAGGGTCGAGCGCCCGGCCGGCGTCAGCAGCGCGGCATGGTGGCCGGGTGCGATGCGGCCGCGCGCCTCGTCGATCAACTGGTCGAGGATCATCCACTGCGCCGCGCGCGAACTGCCGCTGAGGCCCAGGCCGTCCTTGCCCAGGCGCACGAACAACACGCGCGGGCCGACCGGGTCGGGGCCGCCGTCGAGCCGTTCGACGCCGCCCTGGCCGGCGACGATCGAGCCGCCGGTGGCGGTGCCGACGCCGAGCAGGGTCCAGCCGATGCCTTCGATGCGCGCCACCGGGATCAACACCGAATCGGGGTTGTAGGCCAGGGTCACGTCGAACTCCGGCCGCACCGTCATTTCCTTGGTGTCGGCGCCGAGCGCCATGGTCTGGTCGACCGTGGATTTTTCGCCGGAGACTTCCTCCAGGCCGATCTCGCTGATGCCGCCGAACAGGGTCGGGGTCAGTGGCCGGCCTTCGGCTTCGATCACCTGGGCGCCGGCCGGTGCCGACAGCCCCTTGCCGATCGCGCGCACCACGCCGTTGCCGACCAGCACGTCGGTCTGTTCGAGCGAGCCCTGCGCGGTCGCGGTGTGCACGGTGGCGTTGCGGATCAGGACGTTCTGCGCGGATGCGGCGAAGCTCGCGCAAGCGCCGATCAGGGCGAGCAGCAACGCGCTGCGGCGCAACCCGCGCGTTGCCGCGTTCGCTGCCACGGCGTCGGACAAGGGTTCGATGGACAAGGGTTCGATTCGGCGACGGCTCATCGCACGCCTCCGGTCTGGGTCGCCGGTTGCCCGAGCAGGAAGTCCGACTTGGGTTGCCGCGACGGGTCGGCGCGGTCG
The DNA here is from genome assembly GCF_001442535.1 of Lysobacter antibioticus. Taxonomy (NCBI): domain Bacteria; kingdom Pseudomonadati; phylum Pseudomonadota; class Gammaproteobacteria; order Lysobacterales; family Lysobacteraceae; genus Lysobacter; species Lysobacter antibioticus. Next base: position 2,808,589 of record NZ_CP013141.1, on the reverse strand, counting down.
TAGACGCGCGCACCGTCGACATAAACCTGCTCGGCCTTGGCGTAGACGCTGAAGGGGTTGCCGTTCCACACCACCACGTCGCCCATCTTGCCGGGTTCGAGGGTGCCGGTGCGCTCGCCGATGCCGAGCGCCTTGGCCGGGTTCTGGGTCAGCCAGCGGATCGCCCGTTCCGGCGCGATGTCGATGCCGGCCAAGCGCGCGTGCGCGATCACCTTGGCCGCTTCCTGGTTGAGGCGCTGGATGCCTTCCTCGGAATCCGAATGCACGATCGCGCAGCTGTTGGCCGGGCGGTCGACGATGGCGATGTTTTCCTGAATGCCGTCGAAGGCCTCCATCTTGAAGCCCCACCAGTCGGCCCACAGCGCGCCGCACACGCCTTCGGCGGCCAGGCGGTCGGCGATCTTGTAGGCCTCCACGCCGTGGTGGAAGGCGCTGACCTTGAAGCCGAACTCCTTGGCCAGGTCGAGCATCGTGGTCATCTCGTCGGCGCGGTAGCAGTGGATGTGGACGAGGATGTCGCCCTTGATCGCGCCGGCCAGGGTGTCGAGCTTGAGGTCGCGCTTGCCGCCGGTGTCCTTCTCGCTGTCGGCGCCGTTGCCGTTGCCGGGCTTGGCGCTGCTCTGCCACCAGCGCTTCTTCTGCGGCGCGGCGGCCTTCGGCGCGGTCTTGCGCAGGTATTCGCTGGCGTCGATGAAGGCGGCGCGGTAGCCGGCGACGTTACCCATGCGCGTGCCCGGCGGCGTGTTGCGGCTGCCGTAGACGCGCTTGGGGTTTTCGCCGCAGGCCATCTTCAGGCCCCACGGCGCGGCCGGGAATTTCATCGCCTGGTAGCTGGTGGCCGGGACGTTCTTCAGCGTCACCCCGCGTCCGCCGATCAGGTTGGCCGAGCCGGGCAGGATCTGCAGCGAGGTGATGCCGCCGGCGAGCGCCGCGGCGAAGCCGGGGTCCTGCGGCCACACCGAATGCTCGGCCCAGACGTTCGGGGTGACCGGGCCGGTCATTTCATTGCCGTCGGCGTGCGCGCCGACGCCGGGGCTCGGGTAGACGCCGAGGTGCGAGTGCACGTCGATGATGCCCGGGGTGATCCACTTGCCGCTCGCATCGACGCGGGCGGCGTCGCTGGGCGCATCGAGGCCGCGGCCGACCGCGACCACCTTGCCGTCGCGCAGCAGCACGTCGGCGTCGTCCAGGCGCTGGCCGGCGCCGGTCAGCACGGTGGCGTGCTGCAGCAGCACCGGGCCGGCGGCGATTGCCTTGTAGGTGCTCGGATAAGGGTCCTGGGTGTAGCGAGAGGCCGACGTGGGCGTGGCGGCCTGCACGGCGCCGGCGAGCAGCGCCAGGCCGCAGCCGGCCAGTAGCGGTCGAAACATGGATTCCCCCAGACAGAGCGAGCGACGGACAACCTCGGAACCGTAACGGCCGCCCGAGCCCCTGCCAACCCTGACTATCGTCATGGGCGGTGCGACAATGGCCGGACAACAACAAGAACAGGCACAGACCATGAAAGAGAAAGAACAGATCGTCGAAAACTGGCTGCCGCGCTACACCGGCGTGCCCCTGGACCAGTTCGGCGAGCACGTCCTGCTGACCAATTTCGGCGGCTACCTGCACACCTTCGCGCGCCTGACCGGCGCCGAAGTGGTCGGCCTGGACCGGCCGATGCCGAGCGCGACCTTCGACGGCATCACCATGATCAACTTCGGCATGGGCAGCCCCAACGCCGCGACCATGATGGACCTGCTGTCGGCGATCATGCCCAAGGCGGTGTTGTTCCTCGGCAAGTGCGGTGGCCTCAAGCGCAAGAACCAGCTCGGCGACCTGGTGTTGCCGATCGCGGCGATCCGCGGCGAAGGCACCTCCAACGATTACCTGCTGCCGGAAGTGCCGGCCCTGCCGGCCTTCGCCCTGCAACGCGCGGTCTCGACCACCATCCGCGACCTCGGCCACGACTACTGGACGGGCTCGGTCTACACCACCAACCGCCGCGTCTGGGAGCACGACGAAGCCTTCAAGGAACGCCTGCGCCAGATGCGCTGCATGGCCATCGACATGGAGACCGCGACCGTGTTCGCCGCCGGCTTCGCCAACCGCATTCCCTGCGGCGCGCTGCTGTTGGTGTCCGACCAGCCGATGATCCCCGAAGGCGTCAAGACCGAAGCCTCGGACGCCAAGGTCAGCGCGAACTTCGTCGACACCCACATCAGCGTCGGCATCGAAGCGCTGAAGCTGATCCGCCGCCACGGCAAGTCGGTGCGGCATTTGCGCTTCGACGAATAACCGCCGCAGCGCGCCAGCCTTTCCGCCTTTGAGTGATTCGCGCCGTCATGACGGATCACTCACGTGTAAGCGCCAACGCACAAAATCCCTCTCCCGCCCGCGGGAGAGGGGTTGCGGTGAGGGCAGCAACCGCTTTGCGCGCGCGCCGTGTCCGCCATCGCAGATCCGCCGCGCAGCCCTGAACCGTTTATCGATGAACGAGCGGATAAGCCTGTTTTTATAGGGGTTCTGCGACGCCAAGCACACGACATCGCACGGCCTGAGACCTCGCGCGCCGACACTGTATTCCACGGCCGGAGGACAGGTCATGGAACAGCTCATCTTCACCATCATCGGCGCCTTGCTTACCTGGGCGTTCTACTTCATCCAGCGTTTCGCCGAACGTCGCGGCACGGTCGACGCGATCGAGCGCGGCAAGCAGTTGCTGGCGCTCAAGCAGGAGCTCGACGGCGCTCATACCAGCGTCGAGGAACTGCGCCGCTTCGAAAGCCGGCTGGTCGGCAAGGCCGAAACCGCGGCGCGCATCGCCGACAGTTACTTCAGCAAGGCCGCCGCGGTCGCGCGCGACAACGAGGACGCGCGGGTCAGCGAAGCCGACATGAGCCAGCAGGCGATCGCCGAACTCAGCCGCGAGGAAGTGCGCTTGCAGGGCTTGGTCGCGCATCTGCGCAAGCAGCTCGACGGCGACGGCCTGGCGGCGTTCGAGCGGGCGCACGAAGCCTGGCTGACTTTTCGCGAATGCCATGCGCGTTTCGTCTCGCATTCGTACTCGGCCGGGCCGATCCGTCCCTTGATCCACGCGGTGACCATGGAAAGCATCACCGTGGCCTGGATCAACGAGCTGGAGACGCAGTTGGGCGAGGATCAGGCCGCTTGATGCGGCCTGCGATCTTCGGCGATTCATGTCGATGCGGCTTGGTGCCCGTCGCAGGGTGAGCGCGACAGCTTCGCGCTTGGTTTGCTAGGGTTCGCCACTTGATCCTCAGCGAGAACCCGCATGTCCGTGACCGCGAAAGACGTCGTCGATTTCTGGCGCAACGCCGGGCCCGCCCGTTGGTTCGATCGCAACGACAGCTTCGATCACCAATGCCGCAGCGGCTTTCTCGAAGCGCACCATGCCGCGGCGCGGCGCGAACACGACGATTGGGTCGAGCGCGATGCCGAATCCGCGCTGGCCCTGTTGATCCTGCTCGATCAGATTCCGCGCAACGTCTTCCGCGGCAGCGCGCATTCCTACGCGACCGACCCGCTCGCGCGGCACTACGCTCGGCGCGCGCTCGAACTCGGCCACGACCGCAGCATCGAGCCGGCGCTGCGCGCGTTCTTCTATTTGCCGTTCGAGCATTCCGAGGCCATCGACGATCAACGCCGTTCGGTCGAATTGCACCGTGGCCTGCCGCCGAACCAGGACGGCAGCGACGCCGCGCAGTGGGCCCTGGCTCATCTCGAGATCATCGAGCGCTTCGGCCGCTTCCCGCACCGCAATGCCGCGCTCGGTCGGGACAGCACGGTCGAGGAGCAGGCCTATCTCGATGGCGGCGGGTTCAAGGGCTGAGCCGGGGCGCGTTTCCCCGCGAACGCGTCGTATCCCCTGTAGGAGCGACGCCGCCGCTCTTGGGTAGGAGCGACGCAAGTCGCGACCGCGCGCCCACCCGAACCGACGCCGCAGTCCGTCAGCCTGCGTCGCGGCTCGCGCCGCTCCTACCCTCGCAGGCGGCGCTCCGGCTACGGCCGCATCAATCCAACAACCGCTGCTGCGGCGAATACGGGACGACGCGCAGGGTGCGGTCCTGGATCTCGCCGACCATGCGGCCGTGCACGCGGGTCTGGCGCTTGATCTCGGACCATTCTTCGTCGGCCATGAACTTGCTCCAGCGGTCCTTCATCGTCGTCTCGTCGGGCCATTCGAGCAGGTAGGCGAATTCGGTGCGCTGCGCGGTTTTGGTCTCCCACATAGCGACGATGCGGAAGTCGTAGCGGCGCATGATGCGCAGGGCGTGATCGCGGAAGCGGGCGTGGAAATGCGGTTTGGTGTCTTCGAAGATTTCGTAGATGCGCAGTTGTTGTACGGGAGCGGCGGTGGCGGCCGGGGTGTCGCTGGCCTGGGCCACGGGGGCGGCGCAGAGCAGGCACAGAAGCAGGGCGAGCGCACAACGGCGAAGGGCGGGCACGGCGGTAGCGTTCACGAAGAAGACTCCGGGTCGGATGCGCCGGTCCGTGGCGATGGTCGTGCGGGCAAGGGGCAAGGCGTGGTTGCCGGCGCCGAGCTTAGGCGATGGCCACGCCATGTCCATCGGCCAGAAGTTGGTAGAGCGACGACCATCCGCGGCGTTGCCAGCGCTCGGGTAGGAGCGACGCGAGTCGCGACCGCGCACCCGCCCGAGCCGGCGCGGCGATCCGCCAGCCCGGCCCACAAAACGAAACGGCCGCGACGCAGGGCGTCGCGGCCGTTCGATGCGGGCTTGCCGATCGATCAGAACTGCCGATCGATCAGTACTTCGGAATCGAAGCGTCCAGGTTGGCCCAGGCGTCGATGCCGCCTTCGATGTTGTAGACCTCGCGGAAACCGAGCTGGCGGAAGTGCTCGGCGGCCTGGGCGCTGCGGCCGCCGTGGTGGCACAGGAACGCCAGCGGGGTGTCCTTGGGCAGGCCTTCGAGGGCATCGGTGCCGGCATCGAAGGTATCGAAAGCGATGCCGACGCGGGCGATCGCGCGTTCGTCGGCGGGACGCACGTCGACCACGCGCAGCGAGCCTTCGCCGGCGCGCGCGAGCGCCTGCTCGGGGGCGATCGGCTGCACCGCCGGCGGGGCGTTGGGGTTGGTGATGACCAGGCCGCGGCCGCGTTCGTCGTCGGCCCAGTCGATGCTGACGCCGTCGGCGCGGCGGGCGTTGATCCAGTCGGTCTGCACGCGCACGCCTTCGGCCTCGACGGCGATGGCGTTGGCGTCGACCGGCGCCAGTTGCAGACGGACGTTGTGGCGCGCATCGACTTCAAGCTGCACCGCGTAGTTGTCGCCGGCATTGGCCACCGCGTCGCGCAACATCTTCGCCGCGGCCGGAGTGATGGTCAGCTTCGGCGGGCTGCGGTCCGGGACCGGCAGGCCGAGCAGTTCGTGCAGCTCGCCGCTGGCGGCCATCTGCTCGACGATGTCGCTGCCGCCGACCAGTTGTGCGTCGATGTAGAGCTGCGGGATCGTCGGCCACTCGCCGTATTGCTTGATGCCCTCGCGGATCTCAGCGTCGGCCAGCACGTCGACATGGGCATAGCCCTGCGGCAGCAGCGCGTTGAGCGCGCCGGAGGCCTTGGCCGAGAAGCCGCATTGCGGCGCGGTGGGGCCGCCCTTCATGAACAGAACGACGCGGTTGGACTGGAGCAGGGTTTCGATGCGCGAACGCAGGGCAGGGTCGAGGGACATGGAGGTCAGCCGGGCGGGGATAGGGGCAAGGTGGGGGCGGGCAGTCTACGCCGCAAGGTAGGATGCGGCATCCGCCGGCGTCTCGGGCTGCCGCGGAGCCCCTCCCGACCCTCGGAACCGCCCGCCGCGCATGAACGCCATCCTCGTCGCCCATCGTCCTCCGCGCCGTCCTGGTGTCTGGCTGTGGCTGTTCCTCGGCTCGCAGCTGCTGATGGTCGCCTTGTGGGCGCGCTACGGCTGGACCGTCGGCCTGCCGGCCTTGCTGCTGAGCCACGGGGCGATGGTCTGGGGCACCCTGTGGCCGCGTTCGCGTCTGTTCAGCCCGGTGCTGTCGCGGCTGCCGACCCGCGAACGCGCGATCTGGCTGACCATCGACGACGGCCCCTCCGACGACACCCTGGCCCTGCTCGATCTGCTCGACGCCCACCAGGCCAAGGCCACCTTCTTCGTGGTCGCGCAGCGCGCCGAACAACGCGCCGACTTGCTACGCGAGATCGTCCGCCGCGGCCACGACCTGGGCAACCACAGCGCCAGCCACCCCGCGGCGCGGTTCTGGATGCTGGGGCCGGCGGCGATGGCCGCCGAGATCGGCGGCGCCCAGGCGCGACTGCAGGCCTTGATCCCCGGCTTGCGCCTGCGCTGGTTCCGGGCGGTGGTCGGCATGGCCAATCCGTTCACCGCGCAGCCCTTGAGCACGCACGGTTTGATCCGGGTGGCGTGGAGCGCGCGCGGCTTCGATGCAGTCGCGGCCGACCCGGCCACGGTGGTGGCGCGGATCGAAAAAGATCTCGCGCCGGGCGCGATCGTGCTGATGCACGAGGGCGCGCGCCATGGGCGCAATGTCGAGACCATGGCGGTGTTGTTGCGGCGTTTGCGCGAGCTGGATTATCGCTGCGTGGTGCCGTCGGTCGAATGAGGGGCCGCCTGGGCCGAGCCGATAAGGGTAGGAGCGGCGCGAGCCGCGACCGCGCCCTGTCCGGTTACCGCGTGCCCCTCACTCCGGTCGCGCCGCCACGATCCGCCAGTTGTTGAACGGCGTGCGCCCGAACAGCGGCGTGAACTCGACCTCGAGACCGGCTTCGCGCAAGCGCGCGCGCAAACCTTCTCCGTTGGGGTAGTAGCGCGGCATCGCATTCATCCAGCCCAGCGCGCGCGAGAACAGGTCGACCGCGAGGGTGATGCGGGCACGGTGGGTGCCGTCGTCGAGGCCGGTGCGGATCACCAGGCGCGCGCCCGGGGTCAGCATCGCGATCATGGCGTCGATCGCGCGTGCCTGCGCCGGGTAGGGAATGAACTGCAGCACGTCGAGCATCACCACGCTGCCGCGATGCTCAGGCACTTCGTGAGCGAGGTCGACGGTCTCGAACACGGCCTGATCCAGGCCGACCCGCGCCGCGGCGCGGGTGGCGCGGCGGATCTTCGCCGCATCGCTGTCGACGCCGCGATACGGCAGGCGGATGCCGTCGGCCAGCAAGGTGTGGGCGAGCAGGCCGAGGCCGCAGCCCAGGTCCAGCAGCGGCGCGCGGGTGCCGCGCAAGGCTGCGCTGACGCCCGGATAGAGCGGATCGCTGCCGAGCTTGGCGCGGCTGTAGTAATAGTCCCAACGATTGCCGAGCGGGTGCTCGGGCAGATAGGCGCGCGCGATGCGGTCCGCCTGTCCGTGGGCCATGGCTTGTACCGCTTCGTTCATTGCTGGGTCCGGACTCCGTTCGCGGCCGTGCCGCCGGCGGCAGTTTGGCATCCCGGCGCGGCCCGCGCTCGGCGGTCGCGACGGGGCGGCATCGAGTACACCGTCGCCGCACTCGGCGCGGCCGCGTTCAGTCCGCGCGCGAGGCCAGCAGCCGCTGCGCCACCGGCACGGCCAGTTCGGTCCACTGCGTGTACATCGCCGCCGACGGATGCAGGCCATCCTCGGCGACCATCGCCGCTTCGCTGCCGCGTGCGCGCGAGACCGGAGTGATGTCGACGAAGGCGACGCCATGCCGCGTGCAGATATCGCGCGCGGCCTGATTGAACACATCGAGCTCGGCGCCGATCGTCGCCGGGCTGCGCTTGTCGCTGGCGCCGAACGGGGTCGCGCCCCAATCGGGGATCGACAGCACCAGCACGCGGTCGGCGCGGCCGTGGGCGTAACGGATCGCGCGTTCGAGCAGTTCGCGGAACTCGACGCCGTACTGCACCGCGCTGCGGCCGCGGTACTGGTTGTTGACGCCGATCAACAGGCTGACGAAATCCCACTGCCCCAGCGGTTCGGCCAGATCCAGCGCGAGCGCGAGCTCGTCGGTGGTCCAGCCGGTGGTGGCGATGATGCGCGGGTCGGCGAGGTCGACGCCGCGCTCGCGCAGCGTGCCGGCCATCTGCAGCGGCCAACGCCCGGCTTCGGGCACGGCTTCGCCAATGGTGTAGCTATCGCCGAGCGCGAGATAAGACAGCGCCATGGTCGCTTCAGGCCACCGCGGCGCGCTGCGTTTCGACCTGGGCGCCGCGCTCGGCGTAACGGTCGAGCACGCGTTCGATGCGCTGGAACACCTCGCGCACTTCGGCCGGCTGCGGCAGCAGGGTGACGCGGAAGTGGTTGCGGTAGGGCACGTTGAAGCTCGAGCCCGGCACCACCAGCACGTCTTCGGTTTCGAGCAGTTCCAGCGCGAACTTGTGGTCGTCGAAGCCCTGCGCGGCGGCGCCGACCACGGCCGGGAACGCGTACAGGGCGCCGGCCGGCGCGACCAGCTCCAGGTGCCGGCTGGCTTCGACCGACTCGATCACCGCGCGGCGCGCCTCGTACAGGCGTCCGCCCGGCACGCACAGCGGGGTGATGGTGTCTTCGCCGTTGAGCGCGGCTTCGATCGCGAACTGGCCCGGCACGTTGGCGCACAGGCGCAGCGCGCCGAGCAGGTCCATGGCGTGGTGGAAGTCGCCGCTGGCGACCGGGTCGCCCGACAGCACCGCCCAACCCACGCGCCAGCCGCAGGCGCGGTGCACCTTGGACAGGCCGCCGAAGCTCAGGCAGGGCAGGTCGCCGGCGATCGGCGCGACCGGGGTGAACTGGGCACCGTCGTAGAGGATCGAGTCGTAGATCTCGTCGCACATCAGCAGCAGCTTGTGGCGCGCGGCGATCGCGACGATGCGTTCGATCAGCTCGCGCGGGTAAGCCGCGCCGGTCGGGTTGTTCGGGTTGATCAGCACGATCGCGCGGGTGCGGCTGGAGATCAATTGCTCGATCTCGTCCGGGTCGGGCAGGAAGCCGTTCTCGGGCTGGCAGCGGTAATACACCGGGCGGCCGTCGTTGAGGATGGTCGCGGCCGACCACAGCGGGTAGTCGGGCGAGGGCAGCAGCACTTCGTCGCCGGGATTGAGCAGGGCGCGCAGCGACAGGTCGATCAGCTCGCTGACGCCGTTGCCGACGAACACGCGCTCGGGCGAGGCGTTGGGCGTGCCGCGGCGCTTGTGGAACGCGGCGATGGCTTCGCGCGCGGCCGGCAGGCCTTGCTGATGGGTATAGGGATCGGTGTTGGCGATGTGGTCGGCGATCGCGCGCTGCAGATGTTCGGGCGCGCGGAAGCCGAAGGCGCCGGGGTTGCCGATGTTGAGCTTGATCTGCTTGCGTCCCTGGGCCTCCAACTCACGGGCTCGCCGGGCCAGTTCACCGCGGATTTCGTAACGGACTTCGGACAGGCGTTCGCGGGTTTTCAGGGGCGGCAATGACATCGGGGCAGGGCTGGGTCGAAGGAGAGACCCCCAGACTAGCTGAATCGGTCCGGCGAATCAGCCGGGGGCGCCGATTCCGGGCGTCGGCGATCTGCGCAGGCGGGCACGGATTGGCCGCGCCGGCGGCCCCATTCCCGGCCGCCGCCGCCTTCGCCGCCGGTCCGGAGCCCGCCGCCGGGGCCGAAACCCGCGGCCGGCCTATGTAGAATCGCGCCATGACCCTCGTTGCCCGCGCCTTTGACTCCTGAACTCGCTGCCTTGCAGGCGATCGGCTGGCCGATCACGGCCGCCGAGCCGTTGCCCGCCGACCCCGTCTGGCGCCAGGCGCTGCTCGACCACCCTCAGGCCCGCCCGGCGCGGGTGACCGAGCAGCACCGCAGCGGCTATGTCGTGTCCGAAGGCCCCGACAGCGGCTATCGGGTCGAATCCCTGCCCGAATGGCAGCGCCCGGCCAATTACAAGAAAGGCTCGGTCGCGCCCGAACAGCGCCCCGGGGTCGGCGACTGGCTGCTGATCGAGGGCGACGGCAGCCGCGGCAAGGTCGTCGCGCTGCTGCCGCGCTACAGCGCGATCAAGCGCGGCGCCGCCGGCGAGCATTACAAGCAGCAGTTGATCGCGGCGAACATCGACACGGTGTTCATCGTCTGCGGGCTGGATGCCGACTTCAATCCGCGCCGGATCGAGCGCTATCTGCTGCTGGTCCGCGGCGGCGCCGAGCCGGTGGTGGTGCTGACCAAGGCCGACGAAGCCATCGCCGCCGACGAGAACGCGGTCGCCGAGGCGACCGGCGCCTTGATCGAGCTGGCCCAGGGCGTGGCGATCCGCGCGGTCAACGCGCGCGACCGCGACGGCAGCGTCGCGGCGATGGCGCCGTGGCTGCAGCCGGGCCGCACCGTGGTGCTGGTGGGTTCTTCCGGCGCCGGCAAGTCGACCCTGACCAACAGCCTGCTGGGCATCGAGCGCATGAAGACCGGCGCGGTGCGCGAGAGCGATGCGCGTGGCCGCCACACCACCACCCACCGCGCCCTGATCCCGCTGCCGTCGGGCGCCTGCCTGATCGACACCCCGGGCATGCGCGAGCTCAAGCCGACCGGCGAGGAAGACGTCGCCGAGAATTTCAGCGACGTCGAAGCCTTGGCCGAGCAGTGCAAGTTCCGCGACTGCTCGCACGACCGCGAACCCGGCTGCGCCGTACGCGCGGCGATCGAAGGCGGCCGGCTCGACCCGCAGCGGTTCGCCAACTATTTGAAATTGCGCGACGAAGTCGCCGGCGCGGCCAACAAGCTGGCCAACCGGCGCGCGCAGAAGGCCGACGAGAAAGTGGCCGGCAAGGCGCCCGGCAAGCGGCCGGACGACAAGCATGGGCGCCGCTGAGCGCCCGGGTTCAGTCGTAAAGCCGGGCGCAGACGGGGCGTTTGCGCTGGCCGAACCGCTCTCGCTCTCCACCGCGAAACACCCCCAAGGCCCTGCTGCATGAGCCTGCTCAGCCCCAGTCTGCACAGCGAAATCCAGCATCACGCCGCGCTCGATGCGCGCATGGTCCGGGTCGCGCGCGGGATCAAGCTGCTGACCATGGCGAGTTGGCCGTCGGGCCTGGAGGTGCAGTTCCTCGACGACTACGCGCGCGGCACCGCGCAGTTGCCGATCATCGAGTATCCGAAGTACGACTTCAGCGAAGCCCGGCGTGAGCTCGAAGCGGTCGCCGCCGAAGCCGATCCGGATCATCCGCTCGGCGAGTACCTGATCGAATCGGCGCATTCCTGGGGCGTGGCCGCGCAGTTGCTGGAATCGTTGGGCTCGACCGCGGTCACGGGCTATTCGGTGCAGTTGTTCGGCAAGCCCGATGCGGCGCTGCCCGGGCAGGGGCCGAGCACGCGCGAGGCCGCCAATCATTTCATCTCGATCGCCAACGAACTCGACCGCGAGCTGATGTCGCCGGCCGAAACCGTGGAAATCTCGGCGACTGCCTTGAGCCTGCAACTGCAGCGCGATCTCGACGATTACTTCGACGCCCGCGTGATCGAGGTCGTGCTCGACCCGGACCTGATCGCCAAGGCCGCCGCCGGCGCGACCCGCATCCGCCTGCGCAGCGGCGCCGCCTTCAGCGACTACGACCGCCATCAGCTGCTGCAGCACGAAGCCTTCGTGCACTCGCTGACCGCGCTCAACGGCCGCGAACAGCCGGTGCTGCCGAGCCTGGCGCTGTCGTCGCCGCGTACCACCGCGACCCAGGAAGGCCTGGCGACCTTCGCCGAACAGATCACCGGCAGCATCGACATCGGCCGCATGAAACGGCTGAGCCTGCGCATCGACGCGGTGGCGATGGCGCTCGACGGCGCCGATTTCATCCAGGTGTTCCGCTACTTCATCGACGCCGGCCAAACGCCGGCCGACAGCTTCGCCTCGGCCCAGCGCGTGTTCCGCGGCGTGCCCACGACCGGCGGCTCCGCCTTCACCAAGGACGCAGTCTATCTGCGTGGCCTGGTCGGCGTGCACACCTTCTTCCGCTGGGCCTTGCGCCAACAGAAGCTGCACCTGTGCCGCTGGTTGTTCGCCGGCAAGATGACCCTCGGCGACGTACAGCGGTTCGAGCCCTTGTTCGACAGCGGCGTGCTCGCGCCGCCGCGCTGGATGCCGCCGTGGATCACCCGCGCGAACGGACTCGCCGGAATGCTGGCGTTCTCGCTGTTCGCCAACCGCATCCGCCTCGACCAGATGGCGGAGGGGGATTTCAGCGAAATCGGTTGAGAGCCAGGAGTGAGTGCAGAAAAGTGAGAAGTGAGTAAGGGCAATAGCTTGCTCTCACTCATTCCTCACTCCTCTCCACTCGTTTCTAGCTTCAAGCCATATGCAGCCCGCCGTTGACCGCGTAATCCGCACCGGTCACGAAGGCCGCATCGTCCGAGGCCAACCACGCGCACAGGCTGGCGACCTCGTCCGGCTTGCCCAGGCGGCGCACCGGCACCGACGCGGCGAGCCGGTCGAGCACATCGGGCGGAAACGCGCTGATCGCGGCGCTGGCCACATAGCCGGGCGATACCGTGTTGACGGTGACGCCGCGCGCGGCGAACTCCTGGGCCAGGGCGCGGGTGAAGCCATGCATCGCCGACTTCGCCGTGGCGTAGTTGACCTGGCCGATCTGGCCTTTCTGCGCGCTGACCGAGGCGATGTTGATGATCCGGCCCCAGCCGCGCGCCGACATGCCGTCGATGACCTGCTTGGTGATGTTGAACAGGCTGTGCAGGTTGCCGGCCATCACCGCGTTCCAGTCCTCGCGGGTCATCTGCCGGAACAGCACGTCGCGGGTGCCGCCGGCGTTGTTGACCAGTACGTCGATCTCGCCGACCTCGGCCTTGACCTTGGCGAATGCGGCGACGGTCGACTCCCAGTCGGCGGCATTGCCTTCGGAAGCGATGAAATCGAAACCCAGCTCGCGTTGTTCGCGCAGCCAAGTAGCCTTGCGCGGCGAGTTGGGCCCGCAGCCGGCGACCACGGTGTGGCCGCCGTGGGCGAGCTTCTGGCAAATCGCGGTGCCGAGGCTGCCCATGCCGCTGGTGACGTAGGCGATGCGGAGTGTCATGGCGTCCCTCGTGGGTGGTAGGAGTGAGAAGTAAGCAGAGAGGAGTGAGTTGAGGGATAAGGAGTGAGTCGAGAGGAGTGAGAGTGAGTGGAGGCGTATGTGCGAGGTGAGGGAGCTTGTCGCTCTCACTCACTCCTCACTCCTGCCTACTCACTCCTCGCCTCAAGACGCCAGCGGATACAACGCCAGCGCCAGCGAAGCGAACATCAGCACCAGCGAGATCAACACCGCCCATTTCAGGGCGAAGCGCTGGTGGTCGGCGAAATCGACGTTGGCCATGCCGACCAGCAGATAGGTCGACGGCACCAGCGGGCTCAGCAGATGCACCGGCTGGCCGGCGAGCGAGGCACGCGCCATCTCGACCGGGGTGATGCCGTAATGGCCGGCTGCTTCCGACAGGATCGGCAACACGCCGAAGTAGAAGGCGTCGTTGGACATGAAGAAAGTGAACGGCATGCTCGCGATGGCCGTGATCACCGCCAGGTACGGGCCCCAGGCGTCGGGAATCACCGCCAGGAAGCTGCGCGACATCGCCTCGACCATGCCGGTGTTGGACAAAATGCCGGTGAAAATGCCGGCGGCGAAGATCAGCGACACCACTGCGAGCACGTTACCGGCATGGTTGCCGATGCGGCGGCGCTGTTCGGCGAGGTCGGGGTAGTTGATCACCAGGGCGAAGGCGAAGCCGATCATGAACAACACCGGCAGCGGCAGCACGCCGAGCACCAGCGCCGTCATCAATCCGAGCGTCAGCGCGGCGTTGATCCACAACAGCTTCGGCCGCTTGGTGTCTTCGCTGTCGGCCAGGGTCGGCAGATTGTCGCTGGCGGTGTCGAGGTCGGGGTTCCAGTCGGCGGCATGGCCGTCCAGGGTGACGATGCCGAGGCGCTTGCGCTCGCGCAGGCCGAGGTACCAGGCCAGCAGCAGGATGCCGACCAAGGACACCGCCATCGCCGGCACCAGCGGCACGAATACGTCGCTGGGGTCGACGTGCAAGGCGGTCGCGGCGCGCGCGGTCGGGCCGCCCCATGGGGTCAGGTTCATCACCCCGCCGGCGAGGATGGTCACGCAGGTCAGGTTGAGCGCGTTCATGCGCAGGCGCTGAAACAGCGGCAGCATCGCCGAGACGGTGATCATGTAGGTGGTCGAGCCGTCGCCGTCGAGCGAGATCAGCATCGCCAGCACCGCGGTGCCGACCACGATCTTGACCGGGTCACCCTTGACCAGCTTGAGGATGCGCTTGACTACCGGGTCGAACAGACCGGCATCGATCATCACCCCGAAGTACAGGATCGCGAACATCAGCATCACGCCGGTCGGCGCGATCTTCTTGATGCCCTCGATCATCATCTCGCCGATGTCGTTGCGGAAACCGCCGACCAGGGCGAACAGGATCGGGATCACGATCAGAGCCACCAGCGGCGACATCCGCTTGCTCATGATCAGATACATGAAGGTCAGGACCATGCCGAAGCCGAGCGCGGTCAACATGAGGAACTCCGGTGGGGGCGAGAAGTGAGGAGTGAGGAGTGAGGAACGAGCAAGAGCGGAGTGCCGTTACTCACTCCTCACTCCTCGCCTCTCACTCCTGCTTCAAAAGTCGTACTGGAACCGCCCCGTTAACGCCCGGGTCCGATCGAGCGTGACGCCCGCCAGGCGATCGCGGTTGCGACTCTCGATCCAATCGAGCATGAAGCGCAGGTTCGAACGCAGATGCCAGTTCACCCCGAGGCTCGCCTGCTCCATCGATACGTCGCTGAAATTCGCGGCGCCGTCGAGGTGCTGCTTGCCGCGGATCGTGTCGTAGCGCAGCGCGACCTGCCAGGCACCGCTGCTGCGCGCCGGTTTGACCCGGGCGAAGCGGCCGGTCTTGCTGTCGTAGGGCATCGACTCGCCGGTCAGGAACCAGCCGACCAGGCCATAGGCCGAACGGATCTGGCCGCGCTGGCTGCCGTCGTCGAAGTTGGCGCCGCCGAGTTCGGACTGCACATACAGCGGTCCGTGGGCGAGGCCGAACTCGAGCGAGTACTTGTCGACGTCGGTGTCGAGCCCGCGATTGAAGTTGACCAAGGTCGCGCGGCTGTTGTCGGACAGATGCCCGGCCGGGCGCGGCGCGATGCGCAGCGCGTTGGCGCCGTCGCGGCCGGGATGGTCGTAGGCCTCGCGCGCCAGCGACAGGCCCAGGTGCAGGGTGCGTTCGTCCGCATGCAGCGGCGTCCAAGTGCCGCGCGCGCCGACAGCGTGGCCCTTGACCTGCCACACGTCGATGCTTTCCAGGCTGTAGACGCTGCCGGCGACGGTGTAGTCGTCGCGCGCGGTGATCCAGGCGGCGCCCAGCCGGTACAGCGGCGCGACCGAGCTGGCGAACATGCTGCGCTCCATGAATACGCCGTAGTTCGAGCTGATGCGGTCGTCGAGGGTGAAGTGCTGCTTGAACTGGCCCAGGGTCAGCTTGCCGGCCTTGAAATCGCGGGTGACGTAGACGTCCTTGGCTTCGATGCTGTCCTTGGAGAAATCGTCCTGCAGGCCGGCGAAGTCGCCTTCGATCTTGTAGCCCCAGCCGTAGAACTTGCCGGACACGTCGAGCCACAGCCGGCGCACCTCGGTGTCGTCGCCGTTGCGCAGGCCGCGCGCGTCGTTGTCGAAATCGGCGAAGTCCCAGTGCAGGCGGCCGCCGAGTTCGGCGGTGACCGGGCCGTCTTCGGCCAGGCACGGGGCGGCGAACAGGCACAGCGCGGCGCACGCGGCGGCATGACGGAAAAGCACCATCGTAGGCATCTGGTTTCCCTATTTTTCTGCCGTTTTTCGACGACAGGCGCGTGTTGGTGCGCTTATAGTTGCTTCGGCCAGGACGGCCAGCCGCAACCCCTCGAGCGCAGGCTAGGCGGGCGAAGCTGTCATTGACCTGTCATTGGACTGTTCTCACCGCCGAGATCGGCCCGGTGGTACCTGACTTCGGCCACTGCGAGGGCCCCCGTTCGATGCGCATTCTTTTGGTCGAGGACAACGCGGATCTGGCCGACGCCATCGTCAGGCGGATGCGTCGCGACGGTCATGCGGTCGACTGGCAGTCCGACGGCATCGCCGCAGCCAGTGTGCTTCGTTATCAGTCCTTCGACTTGATCGTGCTCGACATCGGCCTGCCGCGGCTCAACGGCCTCAGCCTGCTCGCTGGCTTACGCGAGCGCGGCGACACCACGCCGGTGCTGATGCTCACCGCGCGCGACGGCATCGAGGACCGGGTCAAGGCGCTCGACGTCGGCGCCGACGATTACCTCGGCAAGCCTTTCGATTTCCGCGAGTTCGAAGCGCGCTGTCGGGTGCTGCTGCGTCGTAACCAGGGCCGCGCCGCCGGCGTGATCCAGGTCGGCAGCTTGGCCTTCGACAGCGCCGCGCATCGGGTCACGCTCGACGGCGAGGCGATCGACGTGCCGAACCGCGAGTTCCGCCTGCTCGAAATCCTGATCGGCAAGCTCGGCCAGGTGGTCAGCAAGGACGAGATCGGCAACGGCCTGTTCGGCTTCGACGACGAGGCCGGGCCGAACGCGATCGAGTTGTACGTCGGCCGCCTGCGCAAGCGCCTTGCCGCCGCGCCCTTGCGCATCCTCACCGTGCGCGGCGTGGGCTACATGCTCGAAGCGGCGCCGCCGGCCGAGACGCAGGTCGGCGCGGAGCCGCTCGATGCGTGAATCCACGCATGCATCGCCGGCGCGGCACGGTTCGATCCGCCGCACCCTGCTGGTTTATCTCGGCGCCTTATCCTTGATCGGTGCGGTGCTGTTGTTCGTCGCTGCGCGCAGCTACGGCCGCGCAGCCGCCGACCGCTCCTACGATCACCTGCTGATCGCCTCGGCACTGTCGATCGCCGACAGCGTGGCCCTGGTCGACGGCCAATGGCAGGTCGACCTGCCGTACGCCGCGCTCGATCTGCTGGCGATGGCGCCGGAAGACCGGGTGTTCTACCGCGTCGCCAGCCGCGAAGGCGCAACCATTACGGGTTACGACGACTTGCCGTTGCCGCCGTCGCCCCCGCTCGATGGCAAGCCGCGTTTGTTCGATGCGCTGTATCGCGGTGAGCCCACCCGCTTCGTCGCAGTATCGCGCTGGGTCGCCGGCCCGGCCACGCAAGGGCAGGCGATCGTCCAGGTCGGCCAGACCCGCATCGCCCGCGAGGCCCTGGCCGACGATGTGGTGCTGCGCGCCATCGTCGCCATCGTCGTGTTGTCGTTCGCCGCTCTGGCCCTGGTCTGGATCGGCGTGCATCGCGCGCTGCGGCCCCTGCAGAAGCTCGAACGCGATCTGTCACTGCGCGAACCTTCCGACCTCAAGCCGGTCGCCGGCGAAGTGCCGCTCGAACTCGATCAACTGGTCGGCGCCTTGAACCGTTTCATGGCGCGCCTGTCGGCGAGCAACGAGACCCTGCGCGCATTCATGGCCGATGCCGCACATCAGATGCGCACGCCGCTGGCGGCCTTGCGCGCCCAGGCCCAGCTTGCCCTCGACGAGGACGACCCGGCCGAACAGCGCCGCAGCCTGGTCACCATCGAACGCAACGCCAGCCACATGAGCCGTTTGCTCAACCAGTTGCTCAGCGATGCCAGCGCGATCCACCGCTCGCACCTGCAACAGTTCGAGACCGTCGACCTGGCCGAGCTGCTGCATCAAGCGCTGTACGAATCGATCCCGCAGTCCGGCCCGCGCCCCGACGTGCGCCTGGCTGCGACCCAAGGGCCGGTATTGGTGCGCGGCGATGCCTTGCTGCTGCGCGAGGCGATCAAGAACCTGATCGACAACGCGCTCAAGCACGGCCAACCACGGCCCGGCAGCGATGGCGGGCCGCTGCAGATCGCTCTGACCGTGGCCGAAGGCGAGGGCGCCTCGACGGCGGTGCTGACCGTGGCCGACCACGGCCCCGGCATCGCCCCGGCCGACGCGCAGACCGTGTTCGAGCGCTTCGCCCGCGGCCACGATGCTGCCGCCGGCGGCGCCGGGCTCGGCCTGGCGATCGTCAAACGCATCGTCGACAGCCACGGCGGCCGCATCGATCTGTCCAATCGGGTCGGCGGCGGGCTGATCGTCACTCTCAGCCTGCCGAGGAGCGTGGTTTGAAAAACGAGTCGAGAAAAATGAGAAACGAGAAAAAGCGGGATGCCTCGCGCTACAGCGCCGCGCGCTGCTTTTGCCTGTACTCGTTCCTCACTCTTCTGAACTCGTTCTTCGCCCCCGCCCCAGCCCACGCCGCCCCCGGCGACATCCGCATCTTCCAATCGCCGCAGACCACCACCGCGCGCCTGCGCATCCACGGTTCGACCGACATCGAGAACTTCGCCGCGGTCATCTCCGACTACCAGCGCCTGCATCCGGGCACCGAAGTCGAGTATTCCGACCTCGTCGCCCAGGACATCTACACCCGCCACCTCGCCGCCGGCCGCGGCCGCGTTGCCGACCTGCTGATCAGCAGCGGCATGGACCTGCAGACCAAGCTGGCCAACGACGGCCATGCGCTGGCCCACCGCTCGCCGGCCACGGTCGGCCTGCCGGCGTGGTCGCACTGGCGCCATGAAGCCTTCGGCATCAGCTACGAACCCATCGTCATCGTCTACAACAAGCGTCTGCTGCCGGCGGCGCGGGTGCCGCATACGCGCCGACAGCTGCTGGCCCTGCTGCGCGACCCGGCCGCGCCCTTGGCCGGCCGGGTCGGCACCTACGACGTCGCCCGCAGCAGCGTCGGCTACCTGCTGGCGACCCAGGATCATCAGCTCGGCAGCATGGCCGGCGCGTTGCAGGCCGCGCTCGGCGACAACCGCGTGCGCCTGGAAGAGCGCACCGGCGCCTTGCTCGACCGCGTCGCCCGCGGCGAACTCGCCCTGGCCTACAACGTGCTCGGCTCCTACGCCCAGGCCCGCATCGACGCCGGCGCGCCGCTCGGCATGGTCCTGCCCGAGGACTACACCCTGGTCCTGCTGCGCACCGCGCTGATCCCGCGCAGCGCGCCGAACGCGGCCGAGGCCGGGCGCTTCCTCGATTACCTGTTGTCGCCGCGCGGCCAGGCCATGCTGGCCCAGCAAGTCGGCCTGCAGCCGATCCGCGCCGCCAACGGCGCGCCGCTGTCGCCGCATGCGCGCGACGGCGCGCGGGTGCGCGCCCTGCGCCCGATCCCGCTCGGGCCAGGTCTGCTGGTGTATCTGGATGCGCTCAAGCGGCGCCAGTTCCTCGAGGCCTGGCGCAGCACGGTCCAGCCCGGACGCAAGCAGGCCGCCGATGCACCGTGACCGGGTTCGCCTTAGGCCCGTCGGCCTCGAGCCGGCCCGCCCATACGCCGGCGTCGGTTCGCTGCCGCGCCCGACCGTCGCGGCCGGCCCGCGCCGGGTTCGGCAAAGCGCCCGCACCGTCGTGCGGGTACAACTCCAAAGTACTAAGGCTTTCGCCACCGCGGTCGCGCGAATCCGCGTCGGCGATCCTTTAGACTGCAAGTCCACCTTTCCTCGCGCCCTTGCCACGGCAGCCATTCCCTGATGTCCGACAACGATCTGAAAACCGCCGCGCTCGACTACCACCGCCTCAGCCCGCCGGGCAAGATCAAGGTCACCGCGACCAAGCCGATGGTGACCCAGCGCGACCTCGCCCTGGCCTATTCGCCGGGCGTGGCCTACGCCTGCGAGGCCATCGTCGAAGATCCCAACGCCGCCAGCGAGCTCACCGCCCGCGGCAACCTGGTCGCGGTCATCAGCAACGGCACCGCCGTGCTCGGCCTGGGCGACATCGGCCCGCTGGCCGGCAAGCCGGTCATGGAAGGCAAGGGCGTGCTGTTCCAGAAGTTCGCCGGCATCGACGTGTTCGACATCGAGATCGACGAGCGCGACCCCGACAAGCTGGTCGACATCATCGCCTCGCTGGAGCCCACCTTCGGCGGCATCAACCTCGAAGACATCAAGGCCCCGGAGTGCTTCATCGTCGAGCGCAAGCTGCGCGAGCGCATGAAGATCCCGGTGTTCCACGACGACCAGCACGGCACCGCGATCATCGTCGGCGCCGCGGTGTTCAACGCCCTGGAAGTAGTCGGCAAGAAGATCGAAGACGTCAAGCTGGCCACCAGCGGCGCCGGTGCGGCCGGCATCGCCTGCCTCGACATGCTGGTCGCCCTGGGCATGAAGCCGGAGAACATCCTCGCGGTCGACCGCGACGGCGTGCTCTACACCGGCCGCCCCAACCTCGACCCGGACAAGGCCCGCTACGCCCGCGACACCGACAAGCGCACCCTGGCCGACATCGTCGCCGGCGCCGACGTGTTCCTCGGCCTGTCGGCCGGCGGCGTGCTCAAGGCCGAGATGGTCGCGACCATGGCCGCCAAGCCGATCATCCTGGCGCTGGCCAATCCCTACCCGGAAATCCTGCCCGAAGACGCCAAGGCCGTGCGTCCGGACTGCATCATCGCGACCGGCCGTTCGGACTATCCGAACCAGGTCAACAACGCGCTGTGCTTCCCGTACATCTTCCGCGGCGCGCTCGATGTCGGCGCCACCGTCATCAACGAAGAAATGAAGCTGGCCTGCGTGCGCGCGATTGCCCAATTGGCGCGCATGGAATCGTCCGACCTCGGCAGCGCCTACGGCGGCGACGTGCCGACCTTCGGCGCCGAGTACCTGATCCCGCGCCCGTTCGACCCGCGCCTGCTGGTCATGCTGGCCCCGGCCGTGGCCAAGGCGGCGATGGACTCCGGCGTCGCCGCGCGTCCGATCGTCGACATGGACGAGTACGAGGAACGGCTCAGCCAATACATCTACCGCACCGGCCTGCTGATGAAGCCGGTCTACGACCGCGCCCGCGCCGACCGCAAGCGCGTGGTCTACGCCGAAGGCGAGGAAGAGACCGTGCTGCGCGCGGTGCAGACGGTGATCGACGAGGAACTGGCCCACCCGATCCTGATCGGCCGCCCCGACGTCATCGAAACCCGCATCCAGCGCCTCGGCCTGCGCATGCGCGAAGGCGTGGACTTCGAGTTGACCAACATCAACGACGACCCGCGCTTCAACGATTACTGGCAGCAGTACCACGCCCTGACCGAGCGCCGCGGCGTGTCCCCGGCGGCGGCGAAGAACCTGCTGCGTTCGCGTCCCACCTTGATCGCTGCCCTCATGGTCGAGCGTGGAGAGGCCGATGCGATGATCTCCGGCTTGGTCGGCCGCTTCCACAAGAAGCTCGGCTACATGCGCAGCATCTTCGACTTCGACCCGGGCGTGTCGGGCACCTCGGCGATGACCGGCGTGATCAACGACCAGGGCGCCTGGTTCTTCCTCGACACCCATGTGCAGGTCGACCCGACCGCCGAGCAGATCGCCGAAGCGACCCTGCAGGCGACCTACCGCCTCAAGCTGTTCGGCATCGAGCCCAAGGTCGCCTTGCTGTCGCACTCCAACTACGGCAGCCACGACAACCCGTCGGCGGCGAAGATGCGCAAGGTTCGCCAGATCATCAAGCAGCGCCAGCCCAAGCTCGAGATGGACGGCGAAATGCAGGCCGACACGGCTTGGGACGACGCACTGCGCAAGCGCATCTTCCCGAACGCGACCCTGCACGGCCGCGCCAACCTGTTCGTGCTGCCGAACCTCGACGCCGCCAACATCACCTACAACATGGTGCGGGTGATGACCGACGGCGTGGCCATCGGCCCGATCCTGATGGGCCTGGACAAGCCGGCGCACATCCTGACCCCGGCCTCGACCCCGCGCCGCGTCGTCAACATGACCGCGATCGCCGCCGTCGACGCCCAGATCCGCGCCTCGCGCGAATCCGAGCGCAAAGGCCTGGGCGAAGTCGGCGGCACCTGAGCCGCGTTTCGCGGTAACCGTCGGCTGCGTCGATGACGCAGCCGGCGCTGCGACAGCCACGCATCCCCGCGCAGTTCCCCCTTTGTTGAGGGGGCGGGGGGATTCGCCGCAATGCTTCGTTTGCATCGTCGATTGATTTGCGTGGTCGCGGCTCGCGCCGCTCCTACCCAGGAAGCGCAAATTCCTGGTCGCGATTCGCGTCGCTCCTACACGGAACACAACGCCGCGCCGTTCCCTGCTAGCCCCGTGCTATTCCCCCCTTTGGAAAAGGGGGCAGGGGGATTTGCTTCAGTGCTTCGTTTGCATCGGCAATTGATTGGCGCGGTCGCGGCTCGCGCCGCTCCTACCCCAAAGCCGCGTACAGGGTAGGAGCGGCGCGAGCCGCGACCGCGAAAGCGAACGCTCGCGGCGCCACATCAAACACCCGCGCATCGCCGCTACATCCCCGCATTCTGTATTGCTGTATCCCGCACCCAACCCCGGTCACGCCGCGACAAATCCTCTCTCCCGTTCACGGGAGCGGGGTTGGGGTGAGGGCCGCGCGCCGATCAACCGCCTCACTCCAACGCCACCTCGCCCGGCAACCACCGCAACGCAAACTCCCGCAACAACTTCACCTTCGCCGAGCGCCGCAGATCCGGATGCGTCGCGAACCACAGATCCGCCCGTACCTGCGGCAACGGCGCCGAAATCCGCCGCACCGCCGGCGACGCATCGGCCAGATAACACGGCAACAAGGCCCGTCCCAATCCCGCCTCGCACGCCGCCAACGCCGCCGGCAGGGTATTGACCCGCATCGCGATGCGTTCGGCCGGCACCCGGTCGCTCAACCACTGCGCCGACGACAGATGCGCCAGGCTCTCGTCGAGCGCGACCCAATCGCCTTGCGCCAACGCCGCTTCGTCGAGCGTGGTCTTGCCGCGCCCGGCACCGCGCCCGCCGCCGCGTCCAGCCGCCGCATAGGCCGCGATCGAAATCGCCGCGACCTTGCGCGACGACAACCCCTCCGGCGGCAACACGCTCGCCCGCAGCGCCACATCCGCATCCTGCTGCTGCAGGCTCAGGAACGCATTGGCCACGACCAGGTCGCAACGTAACCCCGGCTGCTCGACGCGAAACGCCGCGCACATGCGCGCTGCCACCGGCGCCAAGGTGTCCGGCAAGGTGATGCGGATGCGCCCTTCGGTGCGCGCATCGCGCCCGGCGAGCTCGCGCTGCAGGCGCTCGGTCTCGGCCAGCACGCGCTGCGCGCTGGCGATGGTCAGCTCGCCGGCATCGGTCGGCGTATAGCCGCGGCGACTGCGCCGGAACAGCGCCGCACCGACCCGCGCCTCGACCGCGGCCAGGCGCCGGAACGCACTCGAATGGTCCAGCCCCAAGGCCTTGGCCGCGCCGGTCAGGCTGCCGTGCGCGCCGATCGCGCGCACCAGCTCCAGGTCGTCCAGGCTCAATCGTTCGTGTCGCATGTGCAAGCAATCCTTGTCGGTTCGCCGTGTTGGCGCCGCCGCGGCGGACGCCGAAAGTAGCGCCATCCCAACGGAGTGCGCTCATGAAACTTTACTTCACCCCCGGCACCTGCTCGTTCGCCCCCCACATCGCCATCCGCGAACTCGGTCTCGACGCCGAACTGCGCCGCGTGCGCATCGGCGCCGACCCGGTCGTCGTCGCCGACGGCCGCGACTTCCGCCAGATCAACCCGCTCGGCTACGTGCCGGTGTTGGAACTCGACGACGGCCGCGTGCTCACCGAGGGCGTGGCGATGCTGCTGCACCTGGCCGACCTGAAGCCCGAGGCTGGCCTCGCCCCCGCGGTGGGCACGCCCGAGCGCGACGAACTGCACCGCTGGTTGAACTTCATCAGCTCCGAACTGCACAAGACCTTCAGCCCCTGGCTGTTCCATCCCGAATACGGCGAACAGGCCGCCAACGTCGCACGCGAACGCCTGGCCAAGCGCCTGGCCGTGGTCGAGCGCCACCTCGCCGATCGCGACTACCTGCTGGGCGAGCGTTTCAGCGTCGCCGATGCGTACTTGTTCACCATCGTCGACTGGACCCGCCCGCTGAAGATCGCGCTCGACCCGTACCCCGCCTTGGCTGCCTACCTCGAGCGCGTGCGCGCCCGCGACAGCGTCGCCGAAGCCTTGCGCCGCGAGAAAGCGCCATGATCGGCGAAGCGATCAAACCCTCCGTCGCCTGGACCATGCTGATCGCTGCCGGCCTGATCGACGTGGCCTGGGCGCTGACGATGAAGTTGTCGCAGGGCTATACCAAACCCTGGTGGACCGCGGCCTCGATCGTCGCCCTGATCGCCTTCGTCTGGCTGCTCGGCCGCGCCCTGACCGCCTTGCCGGTTGGCAGCGCCTACGCCGTGTGGACCGGCATCGGCGCCGCCGGCACCGTGCTGATCGGCTCGATCCTGTTCGGCGAATCCATCACCCCGTTGCGCCTGGGCGGCGTGGCTTTGATCGTCGCCGGCATCGTGGTGTTGCGCAGCGCTCCGGGTTGAGGGTGGCGTGGAGAGAGATGTATCGCCGTCGATGATCGCGCAGCAGGAGGATGACGGTCGCGGCTTACGCCGCTCCTACAGGGGCGGCACCGCGGTTTCTCTGTAAGAGCGGCGTGAGCCGCGACCCCAGTTCGCGGCAAACCCCGACCTCACGACGACCCCGCATCCGATACCTGCGCTGGCGACGGGCAACGACGCTGTATCGCATGACCCCGTCTCCACCGCGCCCTCCTGGACACGCCGCACTCCGTCGCGGGCGTTGCTCCGAAACCCAAGGCATTTATTTGGTCACGTCGGTCACTGACGGCCGGCGAGCTTTGTTTGCCGACCCACGTCTGGCCACTGCGGCGACCGACGCGCTGCTCGATATGCGCCTGTGGCCGCGCTCGCGGCTGTTGGCGTGGGTGCTGATGCCCGACCACTGGCACGGCTTGGTCGAACTCGGCGCATGGGAAACCTTGCCGGATCTCATGCGGCGTTTGAAATCGAACACCGCGCGCCAGGTGCGCTTCGTACTACCGCTCGCGTGCAGCGTTTGGGCCCCGGCGTATCACGACCGCGCCTTGCGTCATGACGACTGTTTGCTTACGGCTGCCCGTTACCTGGTCGCCAACCCGCTCCGCGCCGGCCTCGTGCGTCGCGTGGGCGACTACCCTCATTGGGGCGCCCTATGGATCGAAGGCGTCCCGCCGACAGCGCGTGCTGCGCCACCCCATGCCCTGTGTCGCCGAATAGCCCCTGTAGGAGCGGCGTAAGCCGCGACCCGAGCCGCTGTGTGGTGGCATCGGGCGCCATAACCGGTCGCGGCGTCGTTGGCCCCAACCCGCTGCATCCATCCGCCGCAACCCCGCTTCGCCGGTCGCGGCTCACGCCGCTCCTACAAAAAGCCGGTGCCCACCCCTGTAGGAGCGGCGTAAGCCGCGACCCGAGCCGCTGTGTGGCGGCATCGGGCGCCATAACCGGTCGCGGCGTCGTTGGCCCCAACCCGCTGCATCCATCCGCCGTAACCCCGCTTCGCCGGTCGCGGCTCACGCCGCTCCTACAAAAAGCTGGTGCGCAGCCCCATGTAGGAGCGGCGTAAGCCGCGACCGCGCGACCTCACATGCCCGCGCCTGTCCAGGCGACCGCCCTCATACACCAAGTGCGACCCCGCCCCCAACCACACGCCCGCGTATCCCAGGCCGCCCCATCCACGGCCCGTCAACCCGATCCCCAGCCACCCGCCAACCCAAGCACACCCCTAGCCAAAACGGACTATTCCACCGTTTACAGCCGCCACCGCAAGCCGTAACCCCGTCACCGTTTGTTAGACTCGGTGCTCTAATCCGTCCCCCACCTTTGAGGCGCGGCCACGGGGCCGCGAGATCGATGAATCAGCCGCTTGCCAGCTCTCTGCACGACCTGCTCCAGAACGACCCCGATCCGACCGAAACCCAGGAGTGGGTCGAGTCCGTACAGGCCGTCATCGCCCGCGACGGTGCCGAGCGCGCGCACCAGCTGCTCGAAGGCATGGTCGAAGTCACGCGCCGCGCCGGCGCGCACCTGCCGTTCCAGCCCACCACCGAATACATCAACACCATCCCGCCGCACCTGGAGGCCAAGAGCCCCGGCGACGCCGCGATGGAATGGCGGATCCGCTCGCTGATCCGCTGGAACGCCATGGCCATGGTCGTGCGCGCCAACCGCAAGCCCGGCGACCTCGGCGGCCACATCGCCAGCTTCGCCTCGGCGGCCACCCTGTACGACGTCGGCTTCAACCACTTCTGGCGCGGCCCCGAAGGCGACCACCCCGGCGACCTCATCGGCATCCAGGGCCACAGCTCGCCCGGCATCTACGCGCGCTCCTTCCTCGAAGGCCGCCTGAGCGAATCGCACCTCGACAACTTCCGCATGGAAGTCGACGGCCGCGGCGTCAGCTCCTACCCGCACCCCTGGCTGATGCCCGATTACTGGCAGGTGCCGACGGTGTCGATGGGCCTGGGCCCGATCAGCGCCATCTACCAGGCGCGCAACTGGAAATACCTGGAAGGCCGCGGCCTGATGCCAAAGTCCGACCGCAAGGTCTGGGCCTTCCTCGGCGACGGCGAAACCGACGAGCCCGAATCGCTCGGCGCCATCTCGGTGGCCGGCCGCGAAGGCCTCGACAACCTGGTCTTCGTCATCAACTGCAACCTGCAGCGCCTCGACGGCCCGGTGCGCGGCAACGGCAAGATCATCCAGGAGCTGGAAGGCCAGTTCCGCGGCGCCGGCTGGAACGTCATCAAGACCGTCTGGGGCAGCTACTGGGACCCACTGCTCGCGCGCGACACCACCGGCAAGCTGCGCCAGCTGATGATGGAAACCGTCGACGGCGAATATCAAAACTGCAAGGCCTTCGGCGGCAAGTACACCCGCGACAATTTCTTCGGCAAATACCCGGAAACCGCCGCGCTGGTCGCCAACCTGTCCGACGACGACATCTGGCGCCTCAACCGCGGCGGCCACGACCCGCACAAGGTCTACGCCGCCTACCACGAGGCGGTAAACACCAAGGGCATGCCCACCGTGATCCTGGCCAAGACGGTCAAGGGCTACGGCATGGGCGCGTCGGGCGAATCGCTCAACCCGACCCACGGCACCAAGAAGATGGACGACGAAGCCGTCCGCCTGTTCCGCGACCGCTTCAACATCCCGGTCAGCGACGAGCAGCTCAAAGACGGCGCCGTGCCGTTCTTCCACCCCGGCGAGAAGTCGCCGGAAGTCGAATACATGCTCGAGCGCCGCAAGGCCCTCGGCGGCTTCCTGCCGCAGCGCCGCCGCAAGGCCAGCACCGCGCTCGAAGTGCCCAAGCTCGAAACCTACGACCGCCTGCTCAAGAGCACCGGCGAGCGCGAAATCAGCACCACCATGTCGTTCGTGCAGGCGCTCAACATCGCCCTGCGCGACAAGCAGGTCGGCCCGCGCATCGTGCCCATCGTGGCCGACGAAGCCCGCACCTTCGGCATGGAAGGCCTGTTCCGCCAGCTCGGCATCTACGCCCCGCACGGCCAGAAGTACAAGCCGGTCGACCGTGACCAGCTGATGTACTACCGCGAAGACACCACCGGCCAGGTGCTGGAAGAAGGCATCACCGAAGCCGGCGCGTTCTCGTCCTGGCTGGCGGCAGCCACCAGCTACAGCACCAACGACCTGCAGATGCTGCCGTTCTACATCTATTACTCGATGTTCGGCTTCCAGCGCATCGGCGACAGCGCCTGGCAGGCCGCGGACATGCGCGCGCGCGGCTTCCTGCTGGGCGCCACCGCCGGCCGCACCACGCTCAACGGCGAAGGCCTGCAGCACGAAGACGGCCACAGCATGGTCCAGGCCGGGTTGATCCCGAACTGCCGCAGCTACGACCCGACCTTCAGTTATGAGGTGGTGACCCTGCTCCAGCACGGCATGCAGCGCATGCTGACCGAGCAGCGCGACGAATACTGGTACCTCACCCTGATGAACGAAAACTACACCCACCCGGACATGCCCGAGGGCAGCGCCGAGGGGATCATCAAGGGCATGTACCTGCTGAAGGACGCCGGCAAGCCGAAGAAGGGCGAACTGCGCGTGCAGCTGCTCGGCAGCGGCACCATTCTGCGCGAAGCCATCGCCGCGGCCGAACTGCTCGACAAGGACTTCGGCGTCACCGCCGACATCTGGTCCTGCCCGAGCTTCAACGAGCTGGCCCGCGACGCCACCGACGCCGAGCGCTACAACCGCCTCAACCCGGAAGCCAAAGCCCCGCGCAAGCCCTACATCACCGAACTCTTGGAAGGCCGCCAAGGCCCGGCGATCGCCGCGACCGACTACATCCGCATGTACCCGGAACAAGTCCGCGCCTTCGTGCCGATGCGTTACACCGTGCTGGGCACCGACGGCTTCGGCCGCAGCGACACCCGCGCCAACCTGCGCCGCCACTTCGAAGTCGACCGCTACTACATCGCCCACGCCGCCATCGCGGCCTTGGCGGCGGAAGGGAAGATGACTGGGAAGGATGTGGCCAGGGCGATCAAGCAATACAAGATCGATGTGGAGAAGCCGAATCCGTTGGGGGTTTGAGTCTCAGCCCTTGAGGCGATCATCTGCCAAAGTAGTTTTGGCAGATGACTAACGGCGTATTCACTACACAGAGCTGATAGTTGCTCTGCGTGATGAATTGGCGTATACGACCTAACTAAGTGACGGTGCGGCTGGAGCTCAACATGACAACTGACATAGAGCATATTTTCCCCAAGGACTGGATAGCCACGCTTTCTTCGGATGAAATTGAGATTCTCCGGCAAGCTTTCGATCTTGCGCGGACGAGTCGTCTTAAGGAGGGCGCCAGGTTTGATTTTTTTGGCGGCGCCACTTTAGATCTTGACTCTGTTTTTATTCCGCCAGGCAGAGGGGATGCCCTGCTTAATTTTATGGATGAAAAATTGCAGGCGGCATAAGGATTATGTCGACATCGAATATTGCGTTAATCATACTGCCGCTCCTAGTGAGCGGCTTTTTATTTACTTTAATTTTTTACCCAACAAGGTTTATAAGTGCGAAGTTCGATGGGCAGAGGTTATTTTTCTTTGCTGCGACAATTGGCATTTTTTTTGGCCTTGTGACCGCTCTAGTTTATCCGATTATTGATTCCCTCATAGATGCTATTTGGCCATTATCCTATGGTCCGTTGGGGCTCCGAGCTCAGAAGATTTTCCCTGTAGATTATCCCGGGGCATTGATATCTTGCGTGGCGCTGTCGCTAGTTTTTGCTCTAGCGCTTAATGGTTTGCTCTGTATCTCATGGAATAAAAATAAATGGCATCGTGTAGTTGTTCGGAGTGGTTGGAACTGGACAATCAATTTTCTGATTCGCAAAATTGGCGATCCGCTGCAGCAATTGCTTATTCGTGCAGTAACTGAGCAAAAGAAGGTCGTAGTAAGCTTGAAGTCCGGGCGAGTCTATATAGGCTTCGTATATAGAGTTCCTCCCCGCCCTCATGTTGATACCTCTTATATCGAAGTTTTAACGGAATACTCCTTGTTTAGGACCACGCTGGGTAGATTTCCTAAGAGAGATCAATGGAGTGTTTATCCTGGGGCGAAGCTGACCGAGCTAAAAGGGTATATGGGGACCCTAAATGATTCCATTCGGAATATTAAAGCCCTTGAAGACGCGGCAGCTCAAACCAAGACCAAGCTTGTAACGATGCTTGAAAAAAAGCTTGGGACTGTCCGAGAGACTCTCGCGAAGCTCGAAGACGAGATTGGCGTGCTTCCCAAAGAAGATTGGATCCGAGTTATCCCTACAGCGGAGATAGAGTCAATTTCATATTTTGATGAGAGAATATTTGTTTGGTTTAGAGAAAATGCGCCAGAAATAGAAGAGGCGACAGTGCCAAGTTCAAAGGCTTAGTTAATTGGAGCTGTTCTTTGTAATATTCGTCTCTCTTAAGTCGAATGCAAAAGGCCAAGCTCATAAGTTATGAGCTTGGCCTTTTTGTGGTCTGGAGATTGGCGTGGTTACTTGGGTTGGTTCATGCCGTTCTTCAGTCCCAAGTCGCGGATATTGATAAGCGACTAATTGAAAAGATTGACTACGTTTGTGGTCGAATTGGTTTCGCTGATTCCAAGTAAATCATTTAAAAGCTTTGGTTGTACATGCATTTCACGTGAAACTGCGGCAATTGGAATGGATAATTGTTCTGAAAGGACTTGGATGCCTTCTGAAACAATTTCAGGAGTTTCTTGGGGGATGAGGCTGTCTTCATTTTCCTCAATGGCCTCTCCATGCCGCTTAAGAGTGATATAGCCCGATCGCATTTGATCATCGGAGAAAACGCCAAGTTGCTTTCCACGATACAAAAGAGCGGCTTTAGAAACACCCCAGCGAATTTTCAATTCACTAATCCCTTCCCAGTTAAGTCTAGATCTGCGAAGAACCCGATGGCTTTCGGCGAGAAAAGATGATCGTGGGAGTAAGAGTGCGCTGGCAAAGCGATTGGCCTGAGTTTCAGTCAGCCGATCTCCGGTTAGCACTCCTGTATGCAGAGCAAAGTGCCCCAGCTCGTGAGCAATACCAAAGCGAGCGCGGCAAGCAGATTTTCCCTGGCCATTCAAAGCGATTACAGGGCGTTGGGTGGCAAATGAAACGGCATCAACCTCTGCCGCCAGTCCGTTAACCCGCATAACTACAGCGCCGGCATTCTCAGCAATTCTCGTTATATTACTAATTGGGCCGTATCCTAAGCCCCATAATGACCTGCATCTTTCTGCGCCACGCTCTATCGCTTCTTCGGAGGTGGGTTCAGTCTCCAAAATATTATATGAGGGCAGCTCAAGGTGCCTGTCTAAAACACAAACTAAGCGTTTTAGAAGCTCACCCCGCGCACGTGCATATTGACGCAATGCCACCTTGGTAGTGAGTTGTTTTCTGAAATGACATTGTTCTTCAGTAATCGGCATCGGATCAAGATGCCGAAAGAATGCAGGAAGAACTCCTAATTCATCAACCAAGTCTCTTTCGAGAGTAGCGGAAACCTGTTCCGCTCCGGTCTCAATACGGCTTAAATATTGTTTCGATTTTCCAAGTCGCTCCCCTAGATCCGCCAAAGATAATCCGTGAAGTAATCGCGCGAGACGAATATTGGAGCCTAGAATGCTTTTCATTGTCCTGCGGATGTATCGATATCGTCACCTACGTCATAATCTCGCCGCTTAGGTGTGACCATCGGCTTGGTGACTTCAACAGCTTCAGGGCGAGGTGCTTTTATATCAATCAGCGTGCGATCGAGGGTCCCAGATTGCCAGCGACAAGCCAAATTACCAGAAGCGGTGAAGCCAAGAAGTTCAGCCCTCGGTTCTATGATTTCACCAAACCCTTGGTCAATTACGAAGCAGAATCTGACAGCCTGCCCAGGCTGCGCATCTTCAATTAAGCTCATCTGATATGGGTGAACCTGCAGTACTGCTCTTTTAGTCGGAGCCTCAAGACTGTCATTACTAAATCGGCACGGAATTCCAGAAATCGAGAAGACGAGATCAAGGCTGCCATTCTCAATTCCAAGCCAGTCGTGCTGGCCTGACAAATATTCGTTCACGATTCGCTGTAACTGACGGCCAAATCGGGTTGTGCCTCTGGTGTAAGAGGTATCTGTTTCCCGAATTAGGTCATCTTCGGTTGCATACCACTCTTCCAGCAGCCAGTTAGCTACCTGAGTTAAATACTCATCCTTCAAGCCTGGGTGGAAATCGGAGGGTCTCTTGATGGCCATGTTTGTGCGATATCCAGTGATCGTCAACCTATTGTGTGCAAAATTTACGATTCGTCAACCCCCTTCGTGGGGCTGCCTCACCATCGGGAAGATCCAGCCCGGTTGAGCATCTTTCGCGCTATGTTTTCGAATGAAAGCCTTAAAGCGCGGTCAGAGATCCACTAAAGCTAGACATTAAATTACGTTTAACGTAATTTACGCTCTAGCGGTTTGAAGCCATCCTTCTCCACATGGCCCAGACCGAAGTAGACGCCCGCTCCATCTTTGCCCAGCGCTTGAAGCAGGCCAGGGAAGATGCCGGGCTCACTCAGAAGGAGCTGGGTATGTCTGTGGGTTTGCCGCAAGAAACCGCCGCCGTGCGGATAAACCGCTACGAGAAGGCGGTCCATGACGCCGATCTGGCGACCGCGCGCCGCATCGCCGAGGCCTTGGGCGTCCCGCTCGCCTTCCTCTACGCCGAAACCGACACCATGGCCGAGGCCATCCTGACCTTGGGCCTGTTGTCCAAACCCGAGCAGCGCAAGGCCGTGGCCGACCTCAAGGCCCGGCTGACCGAGTCGGTCGCCACCCGCAGCAAGGCCTGACCTGGGCAAACCGAGCGGGCAGGGCAGTGCCTTCGGGTTATGGACGGCCGCCCGGCCGACAGCGAGAGTGCGCGCATCGGATCGGCCTGATCGAGGTGACGCTATGGGATGGCAGGCAGCGGTGTTGGGCATCCTGGTGATGCTCAACCTGGCGGCGACCTGGGTGGTGCTGCGCAGCGGCGGGTTCTCGGCCGCTCAACGGCGATGGCAGCTCGCCCTGATCTGGTTGTTGCCGCTCATCGGGGCCGCGGTGTGCGTGCACTTGGCGAGGACCGACGCATGCGAGGTCGGTCTAGCCCTCTCGCAACACGACCCGAACCGATACCCCGGCGACGGTGCCTACTCGGAAGATGGCCCTTCGATTTGCGGTTGTGGTAGCGGAGGCGAGAGCGGCGATTGATCCGCCCAACTTCAGGGCATTGAGCCGACTAGGTCACCCATGAGGTCATCGATGGGATCGAGGCTCCCCTTGTAGCGCCGCTCAAACACTTGCGTGCGGTGGTAATCCAGGTAAGCCCCCTGCTTCTCGCTAAACAAGCCGCAGTTCCGCCCCTGGCGCAGGTTCAAACCAAACCGCTTTATCACGTCGGCCGGCAGGTCGCTGGTAACGATGAGGCTGCCCTTGCCTTCGAAAGTGATCCAGCCGCGGTCAAACAGCAGGTCGGCTTGCGGTGTCAGCAGCACGCCGTTGTGGGCGTCGGTGCGTTCGTCGCCACTCGTGCAGGCGGCCCACGGCTTGATGTGGCTGGCGCGAAGGAAGCGCAGATCTTGAATGCCGGTGAGCCGGCACTGCTTCTCGATGCCGAGCAGACGCCTGCGGAACAGCGTCTGCTTGTTGCGAACTTCAACCAGCTGCGAAGAAACCGTACTGTCGAGCGTCTGATATGGGGCCTGGGGCTCCGCGATCTTATTACCGGCAAAGAAGGCGCCGTCTTCAACCGGGACGAGGCGAAAGACGATCGCGGTACGCAAAGAGCCGCCGGTGTCCGGTGTGTTGGGCCTCAGATAGGAGGACTGACTGACGAACTCGCCGAGGTAACGATACGGCTTGCCCCGTCCCATCATCTGAAACAACAGCAGTCGCTTGCCGTCGGCTACATGGTTCTCAATGGCCCAGTTGCCGCTGGTGTATTGCATGTCGCCGCTTTGGCCTTCGCCAAAGTAGTGGAAGACGCGTTCGTCATCCCAGAAGTCGTCATAACCGTGCGACTTACCGGCCTCGCCGGTGAAGGCAATGATGAAGGGCTGGTCCTTCGGCGTGGAGATGCCGCCTTGCCGTTGGCCCCCTAGCAAGCCATGAATTTCGTTGCCGCGGTGATACAGCGCACCAACTTCAAAAGGGAGGTCGATCACTGGGGCTTCGCCATGGTTGCGTCCGATGCGGGGCGGAGAGGTGTTTAGTCTTCCAACAGGCCAAGCAACATCTTCTGCTTCTTGGCCGGCAGTCGACGGTAGCGGGCTAGCAATGCCTGCTCGTCCTGACTGTCCGCCGCCCGGGGGGAAGGCTCACTGGCTTTGCGGGCCTTATCGGTCTTCGCCGAGCCGGACTTCTTCCCCGTGATCAGCCAATCCAGCGTCACGTTGTCCTGGGCGAACACCTGCAGGAACAGCTCAAGGTGTCCCAGATTCGGCTCGGCCCGCCCGGTCTCCCACTTAGAGACAGTCGCGCCCGTGACTTCGAGTTCGAAGCCCAGCTTCTCCTGAGACCAGCCGCGCGCTTCGCGCAGGCCTCGCAACCTGGAACCGAAAGTATCCATGGCCGGAGTCTGACTAAATCGGCAAGGACTTTCCTTTCCAAAACGGTTGACTTTGGTGCTGCCATATTGGAAAGTTGCGATGTGTCCGATCTGGACATATCCGGCCTTAGTCGCCGGCTCACTGAGGACTGGACGCATGGATGCTGCCCTGAATACCCGTCTCGCAAATGCCCGATTCGTCCGGTACTTAAAGCCGGGCGACGAGCCCGAGCTAGCAATCTTGCAACGCATCGCGGACGAGCTGCGAGTGCCGATCGCCTACCTGTTTGCAGACTCGGACTTGCTCGCGCAAATGGTGCTCGCCTTTGGGCTGCTATCAGAAGGGCAGCAGCGCAGGACCCTGGCGCAGATCAAGCAGCACATATTTCCTCCTTCTAAGTCGCGCGGCTAAGATGCAGGCACCATTGAGATAAGGACATCTAAGATGACGTCTAAGAGTGCAGCAATCGTAGGTTTCATTGCGAACCTGATGCCGCTGTATGAGCCTGAGCAGGTTGGAGATACCTGGTGTGCTCGTTCTCTGACGGATGGAACGCTAGTCCTTCCGGTCGATGAAGCAGCTGCCGGTGTCGACCCTGATGAAGAGCAGGGCTGGGTTCGAGTCCGCTGGCAGGGTGATCCGAATCGAGAGATTGAGACGTTTGGCACCAACTTAGCAACGTTGGCTGTCATTCGGTACATAGAGCTAAACAGCTTGGGCCAACCTGCAAAGAAGGTCGCCGTAGAGCTAGAACACCTTGAACAGCATTTCATATTCAAAACAGGCTGTTCGCTATATCTCCATGCCGAAATTGAAGCACCCTCAGCTCTTATGGTGGCAGTGAGAAAGGCGGCAGGCCGCATGGGTGAGAGGGCGCTAGCTGATCTTATTCTGAACGCCATCTAGGAGCGGATTAGTAATCCGGAAGACGGCCGAACTAGCTTCAAATTGCACAGCGGTATCGATACTGAAGAATAGCGCAACCCAGAGTTTCGACTTGGAATAGTCTGGGGCGAAGGTCTGATCAATAACGGATCTCTAATGATGGCGTGCAAGTGTGCTTAGTTCTCGATTCTTTGTAGACAGATCCGGCTATCGGTGCGGTTTATCGAAATACGCATTGTTTCCGGGGCAAGGGCTGACGTAACCTCGGCCTTGATTCCGAGATCATAGGCATTAGGCAGGCATGGACGGGCCGCAAACCATACGCATGAAGCGATCATTGCCGCCGCGATGGCTTGCGCTATGCGCATTGCCCGCCGCCTGCCTCGCATTAGCGGCCTGCGTGCAAGCACCGTCGAAGGCGAAGACCGCTCACCGGTCTTCGGAATCTGCCGCTAGGACCTTGTCCGATACTTTCAAGCCGAGTCTTGCCAGCGACTACCCGGAGATCACATCGGAGGAAATGGGACGGCGCTTTCTGAAGCTGGTCGACGGGCTTAAGACGGTGGACGCGCTGGCGCCGGGGTACGTGGCTGCCCAGACCGGCCTGCCTTTGAAGTACGTATCGGCCGGCAAGGTCCACTCGTTCACCCTTCACGAGCCCAAGTCGGGCTGGTACTACGGGCTGAACTATTATCAAAGCCCCGCAGCGGGTTGGAAAACCGCTAGCGTGGAGTTCAACAACCCGGCCAACCCGGGTGCGGATATGGCCCCGGTCTGTGGCTTGGATTTTGATGGCTATGCGGCGGTGCTCAAGGGCATGGGCTTCGTGATGACGCCAACCTACGACATGCACGGCAACGTGGTGGAGTACCACTTCTACCGCGGTGAGCTTGACGTGTCAGTCGGCTATCGCGAACAGGCACGCTCGACGCAGGCCGAGGAGACGCATTACTGCGTGGAGTCGATCTCGGTCCGCGGAGCGAAGTGACATGTCCCAGGCGAATGCTCAGCTGCAGGCAGCCATCCACCGCTTCGCGGTCCAGCCAGGCGTAACTGCGGACCTTGCCCAACAAAACCATGCAGCGCGAGGCGGTAACCCACTTCAAGGACCGACCGGCGAAGGCGAGCAGGATGCAGTTCTGTCGCATGAGTGCCGAAAACTCTACCGGAAGGGCATGCGCAGCTTCCGCACTACGCCGCCCAGACTTCAGAGAGTGTCTATGTGTCCTGAAGGCGAACGGCTCTTGGTTCTCTGTTCGTTGCTGGCGGGTTCGCTTATGCTCGCTTCGTCTGCAAAGCGAGCGGTGCATGGAATGCGCAAATTTCAGTTACGTCCGTTTCAATTATCGGCCCGTTTGGCCGCACGATTCAGGGCGCTTCGCGCAATTGCGCCGGCACCCGAGCCTCAGCAGATCCAGGCGGATCTCGGCCCGGCACGCGCGAGCTCCGCAATCCACCGTGCGTCACGCTCCTTGTTAGCGGCGACGCTCCTGGTATTGGGCAGCGCGTGTGCGCACGAGCCAACGGCCAGGCCCTCCACCCCACACAAGGAGCCACACGACATGACGTCAAAGGAGCCGTTTCGACCGAGTTCGTCCGCCGAATATCCCGAGCTGACCCCGTCGGAGGTCGGCAATCGGGTGCTTCGACTGTTGGATGGTTTGAAGACCACCGATGGTTTGACCGTGGATGAAGTAGCAGCCAAGACCGGGCTCCCACTGAAGTACGAGCCCCGGGGTAATGCTCATGGACTGATCATCAAATTACCGGATTCGCCCTGGTTCTACAGCGTCGTCTATCGTGGCGACAAGCTACCCAAAGCGGTCGAACTGAACTATGCGTACGACGGCGATGCCCCGCCGGCCGGAGAGCCGCTGTGCGGGTTGGAGTTGGATGTGGTGGCTAAAAAACTAAAAGATGATGGCTTCATGATGCGGGTCGATGAAGACGGGATAGGTCAGCCGCTCGCTTACATCTTTCGCCGCGACCGCGTCGATGTGATGGCGGTGCTCGCTTCGGATGCCCCTGGGGAGCAGTCCGCTGTGCCGCGTCTGTGCATCGGCCAATTGATGATCACTTCGGCGGACTGAGCATGGCAGGGATGAATCGGCAGCTGGATGCTGCAATCGACGCGTTCGCTGCGCAGCCTGGGATAACGATGGCTCAAGCTGAACAGTTGCGTCGATCTTTGCAGGCGGATGAGACGCTGCTAAGAGGTCTGAACGACGCAGCCAAGCAAGGAACCCTGCGCTCCTTCGCTCTTGAATCTGTTCAGGACGATCTTGTCGGCAGAACGGATATCGTCAGCGGGACCATGCGGCTGCCGCCTGATGCCCTCTCATCGGCGGAGCACGGTACGGCTGCCTCATTGCACACGGCGCTGAAGCTTCAGGAAATGTCCCTGCGTTTCGGCAACAGCGAGTACGTGGACAGTCAAGGCCGAGCTGCGCGCGTATCCCAGGAGATGGTCAGTAACTTGCAGCAGACACTGGGGGCGTCGCCGCTGTTGCTCCAGCGCACCGCAGAGGCCATCAATGCCAGGCCAGAGCCGCACCTGAAAAGCTTCACGGTTCTGGCTGGGGATCAAGGCATGGGCGCGGCCTACGATGGCGACGCCAAGGCCATGCTGATTCCAGCGCATCGGCTTCAAGCCATATCCGCAACGAATCCTCGCGGGTACGAGCAGGTCTCGATGGTCTACGCCTTCGGCCACGAAATCCAGCACGGCTTCAATCACGAACGTAAGCAAGGGGCGTGGAGCGAGTTCAAGGCGGAAGTGCGTCAGATCGCTAGGGACGGCGAGCCGGTCAACGACTATACGCAGCCTGTCGCGAAGATCATTCGGGCCTCGCGCGTGGATGAGGCGGAGGGCGAGATCGCCGGTTGGAATGCCGTGTTGAGCATGAAGCAGAAGGACAACCCGTCGTTCGACCTGGACGGTATGAAGAAACTAACAGGTACGCGACCCTATCTGTTTGTCACGGTTAATTCGTCGAGCCTGAACCCGCTTGGGCGATCCGGGCTGAGGTTCAATGATGATGGGTCGGTCACGCCTTCCGCCGAGAACATCGAGGCGATGGGAAAGAACTACTTCGACCGTGCGTCCAAAAAAGGACTGGCCGAGTCCGCCGACCGGGTAGGGTTGGGGCCGCATAAGGAATCCAACTACCCCAACTACTACGGGCGGAACGCGATCGAAGAACTCATTACCCTCGATAGAAGAGCTGCGAGAACGGTCGGTGGGGTCGAACCGCGGATGCAGCTGAACATGGCGGCACTGGGCTTGGAAGAAGATCTCATAGAGCGGCTGGGGCTGCGGGTCGATCCCCGGCCGCAAGAACGTCAGCCGTATTACGACAGCAGCGAATCGCCGCCCGTTCTTCGCCATTTCGACCATACGCGCAACGGCGCTAATTTGAACCAGCACATCCCACTCGAACCGGTATCCGACGTCTTGGCTGATGCTGCCAAGCCTGGCGATCCGACGCAGCCCTCGCACCCAGACCACCGGC
Source organism: Lysobacter antibioticus (assembly GCF_001442535.1). Classification (NCBI taxonomy): domain Bacteria; kingdom Pseudomonadati; phylum Pseudomonadota; class Gammaproteobacteria; order Lysobacterales; family Lysobacteraceae; genus Lysobacter; species Lysobacter antibioticus. The sequence continues at coordinate 2,770,294 of NZ_CP013141.1, read as the reverse complement.
TGTACGGACAGATTCGAGATCTCGTGCTGGCCCAAGATCAGCAACACGGCCGCCAGTGGGATCAGGACAGCGAACGGCTGAGCGCGAGTCTGTTGGCTCTGTCGAAGGAGGCCGGGCTGACCCGCGTCGACCATGTGGTGTTCAGTCAGAAGACCGACCGCGTTGCCGCGGGCGAAAACGTCTTCGTCGTGCAAGGCCGGCTGGACGATCCGGCCCATGTCCGCGCGCACATGAAGACCGAAGAGGCCACGCGAACGCCAGAAAATGCGTCATTCGCAAAAGTAGACGCGTTAAACGAGCGGATGGCTACGCAGCCCGCCGTGCCCGTGCAAACCCAAGGGCAGGAGGAGCTCGCACGAGGCCCATCTATTGGGCGGTAATGCCCGGTTGCAACGTTCCCGGCTACGTCCCAACGATCCGCAAATGCAGCAGTGTGGGCGGCGGCGATTGATCGGGTCGGTTCTTGCAGGCCTGCGAAGCTCAGGCCTCGACCGGATAGCGCATGACCAGTGCTTGAGTGATAAGGCTGGCCTGAGCCGGGCTGAGTGGTGCCGCGCCAGGGCGCGCATCCGCCATGAAATGGGCGCCCCGGCCCGAAGGGTTGAACACCCGGACGCCGTCTTCCGGCAGGCGAGGGCTATCGATCCACCAGCCCGGAAGCGCGACGGCCGCTTTCACCGGCACCGTAATATTCATCTGGCGCAGGTGGGCGGCTAACCAGCCGGCTTGCTGCCGTGCCTGCGTAATGGCTTTCGCGTTGACGTGGTCCGGAAAGCGCAGCCGCTCGCCGTCGTAGGCGACCTTGAAGTGATCTTTGCTGCCGGTCTTGGGCGGTTTGCGCACCGACTTCGTTTCGACCACGAAAACGGCATGGCGGCCGATGACGACGTGGTCCAGGTTGAAGGACTCGCAGGGCACGTCGTGCAAAACCGTCAAGCCCAGCCCGACCAACCGATTCAGCTCCTGCGCGACGAACATCTCGGCCTTCAAGCCGTCCATTCCGCGGCGCCGTGCGTTGCCGCTGACGATGATGCGCCGCAGGGAGAACGCTGCCATCACCAGGAAAGCGACCAGAAACAGGGTTTCGCTCAGGCCAAATTTAGCCTTGCTCCAGTCGACCCGCGGCAGCGCCCATGCGGCGAGAAAGTAAGGGCCTAGAAAGAACAGGGCGATCAAGCCGCCCAGCATCGAGTCGGTATGGTCTTCGATGCGCTTGCGCAACTGCTCGCCCGCTCCGTGGATGCGCCGGTCCGCGAGTGGGGATCGGCGGCCCTGGCGGTCGCGCCAGAGTTTGTAACCCCACAGCGCGCCGACCGCGAGCAGCGTCGGGATAAAGATGGACGCGGCCACCACAAGAATGAGAAGGATCGAATCCATCAGATGTCCCTATCTGTGTCGGGTTTACCCGCGCAGGCTCTTACATGAAACGGCCGATGACAAGGGCAGGGCGCTCAGATTGAGCAGGTGAGAAACCTAGCAGCCCCCGATGCCTGGTACTCCGTTTTGACCGCCTTATCCTTCGACACTATTCCGGCTTGAGGCCGGTGCTGGCCTAAATACTCGGGCACTTCGGCGTCGCTGGCCGGCGGAGAGAATGCAGCGATGGTTGAGCGAATAGGCCCGTCTACGAGCCAAGCCGCAACCTGGAGTTGCGATAACAATGCACCGGGGAGGGCTGGACAGCGGATGACGCTGCGCCCATTGCAGCCTCACAAGTGTGCCTAGCTCACGATTGCTTGTAGACAAAACGCGTGAACAATGCGGTTCATCGAAATACGCATTGTTTCCGCGGTTGGAGCTGGCGTACTCTCGGCCTGATCCCGAAGTTACAGGCAAAGGCGACATGGACGGGCCGCGAAACTTACGCATGAAGCGACTACCGCCGTCACGGTGGCTTGCGCGATGCGTATCGCTTATCTCCTGCCTTGCATTGGCCGCTTTCGTCCATGCGTCGCCAGCTCCCGTGTCGGAAGGCCCGGCAGAAGCCGGGCCTTCCGACACGGCGCCGACCGATACCTATCGCATCAGCGCACTCTCCGAGCATCCGGACCTGACCCCTGAGGAAGTCGGTCGCCGAATGCTGCGGCTGATTGACGGGCTGGGCTCCATGGATGAGCTGACGACCGAACAGGTGATCCTGAGAACCGGGCTTCCTCTGAAATATGCGCCCAAGGGGAAGGTCTACGCGTTTACGATTCAGATGCCCGACTCGCCTTGGTATTACGGCGTGACCTATCGCGACGAACGCGAAACCAAGATGGTCGAACTGGAGTATTCGTACTCCGGGGACAGCATGCCAAAGGGGGCGCCCTTATGCGCTATGACGGTCGACGATTTGGCAAAGCAATTCAAGAGAGATGGCTTTTCCCTATGGATCGACGTGGACGAATTGGGGCAGGCTTTGGCCTACTACTTCAAGCGTCCGTCGCTTAGGGTTCGGGTGGTGCCGGGCGCGAGCGTTACTAATAACGAGACTGGAACCTATCGCTTATGCGTGTCGCAGTTGATGATTACCAAAGCGGATTGAGGCCGAGCGGAAGCATATGAAGATCCTAATCAATTCCTCAGTGGTATCGCTCCTGCTACTGAGTACCGGCAGCGCCCTGTTAGCTGCTTGCGCCCATGCCCCGTCAGTTAGCGCGATAGAGAATTCATCTGCCAAGGAGGCTTCCGACATGACCTCAACCGAGTCCTATAAACCGCAGCTTGCCAGCGACTACCCCGAAATCACACCCGAGGAAATGGGGCGGCGCTTCCTGAAGTTGGTCGATGGGCTCAAGACGATCGACGACCTGACTCTCGAACGTATCATCGAGCAGACCAAACTGCCAATGAAGTACGCCCCGTTGGGCAAGGTGTACTCCTTCACCATCCACGAGCCGAAGTCTGGCTGGTACTACGGAGTGGATTTCTATCAGGACCCAGGCTCCGGTAGAAAGACGGCGCGCTTGGTATTCGGTAACCCAGCTGATAAGCAGGCCGACATGGGGCCGGTTTGCGACATGAATTTTGCTGCGTACGCTTCCGCTCTGCAGGGAATGGGTTTCACAATGGCGGACATCCGGGATGAGCTCGGGCGGGTCGAAGACTATCGCTTCTATCGTCCTAAGATCAGCGTGATGGTGGCTCATCGATATCAGGCGCGTTCACCGGAGGAGAAGTTAACGCTCTTCTGCGTGGAGTCGATATCGATTCATGCGGCGAACTGATCATGGCGAATCCCAATGATCAACTGGAAACCGCGATCAGCAAACTAACAGCGCAGCCTGGCGTAACCTCAGATCAGGTGATGCAATTAAGAGCCGCGATTGTGGCCGATGCTCAGCTACTGTCCCGCCTGAATCAAGATGCGCAGGCGGGGCATTTGCGAGGTTTCGCCTTGCAAGGGGCGGGTGGCCCGGCCAATCTGATCGGGACGTACGACTTGCAGTCCGGCGTGGTGACCTTGCCATTGTCGAGCCTTGGGTCAACTGGCGTAGACCCGACGGCCGATATTGCTGGTACGTTGAGGCTACAGGACATGTCGCTCAGATTCGGGCACAGCGTCTATAAGGATTCGTCGGGCAATCAGCAAGTTGTCACCCAGGAAATGGTCGACAACCTTCAGGGCAGCATTAATAGCTCGCCTGTTCTGGCTAAACAGGTCCAGAGTGCGGTGACTGCAGGGCCCAAGCCGCATCTAGAGCATATTGCCATTTCGCCCGCGGAAGCGGGGTTAGGCGGGAGTTACGACGGAGTCAGCAAGACCTTGAGCTTGCCAGCAGTTGTTCTGCAGGCGGGAACGAGCACGAATACACAGGGGCGGTTCGACAGCGACAATTTGGCTTTCACGATTGCTCATGAAGTGCAACATGGGTTTAATCACGCAGGTAGGATGGCGGCGCTAGCTGCATTCGATAGGGACGTCACGCTGATCGCGCAGGATAGCAATCCGATCAATGACTACACAGTTCCTATCGAGAGCCGTATCCAAGCGGCCCGAGAAGATGAAGCCAAGGCTCAGATTGCAGCTTGGAATGCTCTAGTCAGTAAGCATCAGAAAACGGGTTCGGCAAACCTGGAGAGTATCTACGGATTGCAAACAACGCGAGTGAACGACTTTTTAGAGTACGACGTCGCGGCAAAGCAGGTTGTCCCAAAGGCTGGCTTATCGCTCAACAACGATCTCACCTTGTCGGAAACTCCAGGTAATGTCGTTGCTGCTGGGAAGCACTACTTCGATAAGTTTCCAAAAGGGCAAGCAGGTGTTCCCGTCGAACAGACGTCGACATTAGGGCCGCATCGGGAAGCAGATAACATCAACTACAGCGGTAGGGGCGCGATTTCAAGAGCGATCACGATCGATCGAGCCTATGCGCACCCAGTCGATGGCGTTGCTCCTCAGATGCATATAAACATGAAGCAACTGCGCCTAGAGGAGCGTTTGATCGAGCGCTTAGGTCTAGGCATCACTCCGAATCCGGGCCAGCCGCAGGCTTACTACGACACTAGCCAGAATCCGCCGGCCCTGCATCATTTTGAGCATACAAAAACCGGTCCGAATCTGAATCAGCATGTGCCTCTGGAGCTGCCCGTTGCTGAGGCTTTGACTGCGCCCAGCTCGCTTACTCCTGCGCAATCGGGCCACCCCGACCACACGCTGTACTCGCAAATAGTCGCGCAAGTAAAGGAACAGGATCGTGCGAACGGGCGCAGCTGGGATCAGGTCAGCGAGCGCTTGAGCGCAAGCCTGTTGTCGCTGGCAAAGGAAAACGGCGTCGCCCGCGTGGACCACGTGGTCTTCAGTCAGAAGACCGATCGCGTGGCAGCCGGGGAGAATGTATTCATCGTGCAAGGGCAGTTGAACGATCCTGCTCACGTGCGCGCGCATATGAAGACCGAGGCGGCGGTGCAGACGCCGGAGGCCGTGTCGTTCCAGAAGGTCGAAGCGCTGAGCGAGCGGTCGGCGCAGCAGGCGCTCAACACACAGCAGAATTATCAGGCGCAAGAGGAAGTGCAGAAGACTTCAGGCATGAGTCGATAAGGCGCGTCTCGATGGCGTTGCATCGGTTTGCTGCCGAGACCTTGTCCGTAACGACTATCCGACATCTCAAAAAACCGGGCCGCTTTCGCGGCCCGATTCCTATCTATCGCTGACGGCGACCGATCACTCGACAAACCGCGCCGTCCCCACGTCGTACCACGGGGTGCACAGCAGCTGGCGGCCGGCGCTGGTGTCGCCGGTGGCGGTCCAGATCGGGCCGTGGTCGGTCTTGACCGGGTTGCGGTACTGCTTTTCGTCGAACGCGGCCACGGCGACGCACCAGCGCAGGCGCTTGGGGGCGTCGGTGCCGGTGAAGCGGTGGACGAACTGGTCGGAGAGTTCGCCGCCGGGCTTCAGTTCGACGGCAAGCGGGGCGGAGCCCAGCGGGTCGGCCGACGCGGTGGCCGCGGCGGCGCCGGGGGCGTGCAGCAGCACGGTGCCGCCGTCTTGTTGTTCGACGCGCGGGGCGCCGACCGGGCCGGGGTTGAAGACGGCGCCGGCGCGCTCGCCGTAGACGCCGCGGTCGAACACGGCCAGGGCGCGGTCGGCGCTGCCGTTGCGCAGGCGGTAGCGCACCAGCACGGTGTTGGCGTCGGCGCTGTAGTGGAACTCGGCGTGCAGGCTCACTTCCTGGCCGTCCTGCACGCGCAGGCGGGTGTCGGCAGCGGCGGTGGTGGTGTCGGGTTGGGCGTTCATTCGGGATTCTTCTGCAGGATGCGGTAGGCCATGCGCGCAGGCGGCGGCAAGCGAGGCGGCGAACACGGCGGTGGCCTTGAGCGCGTGTCGCGGGCGGGCGGCGGTCGTGTGGTTCGCTGTCATCGGGCGGGTCTCGGCATGGGTCGTTGATTCACAGGTAGGTGTGGGCGCGCCGCGCAGGCCCGTGGGCTGCGCGCGGCGGTCGCTCATCGGCGCATGCCGCCGGCGCTTTGCGTCGGTTCGGCTTGTTGTTGCTGCTGCGCCTGGGCCTGGGTCTGCGCCTCGGCTTGTTCCTGGCGGTCGACGGCGTGGATGGCTTCGTGGCGCATGGCCTGGCCGGGCGCTTGCTCGGCGAGGGCGCGGGTGGCTTCGCGCGTCGCAGTGCGGTCGCCGGATTCCATCGCCTGCAACAGCGCGTCCAGGTGGGCGTGGCTGTGGTTGTGCCCGCCGTTGGGGCCGGCGCCGGTCGCGCTGGGGTTGCCCGGGGCGGAGAACGCGCTCTTGGCGTCGACGCTGTAGTCCGGACGGCGCGTCAGACCCATCTCGTCGCGCATGCCGTTCTCGGTCAGGTTGCGCGGGTTGGTCTTGGTGTCCGGTGTGGCCGCGTTGTGATCGAAGTCGAAGGCGACGCCGCTGTTGTCCAGGCCGACGGCCTGGCGCTCGAAGTTGCGTACGGCGCCCGAGTCCGGGCCGGTGCCGCTGTACACGCCCTGCTGCAGGGTGCCGCCGGTGATGTTGTAGGCGTGCGACATCTCGTGGTGTAGCACCACCGTCGGCGTCTCGAAGAAGTCGCTGTGGAACGAGGGGTTGTAGCTGATCACCGAATCCATGCCGGCGCCGCGCGTGGTGACGCCGGTGGTGGGGTCGGTCTGGAGGAAGGCGTCGTTGGTCAGCGAGGGGCCGGCGTAGCCGTTCATCTCGTTGCTCAGCTCGGTGATGCTGACGCTGTGGCCGGTGCCGATGGCGGGGCTGGCGTTGCGGTCCAGCTCGCTGAGCATTTCGCGGCCGTTGTTGGACGAGCGCAGCATGTCCAGGTCGGCTTCGACACGCTGGCGGAACGCATCCGATGAGCCGGCGGCGACAGTGACCGTGGCGCCGACGTTGGTGGTCATGTCCACTTCGATCTGATTGTTGCGCGCGCCGCGGGCGGCGGTGATGGTGTCTTCGCTGCTCTGGCCGTAGACGGTGTCGCGGCCGGAACGGTTGTCGACGGTGTCGGCGCCTGCGCCGGTGTAGACGCGGTCGTTGCCCTGGCCGCCGCGCAGGATGTCGTTGTCCTGTCCGCCGGACAGGATGTCGTTGCCCTGGCCGCCTTCGAGAGTGTCGTTGCCGCGCCCGCCCTCGAGGTAGTCGCGGCCCTGGCCGCCGCGCAGGATGTCGTTGCCGTCGCCGCCGTAGACCACGTCGTTGCCGCCGCCGGCGTCGATGGTGTCGTTGCCGGTGTTGCCGAACACGTCGTCGCGGCCCAGGCCGGTGCTGATGGTGTCGTCGCCGGCGCCGCCGTCGACGCGGTCGCGTCCGCGGCCGGTGGTGATGGTGTCGTTGCCGTTGCCGCCCTGCACGTCCATGTTGACGCGCACGTTGGGGCCGGCATGAATGATGTCGTTGCCGTCGCCGCCGCGCACGCCGAGCTGCTGCTGGGGGGCGAGGGTGATCTGGTACGGCTGGCCGTTGATCTGCACGTCGAGCACGCCGTTGGCGCGCTGGCTGACCTGGACGTTGTCGTCGCCGGCGCCGCCGTTGATGACGAGCAGGTCGCTGAATTGATCGCCGCCGGTCACTTGCTCGCGGCTGATGACGATGTCGCCCTGGCGGAACAGTTCCTGCGAGACGATGCCCTTGCCGTCGGCGGTGCTGCGCGACAGATCGGGCGGCGGACTGCCGGGCGGGACGGTGCCACCGTTGATGACGGTGGGAGTAGGACCTGCCATAGATATTCTCCTTGGCGTTGAAAGGCTGACGGGTTGAAGGGGGCTCGGCGCAGCCGTGTTCCTGCCGAACGTCCTGGATTTGCCGCACGGGGCGGCGTTCTGTGCCGACTATAGGCGGACTGCGGGAGCGAAGGAAATCGGGCGGTCCGATCGACGCGTCCTGCGGCCCCGGCTGGGTCGGCGAGGGTGCGCCCCGGGGCCGGGTCGAGGCCCTGAAGTGGGAGCGCAGTCACAAGAAACGCGATGGCCGGGGGTATCCGGCCACGGCGGGGGCGGCGTGGGTCCGTGGGCCGCTGTCCATGAGGGGCATCGGCGGGTCGCGCGGTGGCCGGCGGGCTCATCGCCCGCCGAGGTCGCGCCTGGCTGAACAGGGCTGGCCTTGCCGTATCCTGCCGCCCCATGCACACCTATATCGCCTTGCTGCGCGCCGTGAATGTCGGCGGCACCGGAAAACTGCCGATGGCCGAGTTGCGCGCGATGTGCGAGGCCGCCGGCTTCGCCGATGTGCGCACCTACATCGCCAGCGGCAACGTGGTGCTGCGCAGTGCGCTGACCGCCAAGCGCGTGCAGGCGGCCCTGGAACAACGCTTGGCCGACTACGCCGGCAAGCCGGTCGGGGTAATCGTGCGCACCCCGACGGAGATGGCGCGCGCGCTGGCCGCGCAACCGTTCGTGGGCGCCGCGCCGAACCGCGCGGTGCTGATCTTTCTCGACGCGCCGCCGCCGGCCGATGCGCTGGCCGCGGTCAGGCATCGCAACGGCGAACAGATCGCCCTGGGCGAGCGCGAGATCTACGTGCACTACGGCGACGGCATGGCCGATTCCAAGCTGGTCATTCCCGCGGCCAAGGCCGGCACCGCGCGCAACTTGAACACGGTGGCGAAGTTGATCGAGATGGCGGGCGGTTGAACGGCGCGGCCGCCAATATCGGGGCCGGAACGGTGGAGCTGGCCTTCCTGGAGCCGGCGCGGGTCGGCGCTCGTCTTCCGGCCTACGGCCCGCCGTACTAGACTCCGGCCCATGCGAAATCCACTGCAAGATCAATTGCTCAAGGCCGGCCTGGTCAAGAAGGCCCAGGTGTCCCAGGTCGCGCGCGAGCAGGCCAAGCAGCGCCAGGGCAAGGCGCCGCCCGCGCCGACTGCCGAACAGATCGAGAGCGAACGGCTGCGCGCCGAACGCGCCGAGCGCGACCGCGCACTGGCGGCCGAACGCAATGCCCAGGCGAAGGCGCACGAGTTGCGCGCACAGGTCCGCCAGATCGTCGAGACGAACAAGGTCAAGCGCGAGGGCGAGATCGCCTACGGTTTTACCGACGAAGGCAAGATCAAGAACGTGCTGATCAATACCGCGTTGCGTACGCAACTCGCGAACGGCAGCCTGGTGATCGCGCGCCACGACCAGGGTTACGAGCTGCTGCCGCGCGCCGCCGCGGAGAAGGTCTACGCTCGCGACCCGTCGATGATCGTGCTCGATCACGCCGCACCCAAGCCCGAGGCGCCGCCGAGCGAGGACGACGAGTACTACGCCCAGTTCCAGGTGCCGGACGATCTGGTCTGGTGAGGCCTGCAACGTAATCTGTGTGCATTGGTCGCGTCGGTTTCGGCGCATCGAAACCGGGGTAGGAACGCTCATGAAGTCCGTCGTGGCGCTTTGCTTCTTGCTTGCCGTGGACGCGACGCTCGCGCCCGTGTCGGCGGCTGCGTTCGACTCGCCGGCGAACCTGCTCAAGGACGTCGACACCGCCGATGGCGTCAGCGAGTGGGAAGCCGACGCCATCGCGAAGGCGTACTTCGCACGCCACGTCGGTTGCGGCTCCTACGGCGGTGTGTCCGATAGCCCGGAGGGTTGGGTCGTCGCGGGCAGGTTCGGCTATGCCGGCAGCGAGATCACCGGTTTCCTGATCGACAAGGCCGACGGCCGCGTGCATTCCACGATCGGGCCGAGTTATGCGACACCGCGCGAGATGTTGCAGCCGGCGACGGATTTTCCCGAATCGCAGGACGGCCTGCCACGCGCCCCGGAAACGAACGGGGCGGCAGCATCGAGTGGCGGCGCTTAGCACGAATGTGGTAACCGGACTCTGTCTTAGCCAGAAGCTCTCTAAAGTCTCCGTGTGTCATCAAGCCCATTGCGCCTCTATGCGCGTTAGCAACTGCTTGTTGCATCAGAAACTGTAGCGCCGACGACGTCAGCGCTACTTTCAGTTGCCGTTGTTGCGGTCGTTCGGTTGACGTAGGCTTCGAGCCATAAGAACCGATCGAGTCGCGACCTGCGTGTCATCGCCATCGTCGCGTAGTCCGGACTTTTCTTGCCATGGAGGCATCGATGCGTACCGTAGTCCCTCTTATCTTTCTCGCGCTGCTGGCGATGGCTGTGTCCGGCTGTTACGACACCGGGTTCCCGACGACCAAAGAGCTCGAAGCGATGTACCGTCGCAACCCCGCGCCGAAACAGACCTACCGGGTCACACTTAGCCTCGCCGAGGCGCCGGGGCCGTTCGCCAAAGTCGAAGGCTCGATCCGCTACGAGGCGCCGAATTGCGGCTATATCGCCGAAGGGATCTCTGGTGTGTCGAAGCTTCCTTACTATTACTTGCCGATCAAGTTCAGCAAAATCGGTGAGAACACCTTTGCCGCCACGATCCATGCGGATGCAATGCTCGATGAGGATTATCTCGGCACGGGTGTGTGTCGCTGGCAACTGACGAGCGTGACTTCCTCGATCCGGGCCACCGGCGCCAAAACCGATATCGAATACATCGTGGGTTTGAGTGGCGACGAGTTGCGGGGGCTGAGTGCCCAGACTAATTACTTCGTCAAGGACGAATATCCGGGCAACGATCCGTCCGAGCGCAGCGATTTGGGCAATGCCGATCCCAGCCGCTACCGGCCGGAGCTTCAGAATCAGCTGTTCAGCGCCACCCTGACGCCAGCGGCGGTGACACCGTGAGCACCGGAGCGTCGCCGGTATGTCCGCTGGGCATTCGCAGGGCTCTGGCCATCCAACGCCAACGCAACTTTCGGTTGCCGTTGCGGCAATCTCCCACCTGACGTAGGCTCGGACCCATAAAGGCCCAGCCTTGACCTGGGTCGAGGCCGTCGCGGTACTGCCGCGGTTGGCCCGTCCCTTAACCATCTCTTGCCATGGAGGCATCGATGCGCGGTGAGCTTCGCACCTTTTGTCTTCTGCTGGCGTTGAGTACTTCCGCCTGTGGCGCTCCCGAGACTGCAATGACTTCCGACAAATCCTCGCCTGGTTCAGATCCCTCCACGGCTGAGATGGAGGCCAAGTACAAGCGCAATCCTGCTCCCAAGCAGCCGTATCAGATCGTGCTCAAGATAGAGGGTGCGCCAGGGCCATTCGCCAAGATAGAGGGCTTTGCGAGCTATGAGGCTACGGAGTGCACCTATACGCCTGATCCGATCGCCGGCGTGCCGCTGAAGCCTGGGAGCGACATACCGATGGAATTCTCCAAGGTCGACGAATCCACGTATACGGCGACGATTTATGCCGACGCGATGCTCGATGAAGACTATCTTGGTAGGGGGGTCTGCCATTGGGGCCTGATGAGCGTGAATACTTGGGTTAAAGCCACTGGCGCAAAAACCGATATCAGCTATGTTGCGACCTTGTGGAGTGATGATCTGATCGCCCAGAAGGCGCGTACGAATTACTACGTCAAGTACGCTTATCCAGGCAGCGATCCGGATGAGTTCTCCGATCATGGCGAAGTGGATCGGAGCAAGTACAAACCTGAGTTCCAGGATCAATTGTTCACTATCAACTTGACGCCGAAGGCTGGGATGCCATGACTCTCAATAGCCAGCAGTACGCTGATCTTGCCCGCGACGCTTACGAGGACCGATCGGATAAGAAGGGCGTTGTACTCGACGGTGTGCACTACAAAGTGCTCAAGACTGTCGACAAGCCTTCTGGTTATCAAGGAACGATTTATCAGCGTTCTGATACGGGCGAGATCATCGTCGCTCACCGCGGTACCGAATTTGATCGGGAGATGATCAAGGATGGTTTGGCTGATGCCGGCATGGCCACGAACCGCACCAATGCTCAGGCCGAGGATGCCATCGCTCTGACTCGTTATGCGTTGAAGCATGCAGAACTGCTAGGCAGCGGCAAGTCCTCCGCCCCCGAAGTCACCGTCACAGGCCACTCCCTGGGCGGCACACTCGCGCAGATCACCGCCCACCACTTCGACCTACGCGGGGAGACCTTCAATGCCTACGGCGCGGTCAGTCTGGGCTATCGCATTCCCGAAGGCGGCAACCGCGTCACCAACCATGTGATGGCGGGCGACGCGGTCAGTGCGGCCAGCGACCACTACGGCAAGGTCAAGGTCTACGCGACGCCGCAGGAAATCGCGACGATGAAGGACCGCGGCTACGAGAACAATCGCAGTATGTTCGACTCGCGCAATATGGCTGGCGCGGTGAAGGACATGGTCGTTCCTTCGCACCGCATGGACAATTTCACTAATGAGGATACGAATCACAAGCCCGACCGCTCGGTGCTCGCCGATCCACAGACGCAGCGCCTGGCGCAGCAGTACGACCCGATGATCGACAAGTACCGCGGGGACGTCGAAAACACACGCCGAGGTATCACCCATATTTCCCGCGGACCGTTCGAACGCGTCGGCGATGCGATCGACGATATTCGCGGCCCGGTCAAGGCCGGCGAGCCGGGGCGCAAGGAAGAGCGCCACGCGCCGGCCCTGCCGCAACGACATTCGGCGCCGCTGCATCTCGATCCCTATGCCCCCGGCAAGAGCATTCCCGACTACATCCATCCGGGCAGGGAGCAGCCGTCCGGCCCCGGCATTCCGTTCCGCAACGCGACTACTTCGGTCGGCGGCGACCCGTCGGCCTTCCTCGACCGCATGTTGGCGGCGTCGCAGAACGGCGACCGCGATACCTTCCGGCAGATGACCCAGGACGCCGCTTCGGCGCCGCCGGGGCGCGCGCTGCGCGAGGAAGCGGTGGCGACGGTGGACCGGCAGGAACAGGCGCTCGCCCAGCAGGCGGTGGTGCAGCAGGCGCAGGTCGCCGAGCAGGCATCGCCGTCGCGCAGCGGGCCGCGCATGGGGTGATCGACGCGGTCCGGCGGCGTGTTGCCGCGGGCTTTGGAACAACGGGCACGGTTTGAGATCGCACCGAGGAGCGGTTGGATGCAACAGGACGAGTTGATGGGCCTGGTCAGCAAGACCGCGGCCTTGATGGAGCAGTTCGAGCGACGCTGCGAAGAGATCGAGCAACACCAACGCGCGGTGTACCAGCAGTTGCAGCAACTCGCGCAGCAGGTGCCCGGCGTGGTGCGGCAGTCGGCCGACGAAAGCCTGCGCAATCTGCCCGGCGCGGTGATGGGCAAGCTCGAAAGCGGTTTGTCGCAGCCGGTCGGCGCCTATGAGCGCCGCCTGCAGGATGCCGGCGGCTTGTTGCAGGAAGGCTCGCAGTCGCTGGCCGCCCAGCTCAAGCGCATGGAATGGCTGCACAAGCAGCTGATCTGGAAAGTGGTCGGTGCGGCCCTGGGCAGCGTGCTGTTGCTGCTGGCCGGCGGCGGTTGGCTGCTGTGGCAATACCGCAACGACATCAACGAGAATCGGGTCACCGCCGACCTGCTGCGCGCCTACAACCAGGCCGACGTGACCCTGTGCGATGGCCGCCTGTGCGCAAACGTCGACACCAAGGGCAAGGCTTACGGCGACAACAAGCAGTACCGGCCGGTGCAAGCCCGGCCCTGATCGACCCCGATCCGCGCAGGTTGTCTTAGCGCCTGCGTTGGCTGCGAAGTTCGCAGTCCGCTTCGTCTCTCGAAGACTTCGACCACCCCCGAGTTCGCCTGGCTGCCTGCAGTCGGCCTTCGGCTGGCCGCGAACTGCGGTGACCGCTGTGTCGCCGTTCCGGTCGGCCCGCACCCCGCGGCGACGAATGCTTCGGCCTCGCTCGAATTGAGGACCGATTTTGTCCTCAATGGTGGATATCTTGGTCCTGCCGCACCGGCCGTTATCCATCCCATCGAGGCGCTCATGCTCACTCTGATCCACGCACCGCACTCCCGCTCGACCCGAATCATCTCGCTGCTCAAGGAACTCGACGCATTGGCCGACGTCGAGGTCCGCTCGGTCGACATCCAGCGCATGGGCCAAGCCTTCGACGGCGATGCGCGCAACCCGCATCCGGAAGGCAAGGTGCCGCTGCTGATTCACGACGGCGTGGAGATCTGGGAAAGTCCGGCGATCATCCTGTATCTCACCGATCTGTACGCGCATCGCAAGCTCGGCGCGGCCATCGGCGACAAGGACCGCGGCCGTTATCTGTCGTGGCTGAGCTGGTACGGCGGCGTGGTCGAGCCGGTGCTGCTGCTGGGAGCGGCCGAGATCAGCCATCCCTACGTCCATGCGACGTTCCGCGGCCCGCAACAGCTGCATGAGCGGCTCGCCAAGGCTCTGGCCGATCAGCCGTATCTGATGGGCGACCACTACACCGCCGCCGACCTGTTGCTGCACTCGCCGTTCGCCTGGTTTCCCGACAGCGCGCCGCAAGACCCGGCGGTGCAGGCTTGGATCAAGCGCTGCGGCGAGCGCCCGTCGCTGCAGTTCGCCGCCGAATACGACGCCGCGCTGGCGGCCTAGACTTAGGCCTAGGCGCTCGCTGGCCCGGCCCTGCGCATCCGCGGTGATGCGCAGGGCCGGACGCGGGTTGCTGAATGCGGGGCAAGACCCTCCTGCAGCGGCGCAGTGCCTTTCGTCGATCACTCCGTTCGCGCAGTGGCGTTAATCGAATGCGCAAACGAGGCTTGACCTCAACCGCACTTGAGGCCTTAGCGTGGGCCGCACTTCAAAGCGACCGAGGGCCGTGCGATGTCGCCACGCCTGCAAGACCTCAGCACCTATCTGCAACGCCTGGGCTACCAGAGCGCGCCGCCGCCGACCCTGGACAGCCTGCGCGAGCTGCAGCGGCGGCATACCGCCGAGTTTCCGTTCGAGACCCTGGCCACCTTGCTGCGCATGCCGGTGCCGATCGACCTGGCCTCGCTCGAGCGCAAGTTGCTGCACGAAGGCCGCGGCGGCTATTGCTTCGAGCTCAACCGGATGTTCCTGGCCCTGCTGCAGCAACTCGGCTACGACGCGCGCGGCCTGACCGGCCGGGTGCTGATGGGCGGCCCCGAGGACGCCATGCCGGCGCGCACCCACATGCTGGTGCTGGCGACCATCGATGGCGTGCGCTACATCGCCGACGTCGGCTTCGGCGGCATGGTGCCGACCGCGCCGTTGCGCCTGGACAGCGAAGACGAACAAACGACGCCGCATGAGTCCTATCGCTTGGAGCCGCGCGACGGTGGATACCTGCTGCGCGCGCACGTCGGCGAAGAGTGGCGGGCGATGTACGTGTTCGACCTGCAGACCCAGGTCGACATCGACTACGTCGTCGGCAACTGGTACGTCTCGACGTATCCCGAATCGCCGTTCCTCGGCCAGTTGTTCGTCGCCCGCACCGGCGAGGGCTTACGCAAGACCTTCAACAACGGCAGTTTCGCCGTGCACCGGCTCGGTGCGGATAGCGTGCGTCGCGAGCTGGCCGATGCCGACAGCGTGATCGAGGTGCTGAGCAAGGAATTCGGCATCCGCGTGCCGGCGCATCCGCAGTTGCACGAGGCGATCGAACGCCTGTTGGCCAAATCGGTGGCGGCGTGAATCGGGGTGGGCGGCCGTTCGGCGCATCGGTTCGTTGAGAAGCGCGCGGATCCTTCTCCAGCAGGAGCCGCGTTCCAATAGGGTTTCCTTTGATCACCCGTCGCGACCGCGTCGTCGCTGGGGGGCGTGGTCGCGGCTTGCGCCGCTCCTACCCCTAACGGCGACGCGTTCTAGACAGGCGCTGCGGCATACTGCGGCCGCATCGGAGCGAACGACCATGGCCCAGAATATCTACGACGATCCGGCCTTCTTCGAAGGCTATTCGCAACTTCGGCGTTCGATCGAAGGATTGGTCGGCGCACCGGAATGGCCGTCGCTGCAGGCGCAGTTGCCGGAACTGCGCGGGCGGCGGGTGATCGATCTGGGCTGTGGCTATGGTTGGTTCTGTCGCTACGCGCGCTTGCAGGGCGCGGCGCACGTGGTCGGCGTCGACGTGTCCGAGAAGATGCTGGAACGCGCGCGGGCCACGACCCAGGATACCGGCATCGCCTACATTCGCGCCGATCTGGATCACTTCGATCCGGGCGAGGCCGCGTTCGATCTGGTCTACAGCTCCCTGACTCTGCATTACCTCGACGATCTGCCGGGCTTGCTGGCGAGGGTCCATCGCGCGCTGGTGCCGGGCGGGCGCTTGTTGTTTTCCGTCGAGCATCCGATCTACACCGCGCCCGCGCATCCGGCTTGGTCGAGCGATGACGACGGCCGCAAGACCTGGCCGGTCAACGGTTACCAGACCGAGGGGCCGCGGGTGACGCATTGGTTCGCGCCGGGCGTGCGCAAGGTGCATCGCACCCTCGGCACCTATCTCAACGGCCTGATCGCGGCCGGCTTCCGCATCGCCCACGTCGAGGAGTGGGGGCCGAGCGACGCCCAGGTCGCACAGACGCCGGCGCTCGAAGAGGAGCGCGAGCGGCCGATGCTGTTGTTGGTGGCGGCGCAGCGTCCGGAAGGCTAAATGCGGCCTTCGACTTCGAGGGACGCAATCGTTTCGTCGGCCTGACGGCATCGTTAGATCCGAGTGACGAATCGGTGAGCGCCGATTGAAATCTTGTCCCCGCCCATACCGTCGATTAAGCGTCTTTCTTCCTTGCATCGGCGATGCCCGCATGAATGCGGGGATGTTCATGCCCCGTTTGCGTGCTCTGTCGAAAATCGAGACTCCCCCACGCACAGGAGTACGCCATGAAGCCGCTCATGCTCGCGCTCGCCTTGGCGGCCTGCATCCCCGTCGTCGCCGTGGCGCAATCGCCGCAAGGCAGCGTAGCCCTGACCGAGCACCAGATCCGAACGCGTCTGGCCGAACAGGGTTATACCAAGGTCAACGATCTCAAGTTCGGCGATGGCGTCTGGCATGCCGATGCGCGCAGCGGCGACGGTAACCGCGTCCAGGTCCGCCTCGATCCGGTCACCGGCACGGTGTATCCCAACGAGCAGGTCGCGCGCATGAGCGAACGCGACGTGCGCGCGGCGCTGGCCGCGGCCGGCTACACCAACGTCCACGATGTCGACTACGAGGACGGCATCTGGAACGCCGAGGCCGACAGCCCGACCGGCAAGGACGTCGAAGTGAAGATCGATCCGTACACCGGCAAGGTCATCGGTACCGAAAAGGATTGATGCTGCGTGAGGCGCCGATGCGGCCGCTCCCCCCCGGGGGCGGCCGCATCGCTGTAGGCGGCATCGCCTGCCCGACACCGCCTGAGTGGCCGCGAGGCATCGGTGCATCCGGGCGGGCTGCCACTAGACTGTCCATCACCGAAATCCCGCCGACCGCCGCATGGACGAATTCGACCGACGCATCCTGCAACGCCTGCAACTGGATGCCCGCACCACCTCCGAAGAGATCGCCGAGTCGGTCGGGCTGTCGGCGACTGCGGTGCAACGGCGCATCAAGCGTCTGCGCAGCGAGGGCGCGATCCGCGCCGAGGTCGCGATCGTCGACCCGGCCGCGGTCGGGCAGGGCCTGACGGTGATCGTCGGCATCGAGCTGATCCAGGGCAGCCGCACCGACCTGATCGACCGTTTCAAGCGCCGCATGGCCGCCGAGCCGCAGGTGCAGCAGTGCTACTACGTCGCCGGTGACCACGACTTCGTGTTGGTGGTCCTGGCCCGCGACGTGCGCGACTACGAAGCCCTGAGCCGGCGGCTGTGGTTCGAGGACGCCAACATCAAGCGCTTTAGCACCACCTTCGTGCTCGACCCGGTCAAGACCGGGCTGCAGGTGCCGATCGCCTGATCGGCGGGCGGAGGCAGCGAACACCTTGCCCGTTGCACGGCGCCGTTCGGCGGCCTTGTTGCGCGCCGATTCGCCGCGGCGCGGCGCTGTCGTCCATCGAGAATGCGCCGGCCGGATCGGCGGCCTGCGGACAGCATCGGACATGGCGAACCACGACTACCTGATCCACGACGACGAGTTCCGCCGTTGCATCCGCCTGAGCGCCAACGTCGAGCGCCTGGCCGACGGTTGCCGCTGGGCGGAAGGCCCGACCTATTTTCCGGCGTTGAGCTGTCTGGTCTGGAGCGACATCCCGAACGAACGCCTGCTGCGCTGGGACGAATGCAACGGCCAGGTCGGCGTGTTCCGGCAGCCGTCCGGTTACGCCAACGGCGGCACGGTCGATCGTCAGGGGCGCATGATCCGTTGCGAACAGGGCGGACGGCGGGTGACGCGGGTCGAGCACGACGGCAGCGTCAGCGTGCTGGCGGATCGCTATGGGGACCGTCGCTTCAACAGCCCCAACGACGTTGTCGTGCAGTCGAACGGCGCGATCTGGTTCAGCGACCCGTCCTACGGCATCGATTCGAATTACGAGGGCGTGCGAGCCGAGCGCGAACAGGACGGTTGCCACGTCTACCGCATCGCGCCAGAGGACGGCTCGGTGGAACGTGTCGCCGACGACTTCACCCAGCCTAACGGCCTGGCGTTCTCTCCGGACGAAACGCGGCTGTATATCGTCGACAGCGGGCTCGGGGTCGGTGTGCTGCGAGTGTTCGACGTGGGCGCCGACGGCCGGCTGTCGAATGGCCGGGAATTCGCGCGCTGCGCAGATGCGATCTACGACGGCGTGCGGGTGGACGAGGACGGGCGGGTCTGGATCAGCGCGGGCGAAGGGCTGCACTGCCATCGTGCCGACGGCCGCCTGATCGGCGAGATCCGCATCCCCGAGCGAGTCTCCAACCTGGTATTCGGCGGGCCCAAGCGCAACCGGCTGTTCGTGACCGCGACGACGTCCCTGTATTCGGTGCTGCTGGCGGTGAGCGGGGCGAAGACGTTCTAAGGGCTGAGCCCGAGGGGAGCGGTCGCGGCCTGGACAGCTTTCACGGGGCTGGCGCCGGTTGCGGCGCGAGACCGATGCAGCGCGGTCGCGGCTTGCGCCGCTCCTACCGCGCGAGAGTTCGTGGCTTCGATCCGCGACGACGGCGACGCGAATTCTGCGCGTTCCTTGGTCGCGGCTCACGCCGCTCCTACAAAGAAGGCAGGGACTCTCGCCGCGGGCTGGGCCAGGGGGCAGGGGGGGGCGGCGGGCCGGGTGCGGGGAGTGGTGAGCGCCAAAAAAAATAATTTTGCGATCGTGTCGATTGCGCCGATCTTGGTTCGTCGTTGTCATAAGCAGGCAGGAAACAGACCCTATCCGACCCGCCCGCCGAACCTCCCTTCATCCCGCCAAGGATTCGCCATGTCCGACCAGCCCAAGATCTTCGTCAACCTCGCCGTCAAGAACCTCGACCGCGCGGTCGCCTTCTATACCCAGCTCGGCTACACCTTCAACGCCAAGTTCACCGACGAAAACGCCACCTGCATGATCGTCGGCGAGAACATCTTCGTCATGCTGCTGGTCGAGCCGTTCTTCCAGTCCTTCACCAAGAAGTCGATCTGCGACACCTCCAAGAGCGTCGAGGCCCTGCTCGGCCTGTCGGCCGAGAGCCGCGAGAAGGTCGACGAACTGGTCGAAAAGGCCATCGCGGCCGGCGCGGTCATCCCCAAGGAGCCGACGGATTACGGCTTCATGTACCAGCGAAGCTACGAAGACCTCGACGGCCACACCTGGGAAGTGTTTTACATGGACCCGAATGCGGAACCGCACGCCGCCCAGCAGTAAGCCCCTGCGCCAGGCATCGCCATAGTCGGGCGATGCCCATCTGCCCACTGCCATCGAGGCCCTCGGCAGTGGGCGGCACCGGCACCGGATAAAAAATCGCCCCGGATGCATGGCATCCGGGGCGATCGTCGTTTCAGGGGATGCCGCGTTCGAGGCGGGAACGCTCAGGCGCCCGGCGCCTTCAGTTCCTGCGACAGCCAGTCGTCGATCAGGCGCTTCTCGTAACGCAAGGGGTCGCTGTCGCTGACGCTGCGCGCACCCATCATGAAGCTCATGTCGCGCAGGGTGCGTTCGCCTTCTGCGACGACCTGGCCGTTGGCGTCCAGGCGCTTGAAGTTCAGGACGATGCGCGGCGGATAGATCTCGCGGATGAAGCGGGTGTCGTCGAACTGCGGACCGTGCCAGGGCTCGAAGTCGCCGGCGCGTTTGATGTCGGCGATGTCGACTTCCAGGCGCTGACCTTCCGGCAGCCGCTTTTGCGCGCGGGTGCGCAGGTGTTGCGCCAGTTGCTCGACCCAGTTGCCGCGTTCGGCCTCGAAACGATTGCGGCTGTAGCGGATTTCGGTGAACTTCGCCGGGTCTTCCCAGCGCACCGCGACCGGGCCCTGTTCGGGCAAGGCGCGCGGCGCGTCGGGATCGGTGACGTTGCGGGACTTCGCGTCGACGTCTGCGGCCATCAGCGCGGCGGCCGAGAGCAGGACGGCGAGGGCGATGCGCAGGTTCATGACGGGCTCCGATGCGGTGGGGATACGACCCGATTCTCCGCCTGCCACCGTATCGTCGCCAGCGACAAGGCGTTAAACCCGCGTATGCGGGAGATTCCGTTGCCGCCAATTCACGATCCTTGCCGCGCTCGCGGGCGCTTCACTCGCAGGCGATGCCGTCGCCGTCGCGATCCAGATGGCGGCCGTAGCCGGGATCGCCGCGTCGTACCGGTGCGGCGCCGGCAGCGCGCGCGGCGCTGCAGTTGGCGTAGGCGCCGCTGCCATCGGCCGCCCCCGAGTCGTCGTCGGCCCAAGACGAGGCCCGACCGGGTGCGCGCGGCGACGTCGGCCGCAAATTGCCGCCGCCCGCGGCAGGGCCGCGATGGCAGTGATAGCCGCCGTGCTTGCGATCGTTATGGCAGCCCTCGGCATTGAGGCCGCCGCCGTGAGCCCAGGCGGGCGAGGCGGCGCTCAGCGCCAGTGCGGCGGCGAGCGCGATGGAATGAGCGTGCATGATGAGTCCCCCGTTCCGAACCCAACGGGCCCGGCCCGGGAAAGCGGCCAAGTCTCGAACACGCGGTTGAGATCGCCGAGCGTCGGCGGACGGAGGCTGTTGTTGCTTTTATCGCCTTACAGCCGGATACGCGGTGAGATTGATGTTGCGTGGTCGCGGGCTGGAGTCGGCGACGCGACCGGCAGAGACGGTATCGCTGCCATTGTTGCGGTTTCGTGTCCGCGGGGGACAACGAAACATAGGCGATACGAAAGACGGCTCAGCCGACCCTCAGGACGCGAACTCGCGCCGCACGTGATCGAGGTCCACGACCGGACGCACTTCCAGCCGGCCGGTACGGCTCCACGGGAAGGATTCGGCGATGCGCACGGCTTCGTCCATGTCGGCCGCTTCGATCAGGTTGAAGCCGCCCAGGTATTCCTTGGCTTCGGCGAAGGGGCCGTCCATGAAGGTGGTGCGGCCGTTGCGGGTGCGCAGCGTGGTGGCCTGCGCCGGCGGTGCGAGCATTTGCGAATCCAGCAGCACGCCGGCGTCGTGCAAGGCGTCGGCGTGGGCCAGGCAGCCGCGCATCATGGTGCCGAACTCGCCCTCGGGCAGGGCTTCGATCAGGCTGTCGTCGTTGTAGATCATGACCAGATATTTCATGGCGTCCTCTGGGGGCAGGCAGGAAGGCGTTCGTCGATGGGTCCGCTGGCGGCGAGGGCTGGGCAGCGCGCCGCGGGGACTGTGGCGCCGAGCATAACGCCCTGGTCGCGCGGCGCAGCAGTGACGAAACTCATGCGCCGCATCCGCTCGCCGCATCCGCTCGCCGCGTTCGCCGGATGAATGCGCAGGTCCTCACCGCATCGGTGCGGCAATCTGCCGGGCAGCCGTCGCAGGGGCTGCGATCCCGGCCGCAGCGATGACGCCCATGCCTGCGGTCATCGACGCACGACAAGGGCTGCGGCGACAATGCCGAGGTTCCGCAACGCCTGGCCACGCCCGATGTCCGAAGTCTTCGCTTGCCGCCCCATCGCCTATCTGCGCTCGCCTTATGCGCAACGCATCGATGCGCCGCACCAATCGACGGTGGTGCAGGGCACGCAGAGCGGCGAGGTGGTCGAGGCGCGGCTGGAATTCGTCGACGACCTGGCGCCGGAGGCCTATGCCGACCTGGCCGGGTTCGAACGCATCTGGCTGATCTTCGCGTTCCATCGCAGCCAGGGCTGGAAGGCGCAGGTGAAGCCGCCGCGCGGCGGGCCCAAGCGCGGCGTGTTGGCGACGCGGTCGCCGCACCGGCCCAATCCGCTGGGCTTGTCGGCGGTGGAATTGGTCGCGGTCGAACCCGGCGCATTGATCCTGCGCGGCGTGGACCTGCTCGACGGTACCCCGGTGCTCGACATCAAACCCTACGTGCCCTATGCCGATGCTTTCGCCGGATCGCGCGCCGGCTGGATCGACGAGATCGATGCCGCGCAGGGCCGGCAATCGGCGCCGGGGCCGAAGCGCCCGCGCAAGCCTGTGGGCGGCCAGGCCGACTGAGGCCTGGCGACGTCGCCGGACTCGGCTGCGAACCGATCGAAACGGAGGCTTGACCGCACCGGTCTGCCGCTGTACTTTCCGTTTAGGTTAATTAGCTATCTGGTTTATCTGAAGGTCCTGCAAGGCCCGGCGCCGTCCGAGGCGCGCGGCTTTCCCCTATCGCCCGAGGAATTCCCATGACGTTCGATGGCCCCAGCACCGCCGATACCGCATCCTCCGACCGCACCACCCACAGGGTCGACGACCACAGCATCACCTTGCGGCGCGTTCTCAACGCCCCGCGCGAGCTGGTGTTCGCGGCCTGGACCGATCCGGTGCAGGTCGCGAAGTGGTGGGGGCCGCACGGCTTCAACAGCCAAGTGCGGCAGATGGATGTCGCGGTCGGCCGCATGTTCCGCATCTGCATGGTCGCGTCCGACGGCGCCGAGTACCCGATCAAGGGCACGTACCAGGAAATCGTCGCACCCGAGCGCCTGGTCTACATCGACGATTGGGACGACGACAGCAAGCCCTCGCAGTCATCGCGCGTCACCGTGACCTTCGCCGAACACGGCGCGGGCAAGACCCTGCTGACTCTGGAGATGCGCTTCGGTTCGATCGCCGAGCGCGTCGAAGCCGAGCAGCAGGAAGTCATCCCGGGTTGGGGCGAATGCTTCGAGCGTCTGGACGCGCTGGTGTCCGCGCACTGACGCTCGAACCGTGCACGCAGTCGCGCGCCGGCCCATGCCGCCGGCGCGCGACGGCCGTACACTGGGCGACCGCACGCGCCCGGCGCGAGTCTCGCGCCGTCGTCCGCGTCATCGCCTCCGCGGAGTGTCCATGCCATCCGTTTCCGAAGCTTCCCCGCTGCCCGCGCATGCGCGCAGCGACGCGCCCGCGATCGTCTCGATCAAGGGCCTGACCAAAACCTATGCCGGCGGTTTCCAGGCGCTCAAGGGCGTCGACCTCGACATCCGCCGCGGCGAGATCTTCGCCTTGCTCGGGCCTAACGGCGCCGGCAAGACCACCCTGATCAGCATCGTCTGCGGCATCGTCAATCCCAGCGGCGGCCAGGTGCTCGCCGATGGCCACGACATCGTCCGCGACTACCGCGCTGCGCGCTCGGCGATCGGCCTGGTGCCGCAGGAACTGCACACCGACGCGTTCGAGACGGTGTGGGATACGGTCAAGTTCAGCCGCGGCCTGTACGGGCGGGCGCCGAATGCGACGTATCTGGAGAAAGTCCTGCGCGACCTGTCGCTCTGGGAAAAACGCGGCGAGAAAATCATGGCCCTGTCCGGCGGCATGAAGCGGCGTGTGCTGATCGCCAAGGCGCTGTCGCACGAGCCGACGATCTTGTTTTTGGACGAGCCGACCGCGGGCGTCGACGTCGAACTGCGTCGCGAGATGTGGGCGATGGTGTCGCAACTGCGCGACAGCGGCGTCACCATCATCCTGACCACGCACTACATCGACGAGGCCGAGGAAATGGCCGACCGGGTCGGGGTGATCAACCACGGCGAGATCGTCCTGGTCGAGGAAAAACGCGCGCTGATGCGCAAGCTCGGCAAGAAACAGCTGACCCTGCAACTGCAGACCGCCTTGTCGGCACTGCCCGAGGCCCTGGCCAGCGATGCGCTGAGCCTGTCGCAGGACGGCCACGAGCTGGTCTACACCTTCGATGCGCAGTCCGAGGAAACCGGCATCGCCGCGCTGCTGCGGCGCCTGGGCGAGCACGGCATCGACTTCAAGGACCTACACACCAGCCAGAGCTCGCTTGAGGAAATCTTCGTGAATCTGGTCAAGTCGCCGCGTCAGTCCGGCCCGGAGGTGCGCGCATGAACCGGCACGCGATCAAGGCGATCTATTTCTTCGAGATGCACCGCACCTTCCGCACCCTGATGCAGTCCATCGCCACGCCGGTGCTGTCGACCTCGTTGTACTTCATCGTGTTCGGCTCGGCGATCGGCTCGCGCATGGTCGAGATCGGCGGGGTGAGCTACGGCGCCTTCATCGTGCCGGGTCTGATCATGATGGCCTTGCTGACCGAAAGCATCTCCAACGCCTCCTTCGGCATCTACCTGCCGAAATGGTCGGGCACGATCTACGAACTGCTGTCGGCGCCGGTGTCGTTCCTGGAGGTGATCGCCGGCTACGTCGGCGCGGCGGCGACCAAGTCGGTGATGCTCGGCATCCTGATGCTGATCACCGCGCGCTTCTTCGTCGACTTCGAGATCGTGCATCCGGTGTGGATGGCGGTGTTCCTGGTGTTGACCGCGGTCACCTTCAGCTTGTTCGGCTTCATCATCGGCGTATGGGCCGACGGCTTCGAGAAGCTGCAGATGATCCCGATGATGATCGTGATGCCGCTGACCTTCCTCGGCGGCAGCTTCTACTCGATCGACATGCTGCCGCCGTTCTGGCGCAGCGTGTCGCTGTTCAACCCGGTGGTCTACCTGGTCAACGGCTTCCGCTGGAGCTTCTACGGCAAGTCGGATGTCGACATCGTGCTGAGCGTCGGCATGACCACCGGTTTCATGCTGCTGTGCCTGGCGGCGGTGTGGTGGATCTTCCGCACCGGGTACAAGTTGAAGAGTTGAGGAAAGAGTGGAGGTATAGACGGGGCGAGGCAGCGTTCCCTTCTCCCGCAGGCGGGGGAGTTGCCTTTCCTTCTCCCGCAAGCGGGAGAAGGGGGCCCGAAGGGCCGGATGAGGGCCCGTGTGCTTTAGCCGCGCGCGTGCCCTCACCCCAACCCCTCTCAGCTGTGCACTCCCTGCGGTCGCCGCAAGCGGGCGAGGGGCTTCGGCTCGCTGGAAGGGAGGCTGAGGCGAGGCGGACCAGTGGATTCGACGGCATGCCGTCTCGCTTACGCCTGCCGCATCGCGCCACCCCGGAGTATGCTTCGCCGATTCCGGTCCGGCCGCGTTGAGCGCAGCGCGGGCGTCGTGCCGGACCGATTCCGGGAGCCTCGCCGATGCAGACGAACCAGCAGGAACTTCATCGCGGTCTGAGCGAACGCCATATCCGCCTGATGGCGCTCGGCGCCGCGATCGGTGTCGGCCTGTTCCTGGGCTCGGCCAACGCCATCAAGCTGGCCGGCCCCGGCATCCTGCTGGCCTACCTGCTCGGCGGCGCGGCGATCTTCATCATCATGCGCGCGCTCGGCGAGATGGCCGTGCACAACCCAGTCGCTGGGTCCTTCAGCCGTTACGCGCGCGACTACCTCGGCCCGCTCGCCGGCTACCTGACCGGCTGGAACTACTGGTTCCTGTGGCTGGTGACCTGCGTGGCCGAGATCACCGCGGTCGGCATCTACATGCAGGTCTGGTTCCCGGATACGCCGCAATGGATCTGGGCGCTGGCCGCGCTGATCGCGATGGGCTCGGTCAACCTGATCACGGTCAAGGCCTACGGCGAGTTCGAATTCTGGTTCGCGATGATCAAGGTCGTGACCATCGTGGTGATGATCCTCGCCGGCCTGGCGATGATCGTGTTCGGCTTCGGCAACAACGGCGTGGCCATCGGCATCAGCAACCTGTGGGCGCACGGCGGCTTCTTCCCGAACGGCGCGCAGGGCGTGTTGATGTCGCTGCAGATGGTGATGTTCGCCTACCTCGGCGTGGAAATGATCGGCCTGACCGCCGGCGAGGCCGCCAACCCCGGCAAGTCGATTCCCGACGCGATCAACTCGGTGTTCTGGCGCATCGTGATCTTCTACGTCGGCGCGCTGTTCGTGATCCTGTCGCTGTACCCCTGGAACGAGCTGGGCACCACCGGCAGCCCGTTCGTGATGACCTTCGAGCGCCTGGGCATCCGCGAGGCCGCCGGCATCATCAACTTCGTGGTCCTGACCGCGGCGCTGTCCTCGTGCAACGGCGGCATCTTCAGCACCGGCCGCATGCTCTACAACCTGGCCCAGCAGAAGCAGGCGCCGGCGTTCTTCGCCAACACCTCGCGCGGCGGCGTGCCGCGCGCGGCGATCCTGGTGTCGGTGGTGGCGCTGCTGTTCGGCGTGCTGCTGAACTACCTGGCGCCGAAGGAAGTGTTCGTCTGGGTGACCTCGATCTCGACCTTCGGCGCGATCTGGACCTGGGCGGTGATCCTGGTTTCGCACATGCGCTTCCGCAAGGCGCTCAGCGCCGAGGAACGCGCCCGCCTGGCCTTCCGGATGCCGATGTATCCCGTCGCCTCGTGGGTCGCGCTGTCCTTCCTGGTGCTGGTGGTTGGCCTGATGGCCTATTTCCCCGACACGCGCGTGGCGCTGTACGTCGGCCCGGCGTTCCTGGTCCTGTTGGTGGTGCTGTACTACGCGGTCGGCTTCCACAAGCGCGACAGCGCGGTGGCGCAAGGCGCCTGATCGCTGCCGTTCAAAGCCCCTCTCCCGCGTGCGGGAGAGGGGTTGGGATGAGGGGTGCGTAACACTGGTTCGGCCGTAGCTAATTATTCAGCGAACCGTCGCGGCCTCACTCGCCGCCGACCGCCGCCCCGCGCGCCGGCGCCGCCGAGGCCTGCAGCCCGCGGGCCGTTTCCGCCAGCCGCAGGAATTCGCCGCGGTAACCGTTGCGGTCGTCGCCGCGAGCATCGGCGGCCAGCTTGATCACACCGTCCCAGCCGAAGTTCGCGTCGACGTGGGCGCCGCCGCGCAGCAGGTCGCCGAAACCGGCCACCGAGGCGGCGAAGCGCAGGCGTTCGCTGGCTTGCGCGGCGATGTCCTGGCGCCGCAGCGGGGTCTCGATCAAACGGCTGTCGTTCTCGCCGGGGCGCTTGTAGCGCAGGCGCAGTAGAGCGAGTTCGTCCTTGCGCACGCCGTCGTCGGGCTTGGCCTCGCCGGCCGGCTTGGCCGCCGCGTAGCGCAACGGATCGACCGATTCGCCGCCAGACCCGACCAGGGCCACTTCGTACAGAGCGGTGACGTCGTGACCGGCGCCGATCTCGCCGGCGTCGACGCGATCGTTGTTGAAGTCCTCGCGCCGCAGCAGGCGGTTTTCGTAGCCGATCAAACGATATTCGGCGACCACCGCCGGGTTGAACTCGACCTGGACCTTGACGTCGCCGGCGATGGTCAGCAGGGTCGAACCCAGTTCTTCGCCGAGCACTTTCTGCGCCTCCAGGGCGCTGTCGATGTAGGCGTGGTTGCCGTTGCCCACGTCGGCCAGTTGCTCGGCCATGGTGTCGTTGTAGTTGCCGCTGCCGAAGCCGAGCGTGCTCAGGGCGATACCGGACTTGCGCTGGTCGGCGACCAGGGTCTCCAGCGCCTTCTGGTCGACCGTGCCGACGTTGAAGTCGCCGTCGGTGGCGAGCAGAACGCGGTTGATGCCGTCGGGGATGAAGGCTTGTCGGGCGGTGGCATACGCCAATTGGATGCCGTCGCCGCCGTTGGTCGAGCCGCCGGCCTGCAGGCGTTCGAGCGCGTCGAGGATCTCGCCGCCGCGGTCGCCCGGCGTCGGTGGCAGCACCAGGCCGGCCGAGCCGGCATAGACCACGATCGAGATCCGGTCCTGCGGGCGCAATTGTTTGACTAACTGGGCGAAGGCTTTCTTCAGCAGCGGCAGCTTGTCGGGCTCGTCCATCGAGCCGGAGGTGTCGATCAGCAGCACCAGGTTGGCCGGCGGCAGTTCGCTGCGGTCGACGTCGTAGCCCTGGATGCCGATCTGCATCAGCACGTGCTTGGCGTTCCACGGCGCCGGCGCGAGCTCGGTGCTGACCTTGAACGGCGTGTCCTTCGAGTCCGGCGCCGGGTAGCCGTAGTCGAAATAGTTGATGAGTTCCTCGACCCGCACCGCGTCCTTGGGCGGCAGTTCGCCGGCGGCGAGCATGCGGCGGACGTTGGCGTAGCTGCCGGTGTCGACGTCGATGGAAAAGGTCGACACCGGCTGTTCGGCGGCGCGGTGGATCGGGTTGGGTTCGACCTCGGCGTATTTCTCGGTGTTGGCGGGGGCCGACTGGTCGGTTTCGGCCATCAGGACTTTCGCCGGCATCGGCATCGACACCGCTTCGGCCGAAGCCGCCGCGTCGGCGCGTTCGACTTTCTTGCCGCAGGCGCCCAGCAGCAGGGCGAGAGCGATGCCGCAGGCGAGGGCCGCGGAGGGGAAGCGGGTGGGGGTGGGGCGGTTGCGCAGCAACATGGTGATCCTCCGTTGATCGGGTTGTGCGTCTTGGGAACGTCGGCCGGCGCGCGATGGGGTCGAGGCGACGGCGATGGCCACACTAGGCAAGTGCGTCTTCGCTTTTCGTTATGACGGCCGTCGTTTTCCGTTGGCCCGGCTTGGTCCACAATCTGCGCTCGTTACGAATGCCGGCGCCGGGGAGGCGCCAGGCCCCGATGACCCCCGACCGGCTCGCCACCGCCGACCTGCTGCGGCTCGCGCTCGACGCCATCCATCAGGCGCGCGACGTCGAGGCCGTGCGCCTGTTGCAGCGCGTGCTCGAACGCGAGCCGGACAATCTGCACGTGCAGTACCTGCTGGCGATCCAGCACGCCCAGCTCGGTTTGTTCGATCGCGCCGAAGAGCGCTTGCGCGCGGTGCTGGAAGTGCTGCCCGAATTCGTCGTGGCCCGTTTCCAGCTGGCGCAGTTGCTGCTGATGCGCGGCACCGCCAAGGACGCGTGCGAGTGGCTGGCGCCGGTGCTGGCCCAGGCCGATCCGCTCGGCGCTTATGCGCGCGGCCTGTCGGCCGCGGCCGAAGGCGACCTCGACCGCGCCTGCGCCGTGCTCGAAGCGGCGCTGCGTCTGCCGCAACCGGTGCCGGCCCTGGCCGGCGACATGCGCCGGCTGTGCGAACAATGGCGCGAGACGGCCACCGCCTGAGCAGGCCCGGGCGCTGCGCTCAAGGGCGCAGATTGACCGCAAGCAGGCCGAGCACGGCCACCGCGACCAGGACGAAGTGGATCAGTTGCAGGTTGTCCTGACGGATGTAGTAGGCGAACCAGCTGCCGCCGACCGCCATCAGGAAGCTGGTCGCCATCAGGGCGGTCAGCGCGAGGTTGGCCAGGATCGTGGCGTCGGCGGAGGTGGCGAGGCCGGCCAGGGCGGCGACCGTCGCCCACAACAGCACGACCGTGACCATCTCGGCGCCGAGCACGATCGAGAACGCGGCACGGTGCCAGGATGCCCGCTCGATGCGACGCGACAGCAGGGGCGTCTGGATCGCCGGCGCTTGCTCGAACGGCGTCATGCGCATGATCGAGGCGAGCGCGAACACGCCGTTGCGGAAGGCGATGAGGTTGTTGAACGCGACCACGGTGAGCCACAACGCCAGACCGGCGATGAAGACGAGCTTGAACAACAACAGGCTGGCAGCGAGGGACATGCGGATCTCCGGAAGGTCGTAGCGGTGCGCCCCGCCGCGGATGCGGCATTCGGGGGCTGTTGCTGTATCGACGATCCAGGAGGCGGGTTTAAGACATCGCCTGCGAAAAAAAGTGTCCGCAAAAAATGGCGGCGCGCCGTGCCCCGGTGGGCGACGGCGCGGCGCGGGCAGGCGGGCTTACTCGGCCTGCGGTGCTTCGGTCAGGTAATAGGGCTCGACCTGGCCCTTGACCTTCATCGTCATCGGGTTGCCGCGGCGGTCGAGCGACTTGCCGACCGGCAGGCGCACCCAGCCTTCGCTGACGCAGTATTCCTCGACGTTGTTCTTCTCCACGCCGTTGAAGCGCAGGCCGATCCCGCGTTCGAGCACGGCCGGGTCGTAATAGGGGCTGCGCGTGTCGTTGGAGAGGCGGTCGGGCGGGGTGTCGGTCATGCTGGCGCTCTTTCGGTAGTGAACTGACGTGGTGCGAGGCCGACCCGGTGCGGGGCGACGGGCGTTGGAGATCAGGCGCTCAGGATACGCGGACCGTCGCGCCCGGCCCAGTCTGCGCGGCGGCGCGTTTCGGCGCGGTGCCTGCGCGGCCGCAGCGATGCCGGCGATGCGGCCGGGGCGCCGTGAAAGTCCGGCGGGGCGACCGAATGCAGGAAAGCGTCGGCGAATCGGGGTGTCGGCCGTCCGCGACGGGCGCGGTGAAATTCCCCGGTGAGGGGCGCGGGCGCCCAGGCTTGGCCATCGCCGTGCGCTGGTGCAGGATCGGGCGTCGCGCCGCCGGCGCCGGAGAGCCCGATGATCCTGCGATCCCCCCTGCTTGCCTGGAGTCTGTCGATGACGCTTGTTGCCGCCCCCGCCGCTGCCGCCGAACAGCGCGCGCAGCCCGAGTTGCTGGTCGGTTGCTACACCGGCGCGGTCTGCAAGGGCATCGGCCGCTATCGTTTCGACCCGGCCCAGGGACGCATCGAGCCGCAACCGCTGGAAGTGATCGAAACCGACAACCCCTCGTGGTTCACCTTCTCCGCCGACGGCCGCCGCTTGTTCGCGGTCAACGAGAATGGCCCCGAGTCGGACGACCCGGTCGGCCGCGCCAGCAGCTTCGCCCTTGCGCGCGGCAGCGACCGCTCAAAGCCGCTGTCGCAGGCCAACTGTCTCGGCGACGAACCCGCGCATGCGGCGCCGAGCCTCGACGGGCGCTATCTGTTCGTCGCCAACTATTCGGTCAATGCCGATCCCGGCGGCACCCTCGCGGTGCTGCCGGTCGATGGCGAGGGCCGCCTGCAGTCGGCGGTGCAGGTATTGACTCATCGCGCCAGCCAGGCCGATCGCGAACGCCAGCTGTCGACCCATGTGCATGCGGCGGTTCCGTCGCCCGACGGCCGCCACGTGTTCGCCGCCGACCTCGGCGCCGACAAGGTCTATGCCTATCGCTACGACCCGGTGCGCAGCGGCGAACGGCCGCTGCGCGCGGCGGCGACGCCGTTCCTGGAACTGCCGCCCGGCAGCGGCCCGCGCCATCTGTTGTTCGACGCGTCCGGCCGCCATGCCTATCTCACTTTGGAAATGAGCGGCGAAGTGGTGGTGCTCGACTACACCGACGGTCGTCTGCAACCGGTGCAGACGGTGGCGATGGACCCGGGCCGGACCCGCGGCAACGCCGCCGCGGCGCTGCATCTGTCCGCCGACGGCCGCTTTTTGTATGCGAGCAACCGCGGCGAGGACAACCACATCGCCGTATACGCGGTCGATGCGGACAGCGGGCGTTTGTCGGCGCTGCAGCGTCGCAGCAGCGAAGGCCGCGGGCCGCGCGAATTCGCGCTCTCGCCCGATGGCCGTCATCTGATCGTCGCCAACCAACACAGCGGCAACCTGGTGGTGATCGAGCGCGATCCCGCCGACGGCAGGCTCGGCAAGACCGTGCAGACGCTGGAAGCGGTATCGCCGTCGGACATCAAGTTCGCGCCCGCGCCCTGAGTTCGCTCGCCGTTGGCGGCGCGCGCCGCCGCATCCCGCCCCCTGGTTTCATTCTCGCAAGGCCCGGCATGTCCGGGCCTTGTACGGTTTCGAAGCCCGGCATGTCCGGGCCTTGTACGTTCTCGAAGCCCGGCATGTCCGGGCCTTGTGCGGTTTCGTGGGCAACCATTGCGCCTTCGATGGGGAGGCCGCGCGCGACCGGCCCCACTGGGGTCAGCCCGAGGATGAAGGCCGCCGGCCGCCGGAGGAAGATGACGCGGTGCAGCGCAGCTTGCCTCCTGCACCGGGGCAGGACGGATCAGCGCCCGTGCGACGAAGCGCCAGCCGGCGCAGTTCAGGGGTGATGGGGGTCGCGGATCGCGATTTTGCTACGCAAAACCGCCTCGAACAGCACTTGCCAGTCGGGCAAATGCAGTACAAGGACCCCGCGGGGAATTTTTAATTCTCATGGGGAAACAAAAATGAACAAATATTCCGAACGCCGGTTCGCCGCCTGCCTGCCGTCGTCGCTGTCGCTCGCCGTGATCGGCCTATTGGCCCTCGCCGCGCCCTGGCTCGCCATCGCGGGTCCGGCGCCCGAAGACCGCGCGTTGGCCCAGCGTCTGCAGATCGAGGAATCGATGGCGCGGGTCGACCGCGCCGTCTACGCCGACTACTTCCGCCAGGCCTATGCGCGCTACCCGGCGATTCCGGCCGGCACGCTCGAATCGGTCGCCTACGTGATGAGCCGTTGGCAACACTTGCAGCCGAGTGCGGCCCAATACGGCGAGCAGCACCAGCACATGCCGCGCTCCTACGGCGTCATGGGCCTGTACCGCGGCGAAGGCTTCGCCGACCAGGTCGGCGAGGGCGCCAGGCTGCTCGGCGTGCCGGCGGCGCGCGTGCAGCGCGATCCCTTGAGCAACATCCTCGCCGCCGCCGCCTTGCTCGATCGCGAGCTGCGCGCCGACGGCATCGGTGCGAAGGCCGCGCCCGAGGCCACGCGCCCGGCGTTGGAGCGGTATGCCGGCTTCGCCCGTGGCGGCAACGCACTCGCGCGCAGCGCCATCCAGGACCACGCGCGTTCGAGCTTCGCCTTCGACGTGCTGCTGGCCCAGGACAAGGGCGTCAACGACCGCGGCATCGTCGTGCCCGCGCGCGCGGTCGCTTGGGAACGCGCCTTCGACGCGCGCAAGCTCGTGCAATTGCGCGCACCGTTCGTGCGCCTGGACGTGGCCAACGATCGGGTCGAGACCCCGGGCCTGAAAAGCGGCGGCTACGCCATCGACCCGCTCAGTGAAACCCTGACCGCGCCGAGCCTCGATAGCGCCGACACCAAGAGCACCGACTACGGCCCGGCGCTGTGGGTCGCATCGCCGTACCACTCCACCCGCAACTCGTACGACTCGGTCACCATCCACACGATGCAGGGCTATTACGCCGGCAGCATCTCCTGGTTCCAGAACAACCCCTACAGCGTCAGCGCGCACTATCTGGTCCGCAGCTCGGACGGCCAGATCACCCAGATGGTGCGCGAGGACCGCGCCTCGCACCACGTCGGCATACATAACAAGACCACACTCGGCATCGAGCACGAAGGCTTCATCAACAACGCCAGCTGGTACACCAGCGCCATGTACAACGCCTCGGCGGCGCTGACCCGGCACTTCTGCGCCCGCTACAGCGCGATCAGTTGCGCCAGCGCGTTCCGCGGCCCGGCCGGCAGCGGCATCAACGTGTTGCCGACCAGCGTCAAGGTCAAGGGCCACCAGCACTACAGCGGCCAGGACCATACCGATCCCGGCATCAACTGGGATTGGGCGCGCTACTACAACCTGCTCAACCCGGGCAGCGGCACCGGCACGGTGATCGACAGCTTCGAGAGCACGGTTGGCCACTTCGATACCGGCCCGGCCTATTCGGGCAGCACCACCGGTATCGCCGCGACTTCGCTCGGCGAGCGCAACTGCGCCACCCGCAAGAACGGCGAATGCTCTCTGCGCGTACTGCTTAAGGACGACACCGCCAGCGCCAGCGATTGGGCGGTGCGCCTGTTGTCGGCCAGCGGCACGCCAGCCAGCAACGCCGCATTGACGCGCGCCAACGGCAAGGTCGGGTTCTGGGTCTACACCGGCGCGACCGGCATGAGCGCCGCGCTCGGCATCGACGACAGCGACGGCACCGAGCGTTCGGTCAGCCGCGCGATCCCGGCCGGCACCTGGACCTACCTGGAGTGGCGCCTGGACGACGCCGCGCAGTGGGACGCCTGGGTCGGCAACGCCAACGGCGCGATCACCGGCAGCACGGTGAAGCTCGACGCGATCTGGCTGTACCGCGACCAGACCAGCTACGACGTCAACCTGTATCTCGACGACGTCCAGGTCAAGTACTGATCCAACCGCTCCACCACCGATCCCTCCGCGCGCAGGCCGGCCCCCCGCAACCGGCCTGCGCGCTTCGGATCATCGCCGCCGCACGCGCACCACTTCGCACCGCCGATCGGCGCGGAGCGCGCCTGCGGACGGTTTCGTCACCCACAGGGGATCGTCCATGTCCGAGCACCCGCAAGCGCCCGACGCGCCGCATCCATCGAGACCGCCGCGTCGCCTGCCGACCTGGCTGGCGGTCCTGGCCCTGTTGCTCGCCGGCGCCGTATTCGCGCAGTGGCTGCGCACACCGGGCGCGGGTCATCGCGCCAGCCGCGTCGGCTCGGCCAGGCCGGCATCGGACAGCGCATCGGGCAGTCGCGCACTCGATATCCGCGTACGCGACAGCGTCAGCGGCCGCGCGCTGGATTCGCACTTGGTCGTGATCGCACGCGGCGCCGAAGCGCGCGTGCACG
This sequence comes from Lysobacter antibioticus, assembly GCF_001442535.1. Lineage (NCBI taxonomy): Bacteria > Pseudomonadati > Pseudomonadota > Gammaproteobacteria > Lysobacterales > Lysobacteraceae > Lysobacter > Lysobacter antibioticus. The sequence continues at coordinate 2,736,019 of NZ_CP013141.1, read as the reverse complement.
ACCTCGGCATCACCACCCGCGGCGGCCGCGTCGCTGCCTTGAACGAAGGCCGCTACGAGTTGATCGTCAGCGCGCCCGGCTACGACAGCCTCAGCACCCGGGTCGAGATCGACGCCGCGCCGGTGCTGCCGCTGACCGTGTGGCTGTCGCCGTCGATGCCCTCCGAAGCCCTGGATCTGTTGGCGCTGAAGGCCGCGGCCTGCGCGCAGTGCGCGGTGTTCAGCGGCCACGTCTACGATCGCAGCGGCCGTCCCGTCGCCGGTGCGCAAGTACGCAGCAGCCAGGGCGCACGCACGACCGCCGACGGCGAGGGCTATTTCGAGCTCTCCGCGCAATTGCCGCGGGCCCTGGCGCGCGACAACGAGGCCTTGCCGGCGACGGTCGAGATCACCGTCAGCGCCAAGGGGTATCGCAGCCAGCGCCTGACCGGCCTGCCGCTGCTCAACGACAGCCGCCACCTGATCGTCGACCTCGAAGCCGGCGGCGGTTCGACCGTGGTGGTCGATCGCAGCCACGTGCAACTGCGCGCGCGACAACGCGAAGATCAGCAACGGCCGCGTTCGGCCGCCGATGCGCTGCAGGCCGAGTCCGACGCCGCAACCCAAGAGGACGCCGCGCTCGACCCGGCGCGCCCGGCCTCGGTCGCGACCGCGCAGCGCTTGGCCGCGCAGGCGGTCAGCGTGCCGGTGCCGTCGAGCATTCGCGTCGGCACCAATTGCTCGGGGCGTTCCTGCAGCGGGGTGTCGGTCTACGGTTTCGAAGACTACGTCGGCCGCGGCCTCGACGAGGAATGGATCCCGTCCTGGGACGCCGACTCGCTCGCCGCCGGCGCCGTCGCCTACCGCAGCTACGCGGCGTATTACGTCGTCCACCCGGTCAACAGCCGCTACGACATCTGCAACAGCACCTCCTGCCAGGCCTTCAACGCCGACAGCGTGTCGGCGACGGTCGCGGCCGCGGCGGCCACGCGCGGCGTGCTGCTGACCCGCGACGGCAAGACCGCGGCTTTCAGCGAGTACTCCTCGGAGAACAACGCCTGGGACAGCCCCAGCGACGGTCTGTCCTGCGTCAACAACGACCTGAGCTGCGGCAACGGCCGCAACGGTTCGCCGCGCAACAACTGGCCGTGTCTGTCCGACGAGGTCGGGCGCAATCGCGGTTGTTTCGGCCACGGCCGCGGCATGAGCCAGTGGGGTACGCAGCGCTGGGCCGCCAACCACGGCCGCGACTGGCGCTGGATCACCAACCACTACTTCAACAACAACAACAGCCCTGGCGGCATGCGCAACGCCTTCCTCGCCAACGAGGGCGGCGGCGGTCCGGGCGGCGGTGCGATCGTGCTCGATGGCTTCGAGAGCGGCGTCGGCCGTTTCGCCAGCGCGCCGACCGCGTCCGGCAGCACGACCGGCGTGTCGACCGCATCGCTGGCCCAGCAGGACTGCGCCACCCGCAAGAACGGCAGTTGTTCGCTGCGGGTGTTGCTCAAGGACGACCCTACCGTCGCCACCGCCTGGGCGGTGCGCCTGTTGTCGGGCGGCGGCACGCCGGCCAACAACGTCGAGCTGGTGCGCGACGGCGGCAAGGTCGGCTTCTGGGTCTATACCGGCGCCAGTGGGCTCAGCGCGAGCCTGAGCATCGACGACAGCGACGGCACCGAGCGCGCGATCAGCCGCGCGATTCCGAGCGGGCAATGGACCTGGCTGGAATGGTCGCTCGGCGATGCCGCGCAGTGGAACGCCTGGGCCGGCGCCAGCAACGGCACGATCGACGCCGCCAGCGTGCGCCTGGATGCGGTGTGGTTCCTGCGCGAGCAGACCAGTTACGACGTCAACCTCTATCTGGACGACGTCCAGATCCTGCACTGACCCCCTTCAACCGCGTCGCGCCGCCGGCAACGGCGCGACCTCATCGATGGAGTACCCCCGCCATGAACGCAGTAACCGCAAAACGTTTCCGACTTCGCGGTCTGTCCGCGCTGTTCGCTTTCGCCGCATTGTTCGCTACGGCCGCCGAAGCCGCGCCGAACTTCCAGATGCCGTTTCCCTGCGGCCAGACCTGGGCCGGCCAGACCCGCTCCAAGCACAGCCCCAAGTATGCAGTGGACCTCAACCGCACCAACGACGAAGGCGATACCGTGGTCGCCTCGGTCGGCGGCACGGTCAGCGTGGTGCGTAACCTCGGCAGCGTCAGCTACGGCAAGTACGTGGTGATCGACCACGGCGGCGGCTGGAGCACCCTGTACGCGCATCTGAATTCGTATTCGGTCTCGGTCGGCCAGAACGTCGCCGCCGGCAAAGCGATCGGCACCGTTGGCAACACCGGCGGCTCGTTCGGCGCCCACCTGCACTTCGAAGAACGCTTGAACGGCAGCGCCCAGCAGATCCGCTTCAACGGTTCGCTGATCAAGTACTTCGACGAAAGCGGCAACAGCACCAACTACACCAGCCGCAACAGCTGCAGCGGCGGCGGCACCGGTTCGGGCACGGTCAACACCAACGGCACCCCGCTGAACGTGCGTTCCGGCCCCGGCACCTCGTACTCGATCGTCGGCAGCCTGGCCGACGGCACCGCGGTGACGATCCAGTGCCAGACCACCGGCACCTCGGTGACCGGCACCTACGGCACCAGCAACATCTGGAACCGGATCGGCAGCGGCCGCTTCATTCCCGATGCCTACACCTACACCGGTTCGGACGGGCGCGTCGCACCGCCTTGTTGATGCGTCGAGGGCGCTCATAGTCGGGCCGTCCTCACCCCCGCCCCTCTCCCGTCGACGGGAGAGGGGTTTTGTTGCGCTTGTGTCGACGGATGCGTTTTCCCAGGCGGGCAATGGGCGCCGCGTTATCCTGCGACGAGGTTCTAACGGTTCGAATGCGTATGAAATCCAGCCAGGTGCTGTTGATCGCCCTCGTCTGCGCTGCGCTGGGCGCCGCGCTCGGCGCCTATGTGGCGCGTCGCGAGGTAACGGCCGCATCGACGCCAGCGGCGCCGTCCTCGACGCAGGCGCCGCAGCCGCCGGCCAGGATCGACGCGGCGACGAGTCCTGAATACCTGGTGCTCGGCAACGAGCGGATCAGTTTCGAGTCGCTGCGGCAACGCGCGAGCCGCGATCCGGCTTTCCTGCAGAGTCTGCTGCAGCGTTACCGCAACGAACGCGACCTCGCCGCGCGCGGCGAACTGCTGTCCCTGCTCAATGCGGTGTCGGGCGACGAGGTGCTGCGCTTCGCTTTGTCGCTCGCCGCCAGCACCCGGCCCGAGGACGAGCGCGACGGCCTGGAGCTGCTGCGCGCGTACTCGATGGACCGCCCTGAAGTGCGGCAGACGCTGTTGGCCAAGCTCGAGCGTGGCGGCGACCCGCAGCGCATGGGCGAACTGGTGGCAATGCTGACCCCGGCGACGATGCCGAGCGAGGACGCCGCGCCGGTGGTCGCCGAACTGGCGGCGCTGGCGCGTCATCCCGATCCGAACCTGCGCGCGCAGGCCGTGTTGCAACTCGCGCAATGGGACGACGGCGAACAGGTCGAGGACCTGCTGCACCGGGCGATCCTCGACAGCTCGGCGGAGGTACGCGCGAAAGCGATCGCTGGGGTGCAGGGTTCGGGCATCCGCAGCGATCGTCTCAAGGAAGCCTTGCTCGCCATCGCCGCCGATCCCGAGGCGAGCGCGGCCGATCGCGGCGCGGCGACGTTCGCGCTGCAGGAGTTCCGCCTCAACCGCGCCGAGTACGGCATCTGGCGCCGCGCCCAGGCGCAGTCCGACGAGGAGGGCGGCGAGGGCCGATGAGGCCTCGAGCCGGGACGGTTGCCGGCCCGATCGGGCCGCGGCGGCGGGACGGATCGGCGCTGATCGGGGTTCCACGGGCCGCCGGAGGCCGGGATCGACCCCGGTTTGGCATCGGTCCGGGGCGGCCGAATATGAACGCGGTTCAGGTTCGATGCAGCGAGCGGATTCGGTTTATTCGGCGCCAAGTCGTCCAATTGCCGGAAGTAAAATCGTAAAATTCAATAGAATCAATTAGATGAGGTCGGGGCGATAGCCTGCGCAGGCCCTCTGCCGCTACCCGGCCGCAGACGGCATGTTCCAAACCGTGCACTGGATCGCCTAATCGAATGAACGCGGGTGCGTTTCTCCAATTGATTTTCCCACCGCAGGCCACTACGGTGTACGAGCTGAGTTCGTCAAGGGTCACCGTAGGTCGTGACCCGATGCCGTAGATCGCTGATCCACTCCATCGTTCCACCTCGCTTCCTCCTTGCAACCAGCCCCAACGCCGTGAAAGCGGCATTCCAACACAACGTTTCAAGGAGTAAGCAACATGTCGGATCGTGAGATCGGTACTGTCAAGTGGTTCAACGACGCCAAGGGTTTTGGTTTCATCAGCCGTGAGAGCGGCGATGACGTGTTCGTGCATTTCCGCGCGATCCAGGGCCAGGGCTTCAAGAGCCTGCAGGAAGGCCAGAAGGTCTCCTTCGTCGTGACGCAGGGCCAGAAGGGCCTGCAAGCCGACCAGGTGCAGGCGGTCTGAACCCTCGGGTTCAACGCTGACCTCGCTACCCGCGCCGCAAGGCAGGGTGGCATCGAGAAGCCCGGCGCAAGCCGGGCTTCTTCGTTTTGGGGCTCCGCCCGTGGCGGGCTTCCTCGTTTCCTGGGCCCGGCCGTGCCGCGCCTTTTTCGTTTTTTGGCCCAGCTACGCCGGGCCGGCCGCATCCGTCCGTCGCCCCGGCTTTCCAATCCGGGCGCCAGGTCGCACCATTTCCCTTCCCCTACGGACGCCACCCCATGAGCGCACCCGACAACGAATCCGACTACGAGGGCGACGAGATCGAATTCGCCGGCGGCGACAGCGACGAGGAACTCGACGAAGAGGCGCTGGTCTGGCAGCTGATGCTGCTGATCAACCCCGGCGACGAGGACACCGCGCTGCAGCAGTTCGCGCGTTACCGCGAAACCTGCGAGGACGACGCCGACGCCGAGCCCGCCGAGACCATCCAGGAGGTGATCGACTGGACCTCCGGCTATCGCGTCGACTGGAAGGACACCGGCTCCTTCATCGATTCGATCGCGCAACTGGCCTCACGCTGGAACCTCAGCGTGGACTGGGGCGTGGAAGATCCGACCGACGAGGACTTCCTCGACGCCACCGACGTGCCGGAGCTGATGGCCAAGGCCTTCGTGCGCCTGCGCGAACACGGCTACACGCTGTGGAACCGCGACACCGGCAGCGACATGTACGCCGGCTGGATCACCCTGCGCCGCGACGACGAGAACATGGAAGCGGTCGCCGCCGCGCTCGGCATCGACATCCGCCTGGGCAGCGATGCCTACTGATCCTGCGGGGCCGGCCGGTCGCGGCTCGCGCCGCTCCTGCCCGAGTTTCATCGGCTCCGGGTAGGAGCGGCGCGAGCCGCGGCAGCGTACCGACGGGTTGAGGCGTCAGCCTGCCATCGTGAGCATCGCCCGCCGCTAAGGCGCGATCGACTCCGATCAATGCCGGCAGAACGCCGCCAGCCGCGGATGGCGTTGCTCGAACGCCCCGAGCCTGCCGAACACGCCGTCGAAATAGCCGACCGCGATGGCGACGATCTTGCGCAGCTTGTGTTCCTCGCACACCAGCACGCACAGCACCTGGTGCAGGGTCAGCAACTCGATCAGCCAATGCACCGACCAGCGCGAGGCATTGGAGCGCAGCGCGTGCACGGCGTTGCGCGAGGCGTAGTAGCGGCGCCAGGCCACGTGGTTGCTGGTCGAAAATATCCCGCGCTTGACGAAGCGCCCGACCTGCTGGCGCATCTCGACCGCGGCGTTGACGTAGACCGGTATGCCCTGGCGCGTGGCGCGCAGGCCGTACTCGATGTCGACGTACTCGATGAAATAGTCCTCGCGGAACGCGCCGAGCTCGCGATAGGCCGCGGCCGAGATCGCCGACCCCGACGAAATCACGAACAGAGTCGGGATCAGGCCCTCGACGCGATCGTCGATCCGCTCCGGCCGAGGCATCCGTCCGGCCGGCGAGAACACCGGCAGATAGCGGCCGAGGTTGGCCTCGAACACTTTCGGCCCGAGCACGAAGGCCTGGCTGCCGACCTGGGCGCAGGCCTGCATCATCCGGGCGAAGAAGTCCGGGCCGAGCTGCGAGTCCTGGTCGAGCAGGAACACCACCTGGCAACCGCGCGCCAGCAAGGCCTCGACGCCGCGGTTGTAGGCGCCGGAGATGCCGCCGGCGTTGCGGTTGAACACCACCTCGATGCCGGCGCCGCGCAGGCGCTCGTGCAGGTCGGCGTCGGCCTCGGGCGAGTTGTCGACGGCGACGACGTGGCGGCAAGCGGCATGCGCATCGTCGAGATGGATCAGGTGCGAAGCGTCCGGATGCCACAGCACGAACACCACGCCGAAGGCGCGCGGATCGATCGCGCTCGGGGTCCTGGCCGGTTCGACGGCGGTGTCGCTGGGCGGCGGCGGTCCGTACGGCGCATCCGCGCCGAGGTCGCGGTCCACCTTCATGCCGCTTCCCGCACCGACAGGATGTCGGTCTCGGCCGGATTGGCGGTGCGGCCGCGCTCCCACAGCGAGGCGATGACGTGGTCGCGGATCGCTTCGGCCTGCTCGCGCGGCAGCGAATGCTGGTCGGACATGAAGCTGAAATCCAGCTCGCCGGCGAAGCCCGACATCAGCACCGAGGTGGTGGTGCGCCAGGGCAGGTGCAGGCTCGGGCTGTACACGGTTTCCAGGTGGAAGCCGTGGTAGTCGCGCGGCATTTCGATGCGGCCGACGTTGGACAAGGTGACGTCGTAAGCGTCGAGGTCGGAGCGGCGCTCGGCGATGAATTGGTCGAACACCGAATGCAGCAGTTCCAGGCCGATGAAGAACTCGTAGACGTTGCGGGTCAGGCGTTCGATGCGCTGGTTGAGACGGGTCTTGAACGCACGCGCCTGGTTCCAGTAGCCGAGCTCGTCGACCTGGTCCGGCGGGGTGCGATTGTCGAGGGCGACGATGGCGCCGGGCGCGGAGGCGAACAGACTGTCGGCGCTGAGCCGCGGCAGGAATTTGCGGATGTCGACCGGCACGAACACCTTGCCGTTGGCGCGGTCGCTGCGGATCGTACGGAACGCCAGCGAGAACGCGACCGCGATCGCGGCGAACACCGTCACGCCTTCGGCGCGCGCGCGTTCGGCCAGGGCCTGGCTCGCTTCGCGCGGCAGTTTCCAGCGCAGCACATAAAACTCGCCCTGCGGTATCGGCGTGCGTTTGCGCCGGACCGCGAAAAACAGGCGGAACGCCATCGCCTTCCAGCGCGCGTTGCGGTGGGCGCGACGATCGTTCAGGACTTCCTCGGGCAACAGGTCCTCCATGCCGTTGACGCTGGTGTGGTGGCCGATGTCGAGGTCCGGGCGGTCGCACAGGGCCAGAGTCTCGCGCAGCAGGGTCACCATCGACAGGCCGTCGCAGATGCAGTGATGGCAAGTCAGCAGCAGCTCGCCGCCGTCTTCGTCGTGGATCCAGACCGCGCGCATCAGCGGCGCCTGGTCGCTGGCGAAGGCGGTCTCGCGTTCGCTGTGCGCTTCGCGCAGCCAATCCTGGTCGCTTTCGCGCACGACCAGGCGCAGCGGGATCGGCGCGGGATCGTCCTCGAGCAGGATCTGCGGCGAGTCGCCGTCGAGCACGGCGCAGCGCAGCATCGGATGCTTGAGCTGGATGCGGTCGAGGGCGTGGCGCAACTGCGCCGGGTCGAGCCGACCGCGGATGCGCGCGGCCTGGACCAGGGTGAACGGGGTTGCGCGGTCGACGTACATGATCCGCTCGCACAGCATCATCTTTCGTTTCATCGTGTTCTCGCGATCGGGTGGGGCGCGGCTGGCCAGGAAAGATCGGGTACGGCCGTTCGCGTTGTAGCGCAGACTTCAGGCCGTTGCGGTTCCCTCGCCCGATCGGGACGAGGGAACCGCGGCGATGCGCTCGCCGGTCGGATCAACAGTCCGGAATCACCGCGCCGTTGTTGTCGCGCGCCTCGTCGTTGCCCCAGCGGCTCAGGTAATACGCCGACACCCAGGCTCCGGCCGGACCGACATCGAGATCGGTCTTGAGCCAGTAGTGGTTGTAGCTGGTGCCGACGCGCACTTCCTGGCCCCAGGCTTTGCAGTAGACATAATTGGTGCCCTGGTAGAGGGTGCCGACCGGGGTCAGGGTCGACGGCCACTTGTAGCCGGTGGCGTTGGCGAAGGTGTCGACCCAGTACTTGCCCGGCGGGTTCGGCGTACCGCCGCCGTTGATCAGGCCGTAGTAGCTCGACCACGGGAAGTACTTGCCGGGGTCGTAGCGGTTCTCGTTCTGGGTCAGCATGCCGTGGCCCTTGACCCGCACGCTGTCGGGGACCAGATGCCAGCTGTCGTAGCCGGGGCCGTTCCAGGCCGTGCGGCAATCGATGCCGCGGCGCGCGCAGATGCTCTTGGTCAGGCGCGCCGAGGCGTTGAGCATCGCCGCCGACCAGTTGCCGGCATCGGCGGCGCGGCCGTCGTGTTCGATGCCGACGGTGTAGTAGTTGTGGTACTTCGCATGCCAGGCCTGGCGGTTTTCCGCCACCATCTGGGTGATCTGGCCGTCGGACTTGCGGATCAGATAATGCGCCGACACCTGCGCGCTGGGATTCTGGAACCAGGCGATCGAGCCGGCGTAGGAGCCTTCCATCGTGTGCAGGATCACCGCGCTCATCGCGTTCGAGGCGGTGCTGTAGTTGCTCGGGCTGGCCGGGTTCCAGATCGCTTCGCCGAAATCGACCGCCTGGGTGCCGACATCGATCGCCGGCCGCGCCAACCGATCGGCGAGTGCATGGTCGACGCGGACGCTGTCGGCGCTAGCATCGATCAGCAGGGTGGGTGCGCGCAGTCTCTGCAACTGACCGGCGTCGAAGGCGCGTTCGAGCTGCAGTGCTTGCGCCGGGATCTCGACCCCCTGCGCGCTGACGCCGCGTTCTAGCGTCTGCAGCACGCCGTAGGCGAAGCTCTGGCGTGCGTAGTCGGCGATGCCGCCGCTGGAGGCGCCGTAACCGGCGTAACGCGCCAGCACCGGGGCCAGATCTTCCGCCTGGGCGAGGGCGCGGCTGCGCCGCTCGCCTCGGCTGGCGGCCAGCGCACGGTCGAGCAGGGCGGCGCCGGCGAGGATGTTGCTTTGCGGGTCGTCGATGACCTGCTGCGCGCTGCGCCCGATCAGGCGCGCGCCTTCGCCGACCTGATCGGCGAAACCGCCGCCGTGATAAAGGCCCATAACACCGTAGGAACGCGGCATGTGCAGATCGTGCGGGTTCTGCGCTTCGGGGGCGACGTGGTTCCAGCCGGTTTCGGCATAGGCGATCGCTTCCAGCGAGCCGGCCGGCAGGTTCGGATAACGCGCATAGGCGCGGCGGAAATACTCGGGGTAGGACGCGCGCCGGGCTTGCGCCAGCACTTGCGCCTGGGTCTTGTCGAATTCGAAACGCAGAACGTCGAGGTCGGGACGGTCGGCCGCGACGGCCAGCGCCGAGGTCAGCAGCAGCGAACAGCCGAGGGCTGCGGCGAGTGAGTGCACATGCATCGAACGATCTCCTTCGGAGTGTGTAGTCCGTGGAAAGCCGCGTATGGATCCCGTTCGTTCATTGTCGTGAGCAACCGCAGGGTTTACGTGACCCGTTGCCGGAAACCGGCGCTTTGCGATGCGTCGATCTGTGCCGACGCTTCCAGTCCGGCGCGGTAGTGCGCACCGCACGCGAATATTTCACTGCGATGAACACGTTGCGCCGCGTCTGGTCCGATGCGGCGTCATGCGTCACGCATGGGGATCGCCGCCGGCGGCGGTCGCATCCGATGGCTGGCGCGCAGGATCGATTCACGAGAGCGCCTCGACTCCGTTGCAGCGGTTCGTTCGCTGAGGCATTCGCGTAGAACCAGTCCGAGCACGGCGTGCGCTTCGCCAGCCGCCTGTTCAGATCGGCAGCGTCGTCTTGCCACGAGACGGCGCCGCGTTCGTCGCGCCGTTCGTTGACGACCGGACAGTGGCCGTCCGGAACTCGCCGGGGCGCGCGGTACCGGTACGAAACGAAGCACCGTCGTCAGCGCGCCTGGGCGGTGCGCGCGGTGCTTTAAACAGTGCTCGCCGCGGTCGAGGTCTGGCGCAAGGGTCGAAACCGCAAGGTGCGCGTTACCAGCTGTCTTCGAGCATGCGCGGCTTGCATGCCAGGCGCCCGCCGACGAGCAGCACCACCAGGCAGGCGCCGAGCATCGCGAACGGCCACACCCAGCCATGACTGAGATCGTGCAGCCAACCGAACAACAAGGGACCGAGGCAGCTGAGGGTGTAGCCGAGCCCCTGCATGAAGCCCGACAACGCGGCCGAGCCGGCCGGCGTGCGCGTGCGCAGATTGATCAGGGTCAGCGACAGCGGGAAGGTGCTCGGGCCCAGGCCGATCAGCCCCACCCAGAGGAAGGTCAGGTGCATCGGCGCGAGCAGCAGGCCGGCGAAGCCGCCCAGGTAGGCCAGCATGCAGGCGATGACGATCGGAAACGGGTTGGCGATGCGTACCGCCAGTGCGGGCATGCACAGCGCGCTGATCATGCCCAGGGTCGAGAACAGCGCGACCATGCTGCCGCCGAGCGCCGGGCTGCCGCCGGCCTCGATCAACAGCTTCGGCAACCAGGTGAACATCGAATAGGTGACCAGCGAGGTCATGCCGAACATCAGCGCCATGCCCCAGGCGACCGGCGAACGCCAGACCCGGCCGGGTGCGGTGGTGGCCGGGGGCGCACTGAGTTCGGGCGCTTCGTCGCCGACGCAGACCGCATCGTCGTGGGCCCGCGCCAGCGCGCGCGCCTGCGCCGAGCGGCCGCGCGCCTCCATCCACAGCACGGTGATCCACGGCAGCGCGGCGGCCACCGCCACCAGCGACCACGAGCCCAGCGAGGTGCGCCAGCCGGCGGCCTGCGCCAGCGGCACCGCCGCCAATGCCGGCAGGATCGTGCCGAGCTGCAGCACGGTGATGTAGGCGGTGCTGACCGTGCCGACGCGATCGGCGAAATAGCGTTTGACCAGCGGCGGCAGCACGACGTTGCCGATGCCCATGCCCGCGAGCGCGAGCGCCGAGGCGATCAGCAATTGCCCGGTGCTGCCGACGAAAGCGCGTGCGAGCAGGCCGAGCGCGGCCATCGCCATCGCCAGCAGGGCGGCGCGTTCCAGGCCGATGCGGTGGGCCAGTGCCGGCGTCGCCACGCCGAACAGTGCGAACGCGGCGGTCGGCACCATCCCGAACACGCCGGTCATGGTCGAACCGAAGCCGAACTCGCGGCCGAGCGCGTCGAGCAAGGGCGTCAGCGAGGTGACCGCGGTGCGCAAGGTGAACGCCGACAGGACGATGCCGATCAGCACCCAGGCGCGTCCCTGCCACAGCGGGCGTACGATCGGGGCGGGGACAGCGGCGGTGGCGCTCATGGCTAGGTTCGTCGGACAGACGCGCCGACATGCGATGCACGCGGCCGCGCGGGAAACTGGAATCGTCGGCGCCGTCGTGGACGGCGCGTCCGCAGCCGCGGACAGGCGATGGTGAGCGGACAGTGTGGCCAGTCGCTCGCGCCGGCGCCAGCACCGCCGAGGCAACGGTCAGTTGCGGCAAAGTGGCGCCGTGCTTCGCGGCCCCGTCACGCGCGCTGCGCTGCGGCGACCATCCTGCATCGAGGCGCGGTATCGTGACCGGGCCGCCGCCCCTGCGGCGCGATGCGCGGGGCGGCGTTCAGACATTCGAGGGAGCGCGGGACCGTGGTGGCAAGCAACGACGTCCAGGACGGCATCGGCAAAGCCGATGGCGGCAACACGCACAGTGCGGCGCCGCCGCCGGCATCGCCCGTGCTGGCGCCGCTGCCGTATCACGCGGCCCTGGTCGCGCACCTCAAGCGCGCCGAAGCGGAGGTCTGGGCTTGGGCGTCCTCGCTCAGCGTGCAGGCGCAGCACGCCCAGGAGCTGCGTGCGGAACTGTTGCGCAAGACTTACCGCCTGACCCCGGAGTCGCACCCGCAGGCGCATGCGATCTGCGCCGCAGTCGTGCAACGGCTCGGCATCGAGGCGGCGACGACCTTGTATCAGGCCAGCGACGGCGCGATGGGCGCGAGCCTGTGGTACTTGCCCGGCGAAGCGCATGTGGTCCTGCAAGGGCCGGTGCTCGAACGCCTCGACGAGACCGAGCTGAGCGCCTTGCTCGGCCACGAGCTCGCGCATTACCGGCTGTGGGCGCTCGATGGCGGCGACTACTACACCGCGCAGCGCATCCTCGATCACTGCATGGCCGATCCCCAAGCAGCCGCCAGCCATGCCGAGAGCGCGCGCCTGTACAGCCTCTACACCGAGATCTATGCCGACCGCGGCGCGGCGATCGGCGCGCAGTCGGCGACCCCGGCGATCGCGATCCTGGTCAAGGTGCACACCGGCCTGGGCAGCGTCGATCCGGCCGCTTACCTGCGCCAGGCCGAGGAACTGGAATCGACCGATGGGCGCCGCTCCGAAGGCCACTCGCATCCGGAAAGCTATCTGCGCGCGCAGGCGGTCGAACGCTGGTGGCGCGGTGCCGCCGATACCGACGCCTGGCTGCGCCGGCGCCTGCAGGGGCCGCTGTCGGCCGATCGTCTCGATCTGCTCGACCAGCTCGAACTGAGCGCGCTCACCCGTCGCTTCATCGCCCGTCTGCTGCGGGTTGAAGCCTTGGGCGGCGAACTGGCGCAACAGCAGGCACGCGCCTATTTCCCCGATTGGGGCGCCGACGAAGCGGTCGCCGGCGACGATGAGCTGAGCGCCGAACGCATCGACGACAGCGTGCGCCGCTACCTGCATTGCGTGATGCTGGATTTCGCCCTGATCGACGAAGCGCAACGCGAAGCGGCGGTGTTCGAGGCCGCGCGTCTGGCGCATACGCTGGGCAGCCGTAGCGAATTCATTACTGCGCTCAAGCGCGATGCGGGGCTCGGCAAACGCGAGCTGGACAAGCTCGCGCGCCGCCTCGACAAGGAACCGAGCGCATGAACGAGCCCGTGAACGAGCCGGCCACCGGGCCGGCCCTGCCGACGCAAGCGAGCAGCCTGCGTGCGGTGGTCGAAGCCCAGCGCGGCGCCGGCCTGGCCACCGACGACGTCCTGTTCCTGGCCTTGCCGCTGTTTCGCTCGGTCGCGCAGCTGCATGCGCACGGGCGCGTCGCCGCGCTCGGCGCCGACGATATCGTCCAGGTCGCCGGCGAGGGCTTGAGCCTGCGTGCAGCCGACGGACGCTTGCCGCGGCTCGAACTGGAAGCGATACGACGCCTGCAACCGCCGCCGGGCTCGACCCTGAACATCGTCGGCGAGCTGCGCGTCACCCAGGACGCCGCCCACGGCGCACGGGTCGAGAACCTGCAGACCCAACGCGACGCTTCGCAGCCGATCGAGCATCCGGTGTACCTGCCGGGCTATACCTCGTGGGAACTGGTCCTCGGACATCACGACGAAATCGGCGACATCTTCCAACTCGGGCAGGTGCTCGCCAGCCTGGCCTGCGGGCTCGACTTCGACGACGGCGACGACCTGGAACTGTTCGCCGCGCAACGACAGAACCTGTTCCGGATCAACCCGCGCCTCAACCCGGTGCTCGCCGCGATCGTGGTCGAGATGACCGCCCTGAATCGCCACGAGCGCGCCACCGACCTGGCCTCGATCGTGCGCCGTCTGGAGACTTATCGCGACCAGCCGGTGGGCCTGGATGTCGAGCGCGTCCTGTCCGGCGCCCAGGGCGAGGTCTCGCGCCGTGTCGCAGTGCTGTCGCATCTGCGCGACCGCTTGTTCGATCTGTCGCGGCGCAATCGCCTGCTGCAGTTCCGCCCGACCCAGGCCAGCGTCAACCTGACCATCGCCAGCGTGCCGATCGTGCTGCAGCTCGGCAGCATACGGCCCGAACAGCTGTGCACCTGGAGCGGCGAGTTCGCCGACGAGGTGATCGCCGGCAAGGCGGTCAGCCTGCATCGCTGGCTGCGTTTCGAAGACCAGCCGTATCTGCCGGGCGCGCTCGACCGCATCGCCCAGGAAACCCGGCGCGACCGCGCCGAGTATGGTTTCAGCCATCTGCGCCTGGTGGTCGCGTTCCTGCGCTGGCACAACCTCAAGGAAGATCCCGAACAGCGCATGGTCTCGCCGCTGCTGTGGCTGCCGGTCGAACTGGTGCGCAAGAAGGGCGTGCGCGATCAGTACGTGATCCAATGCGAAGACGGCGAAGCCGAGTTCAACCCGGCCTTGCGCCATTACCTGCGTCAGCTCTACGACATCCGCCTGCCCGAGACCGTCGACCTGCAGAAGGTCTCGTTGGAATCGATCCATGCCGATCTCGCCGCGCAAATCCGCGCCTCCGAGCCCGGGGTCGAGCTGCGCCTGCAACGCAAGCCGGCGATCGAGCTGATCCGGCGCAAGGCAGTGCAACGCCTGCAGCAGTATCAGCGCCGCAGCGGCGGACGCGCACGCAGCGACGGCCCGCGCCCGGACTTCAGCTACGAACGCGACGACTACCGTCCGCTGGGTTTGGCCTTGTTCCGCCAGCATGTCCAGCCGAGCCCCTTGCCGCTGCGCGGCGCGGTCGGTGCGGCGCCGACGCCGAGCCCGTTGCACATGAGCGCGAGCGCGGACGAGGTCGAGCACACGACTTACGCGCTGCAGGACGACAACGGCCATGCCTACGCCTGGGACTTCGATCTGACCCAGGTCACCCTGGCCAATTTCAACTACCGCAAGATGTCGCTGGTGCGCGACTACGCGCAACTGATCGAAGAAGGCGCCGCCAACCCGGCCTTCGACAAGGTGTTCTCGATCGAGCCGCGCGAGGTGGATGTCGCCGCGCCGCCGCCGATCGCGCCGGCCGAACAGTGGAACGTGATCGCCAGCGACGCCACCCAGACCGCCGCGGTGGCCTTGGCCCGCGGCGGCCGTAGTTTCATCATCCAGGGGCCGCCCGGCACCGGTAAATCGCAGACCATCACCAATCTGATCGCCGATTACGCCGGCCGCGGCCAACGCGTGCTGTTCGTGTGCGAGAAGCGCGCGGCGCTGGACGTGGTGTTCCATCGTCTCAAGCAGGCCGGCCTGGACGAGCTGTGTTGCCTGATCCACGATTCGCAAACCGACAAGAAGGCCTTCGTGCAGAACCTGCGCGAGGGTTACGAACGCTGGGTCGCCCAGCCGCATCAGCACGAGCGCCTGAGTCAGTCGCGCGCATCGAGCCTGGATGAACTGGCCGGGCAGCTCGGCCGGATCGAAGGCTTCGAGCGCGGCATGGCGCAGATGCCGGAACGCCTGGCCTGCAGTGTGCGCAGTCTGCTGCGGCGTTCGATCGAGCTGCCGCCGATGCAGGCCGAGATCGGTGCGGCCGAACGCGAACATCTGCCCGACTACGCGGTGTGGGAGCGCAATCGCGAATCCGGCGAGCGCTTGCGTGCCTTGCTGCAGGAGCGCTTCGGCCTCGACCGCCTCGCCGGCCATCCGTTCGCGCGCCTGTCGGCGGGGCTGCTCGGCGACGAACGCGCCTATGCCCAGACCGTGGCCTGCCTCGACGAATGCGAGCCCTTGCTCGACCGCCTCGACGCCGCGTTCGAGGACGGCAACAGCCTCTTGAATCCTCAGCGGGGTCTGGCCGATGCGGTGCAAGCGTCGTCGATGGCCCGGCGACTGCGCGACGCCCGATTGGCGGCGCATCCGGATTTGCTCGATGCCGGTTCGACCGCGAGCGCGCAACTGCGGCGCGAGCGCGACGAACTCGACGGACTGGACCGGCGCCGCGCCGAAGCCGGGCAGGGCACCGTGCACTGGCGCGCGCCGTTCTCGGTGCAGGACACCGAAGCGGCCCTGGCGGCCGCGCGCCGCGATGAAGCCTCGCTGCTGCGCTGGCTCAAGCCGTCGTGGTGGCGCCTGCGAGGGGTGCTGTCGCGCAGTTACGACTTCGCCCAGCACGCGATGCGCCCGAGCTATACCCAGGTGTTGGAAGCCAAGGCCGCTCATCATCAGGCGGACGCGGCCTATGCGCAGGCCGAAGAGCGCCTGCGCGCACGCCTGGACACGCCGGCGGCCGCCGCCTGCCTGGCCACGCTCGACCAATGGACCAGCGCGTCGGCGGCTTCGCCGGTGTTGCGCGAGTTGCTCGAACGCCTGCGCGCGGCGCCGGACCCGCTTGCCCATGCCGCGCGCGAAGCCGAGTACGCCGACCCGCTGCTGCGCCTGCAGCAGATCGTCGAGAGCCGTCTCGACATGCCGAAGACAGTGAGTCTGGGCGAGTTGGCCGAATGGACCCGCGATCTGCGCGAGAGCCTCGACGACCTGCCGGATTTCCTGCCGTCGCTGCGCGCGATCCATCAGGCCGGTCCGGCCTATGCGCATGCCTTGCAACAGCTCGATCTGCCGGCGTCGCAGCTTGAGGCCCTGGTCGCCGACGAGGCACTGGCCCGCTTGTACCGCGAGCAGCCCGAACTCGCACGCTTCGACGGCCGCACCCTGGCCGACGCGGCGCAGCGCGTCGCCCGCGCCGAACGTCAGTTGCTCGAACGCAATGCCTCGGTGGTGCGGGCGACCCTGCACCGCAGCTTCCTCGAACACGTGCGCCAGTCCTCGCTGTCGGCCAGCCAGCTCGACAGCGACGGCAAGCTGTTCAAGAAGCGCTACGCCACCGGCCGGCGCGAGCTCGAACACGAGTTCGGCAAGAGCATGCGCTACCGCTCGATCCGCGAACTCGCCGGCGGCGATACCGGGTTGGTCGTCAACGACCTGAAACCGATCTGGCTGATGAGCCCATTGTCGGTGTCCGACACCTTGCCGCTCGCCGCCGACCTGTTCGACGTGGTGATCTTCGACGAAGCCAGCCAGATCCCGACCGAAGAAGCGGTGCCGGCACTGAGCCGCGCGCGCCAGGCGGTGGTGGTCGGCGACGAAATGCAGTTGCCGCCGACCAGCTTCTTCTCCGCCGCCGGCGACGAGGACGATATGCAGGTCGTCGCCGAAGAGGACGGCGAGCGCATCGCGATCAACCTCGACGCCGACAGCCTGCTCAACCAGGCCGCGCGCAACCTGCCGGCGACCTTGCTGGCCTGGCATTACCGCAGCCGTCACGAGGCGCTGATCAGCTTCTCCAACGCCGCCTTCTACGATGGCCGCCTGATCACCATTCCCGACCGCCGGCTCGACGCGCGCGTCGACGAGTCCTTGAGCGTGCGCGCCGCCGAAGCGCAGGCCGCGGCGGCCGGCGTCGACGCGTTGCTGGCGCGGCCGATCAGCCACCACCGCGTGGAGGACGGCGTTTACGCCAACCGCTGCAACCTGGCCGAGGCACGCTACATCGCCGGCCTGGTGCGCGAATTGCTGCGCCGCGAAACCGGTCTCAGCCTGGGCGTGGTCGCCTTTTCCGAGGCGCAGCAGGGCGAAATCGAATCAGCGCTGGAGGCCTTGGCGGCCGAAGACGCCGACTTCGCCATGCGCCTGGAACGCGAGTACCTGCGTGAGGACGACGATCAGTTCTGCGGCCTGTTCGTCAAGAACCTGGAGAACGTGCAGGGCGACGAACGCGACCTGATCCTGCTGAGCATCTGCTACGCGCCCGGCGCCGACGGCCGCATGCTGATGAACTTCGGCCCGATCAACCAGCGCGGCGGCGAGAAGCGCCTCAACGTCATCTTCAGCCGCGCCAAGCATCGCATGGCCGTGGTCACCACGATCCGCGCCGACGCGATCACCAACACCCACAACGACGGCGCCGCCGCCTTGCGCGCCTTCCTGCAGTTCGCCGAAGCTAGCGCGCGCGGCGAATCCGAACGCTCGCAGACCGTGCTCGGTGCCCTCAACCCCGGCGCCGAGCGCGCCTTCGCCAGCGCGCCGAAGCGCGACGCCTTCCGCGCCGCGCTGCTGCGGGCCTTGCGCGAACGCGGCCATGTCGTCCACGAGCATGTCGGGCGCTCGCAGTTCCGCTGCGACCTGGGCATCGTCGACCCGAGCGGCGAAGGCTATGCGCTGGCGATCCTGCTCGATGCGCCCGATGTGGACGGCGAGGCGGTGTCGGTGGAGGTGCGCGAGCGCTACGTGTTCCGCCCCGGCATCCTGCGCGCGTTCGGCTGGCGGGTGATCGACCTGCCGTCGAGCGAGTGGTTGCGCAACCCGCAGGCGGTGCTGGAACGCATCGAAGCCAGCATGCAGGCCGATCAGGATGCGGCTGAGGAAGCTGTCACCGACGAGGGGGCTGCAGCCGACGGTACGACCGGCAGTGTCGAGACCGTTTCGATGCCGACCGACGCGGCTGCACCGGATCCGGCTTCATCGCCGTCGACGGCCGCACCGACCTTGCGCGAGTTCCTGCTGCAACAGGGCAGCTCGAACAAGTTCTGGCGCATCGGCCAGCACGACGGCGAGATGACCGTAGTGTTCGGCCGGGTCGGCACGCGCGGGCAGACCCTGATCAAGCAGTTCGATACGCCCGAACGCGCCGAACGCGAAGTCATCAAGCTGATCGAGGAGAAGCTGCGCAAGGGTTACACGGAGGCCGCGCCGGGCTGAGCCAATGGAACGCACCGATCCGCTGGTGCGGCGCGGAGCCGGTTGAACCCTACCGGTTCCGGCCGCATCGTGAGGGTTCATTCCAACCGCCTCGCGCAGCCTTCCCATGACCCAGAACGCCACCAACCCGACGCCGCGCGTCAAGATCGACTTCGTTTCCGACGTGGTCTGCCCCTGGTGCGCGGTCGGCCTGAAATCGCTGGAGCAGGCCATCGCCCGGATCGGCGACGAGGTCGAAGTCGAACTGCATTTCCAGCCGTTCGAACTCAACCCGCAGATGGCGCCCGAAGGCGAGAGCATCGACGAGCATCTAGCGCATAAGTACGGCCTCAGCGCCCAGCAACTCGCGCAGAACCGCGACGCCCTGCGCCAGCGCGGCGCTGCGGTCGGCTTCGAGTTCAACGCACGCGACCGCATCTACAACACCTTCGACGCTCACCGCCTGCTGCACTGGGCCGCCACCGAAGGCGCCGTCCAGGAACACGCGCTCAAGAACGCCCTGCTCAAGGCCTATTTCACCGACAGCCAAGATGTGTCTGCGCACGACATCCTCGCCCGCGCCGCCGCCGAAGCCGGTCTCGACGAAGCGCGCGCACGCGCGGTGCTGGCCTCCGGCGAGTACGCCGACGACGTCCGCGAGCAAGAGCGCTTCTACCAGAGCCAAGGCATCCGCGCCGTGCCCTCGGTGATCATCAACGACCGTCACCTGATCCAGGGCGGGCAACCGGTCGAACAGTTCGAAGCCGCGCTGCGGCAGATCGCGGGCTTGCCTTCGCCCGGCAAGGCCTGATCGCTTGCGTTCTGGGCGGCCAGGGATGCGATGGCAGCCTTGCTGAATCTCGTCCGCCGACCTTTCTGACTGACGCCATCCCGCTCGCTGATCGGGATGGCGTTGCCGTTATTGGCATCGCAATCGCCATCGTTGCTCCAGGTTCGATCCCGATTCCCTGGATGAGACGCGGCAGGGTTGTGTAAGTGCGCCAAGGTCGTAACGGTCATCGAAACACCATCGGCTCGTAGCCAGTGCGTATGCCTTCAGGCCTTGTCTTGATCCCGCCCGATCCGTAGCATGCGCCTCGCGATCAACAAGGTCGCATCCCCTCTTTGCCAGCCCGGCTCCGCGCCTGCCAGCTTCTTTTTTCCTCCGTTCGCGCTTCTGGGCGAGAATGCCCGGCATGCTGATCGAAAGGTCGACATCAGGTCGTGAGGAATTCAATCATGCGCTCACGTTCGGCCAGCGCTTACCTGTCGTTGATGGTCGGAGTCGCCACAGGCGTATTCGTGTTGTCTATTGCGAGGACGCTCTACTACTTCGCGATCGACCGGCAGCCCGAGATGTCGCCGATGATGTTCATCGTTTTCGCGCCGGTCGTCGCTCTGCCTTTCATGTTCGTCGCCGCAGTCGCCGAGTTCGTGGCGCGACGATTGATGCCCCGCTTGAAGCAGTCGAGGAAGCAATCGAGTCGGTCGTGGTCTTTTTTGATCGGCGCCTCCTACACCTCGCCGCTGTTCGGGCTCATCGACGCGCGCTTGCTCGTGCTCTGTCTGTTGATCAATCCCGTTGTCGCGCATGTACTGCTTGCGCGGCGCGAGCGCGCTGACGCGGTCGACCGACCACTGAGTTGACGGCCAATCGCCGGCGATCCGACGGTCCGGCACCGCGGCATCCGGTTTCGGCCACTCGGCTAGTCCAGCAATCCGGCCTTTGCCGACTCGGGCCAAAACCCAAGCCCTCCCGACCGCCTGATCTTGCCGATCGAGCGTTTTAGGCGCTGCTTTGCACAAAAACGCGCCGCAAGCCCGAAAAACGCACGGAAAACCCGCCTGAACGGGCTTTTGGCGGCTTGACCCGGATCGGCTTAAAAAAGAGAATGATCGTTCATTCTTTGAAGTGGCCGCGGTCCGTCCGACCGCCACAACGTCCTGAGGCTCCCCCATGCCGTCGCGCAAGTCCATGTCCTATAAGGCAATTCTCACCGTTTCCGTGCTCGCCATGGCGCTCGCCGCCTGCGGCAAGGGCGGCGATCAACAAGGCGGGCCTGGCGGCCCCGGCGGCCAGAAGGGCCAGGTCACCGTGGTGACCCTGAAGCCCGAGACCATCACCCTGACCCGCGAGCTGCCGGGGCGCACCAGCGCGTCGCTGATCGCCGAGGTCCGGCCGCAGGTCAACGGCATCGTCGAGAAGCGTCTGTTCACCGAAGGCGGCCTGGTCCGCGCCGGGCAGCCGCTGTATCAGCTCGACGACAAGACCTATGCCGCCGATCTCGAAACCGCGCGCGCCACTCTGGCGCGCGGCGAAGCGGCCTTGAACTCGGCGCGTCTCAACGCGCGCCGCTCCAGCGACCTGGTCAAGATCGATGCGGTCAGCAAGCAGGACGACGAAACCGCGGTCGCTACGCTCAAGCAGAGTCAGGCCGATGTGTCCTCGGGCCGCGCGGCGGTGCAGAGCGCCAGCGTGATCCTCGGCCGCGCGCGCATCACCTCGCCGATCAACGGCCGCATCGGCAAGTCCGCGGTGACGCAGGGCGCGCTGGTCACCGCCAACCAGGCCGAGCCGCTGGCGGTGGTGCAGCAACTCGATCCGGTCCACGTCGACATCAGCCAGTCCAGCGCCGAACTGCTCGCCCTGCGCAAGCAGATCGCCGCCGGCACCCTGACCGAGGCGACCACGCCGGTGACGATCCTGCTCGAAGACGGCAGCAAGTACGCGCTCGAGGGCAAGCTGGCGTTCTCGGAAGTCACCGTCGACGAAGGCACCGGCAGCTTCCTGCTGCGCGTGGTGGTGCCGAACCCCGACAACATCCTGATGCCCGGCATGTACGTGCGTGCCCTGGTCGGTACCGGCGTGCGCCAGAACGCGCTGCTCGTGCCGCAGCAGGGCATTTCGCGCGATCCCAAGGGCGCGGCGACCGCGATGGTCGTCAACGCCAAGGGTCAGGTCGAGCCGCGCGAAGTCCAGGTCAGCCAGGCCATCGGCGACAAGTGGCTGGTCGAAGGCGGCCTGAAGGCCGGCGACAAGGTCATCGTCGAAGGCCTGCAGAAGATCGGCCCCGGCATGCCGGTCGACGCGACCGAAAAGGGCGCAGCGCCGGCCAAGCCGGCCGCGGCCCCCGCCGCGCCGAAGCAGTAATCGGAGAAATTCATGGCACGGTTCTTTATCGATCGCCCGATCTTTGCCTGGGTCCTGGCGATCATCATCATGCTCGGTGGCGCGATTGCGATCACCCAGCTGCCGATCTCGCAGTACCCCACCATCGCGCCGCCGACCGTATCGGTGAACGCGTCCTACCCCGGCGCCTCGGCCAAAGCCGTCGAAAACTCGGTGACCCAGATCATCGAGCAGAACATGAAGGGCATCGACGGCCTGATGTACATGTCGGCGACCAGCTCGTCCGACGGTCAGTCCGGCGTCACCCTGACGTTCGAAAGCGGTACCGACCCCGACATCGCCCAGGTCCAGGTGCAGAACAAGCTGCAGCTGGCCACGCCGTTGCTGCCGCAGATCGTGCAGCAGCAGGGCGTGAGCGTGTCGAAGGCTAACTCGGCCTTCCTGCTGGTGATCGGCTTCGTGTCCGAAGACGGCAGCATGAGTGGCGCCGACATCGCCGACTACGTCGCCGCCAACCTGGTCGACCCGCTCGCCCGCGTCGACGGCGTCGGCAGCACCCAGCTGTTCGGTACCAAGTACGCGATGCGCATCTGGCTCGACCCGGACAAGCTCAACACCTACAAGCTGACCCCGACCGACGTCATCAACGCCCTGCGCGCGCAGAACGCCCAGGTCGCGGTCGGCCAGCTCGGCGGCACGCCGTCGGTGAAGGGCCAGCAGCTCAATGCCACCGTCACCGCGCAGGATCGTCTGCAGACGGCCGAGCAGTTCCAGAACATCGTCGTGCGCGCCAACAGCAGCGGCGCGGTGTTGAAGTTGTCCGACGTGGCCCGGGTCGAACTGGGGCAGGAGGACTACAGCACCATCGCCCGTTTCAACGGCAAGCCGGCGACCGGTATCGCCATCTCGCTGGCGACGGGCGCCAACGCGCTGGCCACCGCGCAGGCCATCCAGGCCGAACTCGAGCAACTCAAGCCTTCGTTCCCGAAGGGCCTGACGGCGGTGACGCCGTTCGACACCACGCCGTTCGTGCGCGTGGCGATCGAGGAAGTGGTCAAGACCCTGCTCGAAGCGATCGTGCTGGTGTTCCTGGTCATGTACCTGTTCCTGCAGAACTTCCGCGCCACCCTGATCCCGACGATCGCGGTGCCGGTGGTGTTGCTGGGTACGTTCGGCCTGCTCGCGTTGTTCGGCTATTCGGTCAACATGCTGACCATGTTCGCGGTGGTGCTGGCGATCGGCCTGTTGGTCGACGACGCCATCGTCGTGGTCGAAAACGTAGAGCGCGTGATGAGCGAAGAGGGGCTGTCGCCCATCGAAGCCACGCGCAAATCGATGGACCAGATCACCGGCGCGCTGGTCGGCATCGGCCTGGTGCTGTCGGCGGTGTTCGTGCCGATGGCCTTCCTCGGCGGCGCCACGGGCGTGATCTATCGCCAGTTCTCGGTGACCATCGTTTCGGCGATGGGCCTGTCGGTGCTGGTCGCGATCGTGCTGACCCCGGCGCTGTGCGCGACCATGCTCAAGCAGATCGAGAAGGGTCACCACGCTTCCGACAAGGGCTTCTTCGGCTGGTTCAACGACAAGTTCGACCGCGGCAACAAGAAGTACCAGAGCGCGGTGCACGGCATTGTCACCCGCACCGGCCGCTTTATGATCGTGTTCGCGGCGATGGCGGCCTTGATGGCGGTGCTGTTCTTCCGTCTGCCGTCCTCGTTTCTGCCGCAGGAAGACCAGGGCTTCTTGTTCACCATCGTGCAGGCGCCGGTCGGCGCCACCCAGGAACGCACCGGCGAAGTGCTCAAGAAGGTCGAAGAGCAGTTCCTCGGCGACAAGGCGGTGGACTCGCTGTTCACGGTGCAGGGCTTCAGCTTCGCCGGTAACGGCCAGAATGCCGGTATGGCGTTCTCGCAGCTGAAGTCGTGGGAAGAGCGCGAAGCGACCTGGGGCGACCGTTGGCGTTGGCTGACCAGCTTCGGCAAGACGCCGATGCCGGACAACAGCGTCAACGCCGTGGTCGGCCGCGCCATGGGCAGCTTCATGCAGATCAAGGATGCGTTCGTGTTCGCGCTGGCGCCGCCGGCGGTGTTCGAACTCGGCAACTCCAACGGTTTCGTGTTCTACCTCAAGGACAACGGTGCGCTCGGCCACGATGCGCTGGTCGCCGCGCGCAACCAGTTCCTCGGCGCGGCCGGTCAAAGCGCGCTGCTGCAGAACGTGCGTCCGAACGGCATGGAAGACACGCCGCAGTTCCGCGTCGATGTCGACAACCAGAAGGCGTCGGCCCTGGGCCTGAACATCGCCGACATCAACTCGACCCTGCAGGCGGCCTGGGGCGGCCAGTACATCGACGACTTCGTCGACCGCGGCCGCGTCAAGCGCGTCTACATCCAGGCCGATGCGCCGTTCCGCATGGCGCCGACCGACTTCAACCGTTGGTACGTGCGCAACGACAAGGGCGAAATGGTGCCGTTCTCGGCGTTCGCCACCACGCGCTGGGAGTTCGGTTCGCCGCGCCTGGAGCGCTACAACGGCGTCTCGGCGCTGGAAATCAACGGCGAAGCCAAGCCGGGCGTGAGCTCGGGCGAGGCCATGGCCGAAGTCGAGAAGCTGGTCGCGCAGCTGCCGGCGGGCATCGGTCTGGAATGGACCGGCCTGTCGTACCAGGAACGCCAGGCCGGTGCGCAGACGCCACTGCTGTACACCTTGTCGTTGCTGATCGTGTTCCTGTGTCTGGCCGCGATGTACGAAAGTTGGGCGATCCCGACCTCGGTGCTGCTGATCGCGCCGATGGGCATCCTCGGCACCGTGCTGGCGACCTGGATGCGCGGCATGGAGCGCGATGTTTACTTCCAGGTGGCGATGCTCACTACCGTGGGTCTATCGAGCAAGAACGCGATCCTGATCGTGGAGTTCGCCAAGGAAAACCTCGAGAAGGGCATGGACCTGATCGCGGCGACCCTGGCCGCGGTCGGCGACCGTCTGCGCCCGATCATCATGACCTCGCTGGCGTTCGGTCTCGGCGTGTTGCCGCTGGCGTTGGCGAGCGGCGCGGGTTCCGGTGCGCAGCGCGCGATCGGTACCGGCGTGCTCGGAGGCATGGTGGTGGGTACCTTCCTCGGTATCTTCTTCGTCCCGCTGTTCTTCGTGGTGGTCGAGAAGCTGTTCGTGAGAAAGAAGAAGCATGCGGCCAAGGACCACGCTGCGCCCTCGCAGCCTGCCGCGGAAGGAGCGCAGAGCCATGAATAAGTTCGCCATGCATGCCCTGGCGCTCGCGGTGACGCTGGCCATGACCGGCTGCGTCAGCCTGGCGCCGAAGTTGCCCGCCGCCGATGCGGCGATCCCGGGCGAGTGGCCGTTGCCGCCGACCACCCAGGCGTTCGCCGGCACCGCGGCGGAGACTGCGGCGTCGACGACATCGGCTGACCCCGCGACGGCTTCGGCCGTCGCGGTGGCCGACATCGGCTGGCGCGATTTCTTCGTCGACCAGAATCTGGAAGACCTGATCGGGCGCGCCCTCGACAACAACCGCGACCTGCGCGTGGCTGTGCTCAACGTCGAGAAGGCGCGTGCGCAGTACCGCATCCAGCGCGCCGACCGTCTGCCCGCGGTCGGCGCCAGCGCCGAACTGCAGCGCACCGGCGGCGACAACCGTCAGGTCAGCGACGTCTACACCGCCGGTGTCGGCATCGCCAACTTCGAGCTCGACCTGTTCGGTCGCGTGCGCAGTCTCAGCCAGGCCGCGTTGCAGCGTTATTTCGCCGAAGAGGAAAACCGCCGCAGCGCCCAGCTCAGCCTGATCGCCGAAGTCGCCAACGCCTACCTGACCCTGGCCGCCGACCGCGAGCTGTTGTCGGTGTCGGAAGCGACCTTGAAGAACCAGCAGGCCGCCTACGATCTGACCGAGAAGCGCCGCGAGCTCGGCGCGGTGTCCGGGCTGGAAGTCAGCCAGGCCCGCACCCAGGTCGAGACCGCGCGTGCCGATGCGGCGCGTTATGCCGGCCAGGTTGCGCAGGACATCAACGCGCTCAACCTGCTGGTCGGCGAGCCGGTCGATGCGGCGCTGTTGCCGCAACGCCTGACCGACGGCACCACCGGCATCGGCGCCTTGCCGGCCGGCTTGCCGTCGGAGGTATTGCTGCGTCGCCCCGACGTGCAACAGGCCGAACATCTGCTGCGCGCGGCCAATGCCAACATCGGCGCGGCCCGCGCCGCGTTCTTCCCGTCGATCAGCCTGACCGGTCTGCTCGGCAGCTCCAGCAACGAGCTGTCGGGTCTGTTCGACTCGAACACGCGCGTGTGGACGGTGAACCCGGTGGTCAACATCCCGATCTTCCAGGGCGGCAAGCTGCGCGCCGGGCTGGGTTCGGCGAAGGCTGACCAGGGCATCGCGTTGGCGCAGTACGAAAAGGCGATCCAGTCCGGTTTCCGCGACGTCGCCGATGCACTGGCGCTGACCGCGACCCTGGCCGAACAGCGCCAGGCGCAGGAAGCCCTGGTCGAAGCGGCGACGCGCGCCGACCAGTTGTCGACCGCGCGCTACAAGGCCGGTCGCGACAGCTACCTCAACCAGCTCGATGCGCAGCGCACGCTGTATGCCGCGCAGCAGGGCCTGGTGTCGACGCGCCGGGCCGAACAGGCCAATCGCGTCACGCTCTATAAAGTCCTTGGAGGTGGCTGGAACGAGCGCAGCCAATGAGCACCCCGGGCAAGCCCACTGCCAAGGCCGAGGCGCGCGCGCTGGCTCAGCGCGAGCGCATCCTGACCGCGGCGCAGAAATGCTTCGTCGTGCATGGCTTCCATGCCGCGAGCATGGCCAATATCGCCGATACGGCCGGCATGAGCGCCGGCCTGATCTACCGGTATTTCAAAGGCAAGAACGACATCATCCTGGCGATCATCGAGCGTCAGCTCGAAGAGGCGCGGGCCGATATCGCCAAGCTGCACGCGACCAGCGACCTGGTGTCGGGCATCGCCGAAGTGTTCCAGCAATGGCAGGCGAACGATCCCAACATCACCAGCGCGGCCTTGTTCCTGGAGCTGACCGCCGAAGCGACGCGCGATGAAGAGATCGCCGCGGCGACCCATGCCTCGGATCGGGTGTTCCGTTCCGATCTTGCGGCCTGGTTCGCGCGCAGCGCCAAGGATGGTGGCCTCGGCATCCCGAAGGCCGCCGTCGATACGCGTGTGTTGATCCTGCAATGCCTGATCGAAGGACTGGCGATGCGGGCGATCTCGCAACCCGACCTCGACGTGGAGCAGGTGAAGACGGCGTTGGACCAGTTTCTGCCGAGCCTGCTGACGGCGTGAGCCGAGTGGAAGATTGAGTCGTTAGACGTCGCCGGACGGCGACGAGCGCAGAGGCCGCCTTCGGGCGGCCTTTTGTTTGTCGCTGAGGCGATGTTGCGCCGTTGTCGCATTGACGCGGTCGCGGCTCGCGCCGCTCCTACCCCGGAAGCAACGCAAGCAAGGGTAGGAGCGGCGCGAGCCGCGACCATGCACCGACCACGCCACTGCGCATCAACCCTGCAACCCCTTCGCCAACTCACCGACCGTGCGCAGCGCGGTCTCGATCTTGCGGTCCCAGGGTTGCCCGCAACTCAAGCGCATGTGGTGGCTGTAGTCGCCGCGGTTCGAGAACAGATGCCCGGGCAAGGTGCCGATGCCGCGCTCCAGCGCGGCCTCGAACAAGGCTTGGCCGTCGATGTCGTCGGGCAATTCGATCCACAGGGTCATGCCGCCGGCCGGTTCGGCCACGCAGGTGCCGTCGGGCCAGTGATCGAGCAAGGCCTGCCGATATGCCTGGGCGTTGTCGGCGAGGGCGCGGCGCAGGCGGCGCAGGCCGCGTTCGACGTCGTGGCGGGCGAAGTGCTCGATCAGCGCCATCTGCGGCAAGGTCGCGGTGGCGACGGTCGAGAAACTCTTGGTGCGCAGCAGTTCGGTCGTGCGGCGCCCGCCGATCATCCAGCCCACGCGCAGCCCGGGTGCGAGCATTTTCGAATACGAGCCGCAGGTCACCACGTGTTCGCCGTCGTCGTAACGGCGCAGCGGCGAGGGGCGTTCGCCGGAGTAGGCCAATTCGCCATAGAGGTCGTCTTCGATGACCACCGTGCCGTGCGCCGCGCAGGCGGCGACGAGCGCACGCTTGTCGGCGTCGCTGGTCAGGCTGCCGAGCGGGTTGTTGAAGTTGGGCACCAGCAGGGCGGCGCGCACGGCATGACGTTCGAGCAGTTCGCCGACCTGGGCGGCGTCGATGCCCAGGCCGGGGCGGTTGGGTACTTCGAGCACGCGCAGGCCTTGCGCGGCGACCGCCTGCAGCAGGCCGTGATAGGTCGGCGTCTCCAGGATCACGATGTCGCCGGGCCGGGTCACCGTGCGCAAGGTCAGGCTGATCGCTTCCATCGCACCGGCGGTGATGACGATTTCGTCGGGGTCGATCTCGATCCCGCACTGGCCGTAGCGTTGGGCGATGCGTTCGCGCAGCTCCGGCAAGCCTTGCGGCACGGTGTAGCCGAGCGCGGTGCCGGGGTCGCGGCGCATCACCCGGGTGATCGAGGCGGCCAGGGCCGCGCTCGGCAGCAACGCCGCGGCCGGCGTCGCCGCGTGCAGCGGTACCAGGTCGCGGCGCGACTGCACGTCGAGCACGCCGAGCAGGGCCGGATTGCGCACCGGCATCGGCGCGCGCGACAGGTGCCGCGCGCGCGGGCTGCGCGGCGCCTGCATCGGCGCCGAGCGCACGTAATAGCCCGAGCGCGGCCGCGCCTCGATCAGGCCTTCGCGTTCGAGTTGCTGATAGGCCTCGACCGCGGTGGCCAGGCTGATGCGCTGGTCGCGGCCGAGCCGGCGCAGCGAAGGCAGGCGTTCGCCGGCGCGCAACACGCCGCGCTGGATCTGCCGGCGCATACGGTCGGCAAGGCGTTCGTAGAGCAGGTCCTGGGACATGCGACGACTCTCTCGGGGCAGGGGCGATTGCCGTGCTCTCGGCCGGCGGAACAGCACGATAGTCCGGATCTGTACTGGTCGAATCCGATCCTAACTGAATCTGTATCGGTCCGCCGCCTCGGCCTAGGCTGTCCTTCCCCCCTTGCCGTCGCCGCCATGAACGCCGTCAGCCCGAGCGAGTCGCGTAGCGCCCTGATCCAGTTGCTGATCGCCGAGCTGTTGATCGGTTCGGTCGGTGTGTTCGTGCACGAGAGCGGCCAGGACGCGATCACCGCGGTGCTGTTCCGCTGCGTCTTCGGCAGCGCGTTCCTGATTGCCTGGGGCGGCGCCCGCGGTCTGTTCCGCGGCCTGCTGGGCGAGCGCGCGCTGATCCGCTCGGCGATCTTCAGCGGCGTGCTGCTGGTATTGAACTGGGTCGCCCTGTTCGCCGGCATGGCGCGTTCGTCGATCGGCGTGGCGACCATGGTCTACCACTTCTTTCCGTTCGTGGTCATGGGCATGGCGGCGATGTTCTACGGCGAGCGCACGCGCAGCGCCGACCTGGGCTGGACCGCGATCGCCTTCGTCGGCGTGCTGTGCTCGGCCGACCCGTTCAAGCTGTGGAACAGCGCCGGCAGCGGCTATCTGATCGGCGTCGGCCTGACCTTCGTGGCGGCGATCCTGTGCGGGGCCTCGTTGTTGCTGTCGCGGCGGATCAGCCGCGAGCGGCCGTTCGCGGTGGTGTTGATCCAATGTCTGGTCGGCATCGTCATGCTGGCGCCGTTCGCCGACTACACGGCGGTGTGGGTGCCGGGCGATCACTGGTTCTGGCTCGCCGGCCTGGGACTGATCCACAGCGGCGTGTGCTACGTGCTGTTCTACACCTCGTATCCGCGCCTGCCGGTGGCGACGATCGCGGTGCTGGCTTTCATCTATCCGGTGATCGCGCTGCTGCTCGACTATCTGGTCTACGGCCACAGCCTGGTGCCGGTGCAGAGCCTCGGCGTGGTGTTGATCGTGATCGGCACGCTCGGGGTGAATCTGAAATGGCAGTGGCGGCGGCCGCAGCCGGTGCGCGCCTGAACGAATCGGCGCTTATCGTTTTCTCGACCCGATCCGCGTACGTAACGCGGCTCAGTGGGTGCATCGCCCACTCGTCCGGCGCAGGGAGGCGCCGGCGGGGAATTTATCGACGCGGCGGCGTGCGGCCCGCGACCGATTCAGTCGGCCAACACCAGGCGCCAGGCGCCTTCGACGTCGCCCTCGACCTGAGTCCACGGCACGCGTTCGCGCCCGCACAAACGCTCCCAGCCGCGGGCCAGGTCGTCGCGGATGTCGGACCAGTGGCGTTCGCCGTGATGCAGGCGTGCGCCGAGGCCATAAGTGATGGCGAGCTCGCGGGTTTCGTGGGATAGCGCCGCCGCGGACGCGGCGGTCGGGGTCGGTTCGCACTCACTGTCGGAGTGGAAGGAGGACAGCCGGTCGGCATTGCGATGCGTCATGAGCTCAGTCCGTTGGCATTCCTCTTGCATTCGCACGATATCGGTTTTCGGCAGGCCGCGGGCCTGGAAAAGTCGCCAGCGCACAAATGAACCGCGAGCGTAGTCGCAAAGGTGCGTAAAGCTTGTTCAGACAACGGCAAAGGCGTTCATGGTTGCCTGAATCGTGTAAATAGAGCTGAACCACGGTTGGGTCGCGCCCTGAATGCGGGGGCGGCGACGCCGAGGCTCGGGGCCCCGCGCTCAGGCAAAAAAAGCCGCCCCGAGGGGCGGCGTCGAAAGCGCAAACCGGTGCTTCAACCCTTGATGCAGACCACCTGGCGCAAGGTGTGGACCACCTCGACCAGGTCGGACTGCGCAGCCATCACCGCCTCGATCGGCTTGTAGGCCGCCGGCGACTCGTCGATGACCGCCGCGTCCTTGCGGCATTCCACGTGGGCCGTGGCCTCGCGGTGATCTTTCAAGGTGATCTGCTTGCGGGCTTCGCTGCGGCTCATGACCCGGCCGGCACCGTGGCTGCAGCTGTGGAAGCTGTCGGCATCGCCCTTGCCGCGCACGATGTAGCTGCGCGCGCCCATGCTGCCCGGGATGATCCCGAGTTCGCCCTCGCGGGCGCTGACCGCGCCCTTGCGGGTCACCCACAGCGATTCGCCGAAGTGCTGCTCTTGCTGCACATAGTTGTGATGGCAGTTGACCGCGGTCTTTTCCAATTGGAACTTCGGCAACTGGATCCGCATCGCGTGCAGGACCCGGTCCATCATCGCCTCGCGGTTGTGGCGAGCGTAGTCCTGCGCCCACGACATCGCTTCGATGTAGTCGTCGAACAAAGGCTCGCCTTCGAGCAGGAAGGCCAGGTCCTTGTCCGGCAGATGAAAGCCGAGCACGCGGCGTTCCAGCTTCAGCCGCGCCAGTTCGATGAAGTAGCTGCCGATCAGGTTGCCGGTGCCGCGCGACCCCGAGTGCAGCATCGCCCACACCGCGCCGGCTTCGTCGAGACAGACCTCGATGAAGTGGTTGCCGCCGCCGAGCGTGCCGATCTGTTTGTCGAGCTTGTCGGTGCGCAGCTTGCGGTGCTTGGCGTGGATGGCGTCGAGCCGCTGCGCCAGTCCGGACTTGGCCAGGCGCGTGGCATGGCTGTCCGGCAAACGCCGGTGCTCGCCGCCGCGGCCGTTGCCGACCGGGACGCAGTGCTCGATCGCCGAGCGCAGTTTGGCCAGGCTGTCGGGCAGATCCTTGGCCCGCAACGTGGTGCGCACCGCGGCCATGCCGCAGCCGATGTCGACGCCGACCGCGGCCGGGATGATCGCGCCGCGCGTGGGCACGACCGAACCGACCGTGGCGCCCTTGCCGAGGTGCACGTCCGGCATCACCGCCACCCAGGGCCCGACATGGGGCAGGGCGGCGATGTTGCGCAACTGCCGCTTGGCGCCTTCGTCGACGGGGACGCCGCGGATCCAGGCCTTGACCGGCACCGCGCCTTCGTCGGCGTGGAGCAGTTCGTAGTTCGATGTAGTCGTCATTCAATGTTCCTTGTGGCGGCCGCCGGGGCGGATGGGTCCGCGGTACTTGCCCATCCGGCGCCAGCGCCGTGGGACGGGGGCGTCGTAGGCGTCCGGCAGGTCGTTGTTTCTGAGTCCGTGTTCGAGCAGTTCGCTGCGTGCGAGTTGCCGCTTGCGCTGTGCATAAACGCCGGCGTCTGTGTAAAGGCGCTCGCGCCGGCTCGCGCCGGCTCGCGCAGTCGCTGGCGGGCTGGCCGATGACCGCATCGTGGGCGAAGGCACGAACCGTGCCGTGCGCAGCGTGACGCGGCTGGCGTTGCCAGGACGCAGGCACGGGCGCCAGCTCGATCGCATACCAGATGCCGTCGATGCGCCGCAGCTGAGCGGACGGCCCGAGTTTGCGCACCTCCGGCTCCAGCCCTTGTTGGCGGTGCTGCACCGCCCGTACATGCGCGCGACGCCGCTCGATCCGCGCACGGAGCGCCGCTTCGTTGCGCATCAGGCAGCCGCTGTCCGGGCACACGTACAGCTCGTGCCAGGACTCGGCCAAGGCCTTGAAGCCGCCGTAACGGCGCATCGCGCACAGTTCGCCGTCGATCCGATGCACCTGCATCGCCACGAAATCCTCGAGGTGTTGGTGGATGTGCTGTTGCACCGTGTTGCGCCGGTCGACCCGCTCGCACAGTTCCGAGTAGACGAAATCCCAGCGCCGACCGAGCTGCCGTTCCAGATAGCGTTGCAGCGGTTTCAGGTTTTCGTTGAGCCACTTGCGGCTGCCGTGGCGGTATTTCATGCCCTCGTGCAGCGGTTCGTCTTCCAGATCGCGAGCCGGCCGCGTGCGAGTCGAGGCCATGCCTCCGCCTCGCGGCCGTTCGACGATCACTTTGTACATATCGTTACGCATCGCGATTCTCTATCCGATAGTCCGTCGTGCCCCGCGGGCACGACGATATGGCCGCTCCCTGGGGAGCGGCGTCCGTTATGGGCTTGCGGCCCCGGCGCTATCGGAATCCGGACGGCGATGCCGCCCGGTCCTGCGTTCAGCCGTGGCCCCTGAGACTGACCAATTGCTTCATGACTCCCTCCAGACCGCCGAACACGGTCAACTTGTCGATCTTCTCGGTGATCTTCTCCAGCGCCTCGAGCTCCTTGAGCCGCATCAGCACCGGGCTGTCTTCGATCAACTTCGCGGTGTTGAGCAGGCTGCGCGTTGCGTTCGCCTCCTCGCGGCGACGGATCACGTTGGCTTGCGCCGTCTTCTCCGCCTGCACCACGCCGTTGAGGATCTCCTTCATCTCGCCCGGCAGGATCACGTCCTTGACGCCCACCCCGAGCACTTCGACGCCGATGCCGGCGACCTGGCCACGCACGTAGGCGAAGATGTCGGCGTCGAGCGAGGCCTTGTCGCCGAGCAACTCGTCCAGCGTCTTCGACGAGACCGCCTTGCGCAGGCCGTACTGCAGCTCGCGATAGACGTGCTCGGCGTGCTTGGCGACGCGGGTGCGCGCGGCGACCGGGTCGGTCACGCGCACGCTGGCCGCCAGGTTCACGCGCAGTGAGACCTTGTCGCGGGTCAGCAACTCCTGGCCCGACACCTCCATCGCCTGCATACGCAGCTCGACCACCTCCACGCTGACGTTCTTGCGGAAATTCCAGAACGCATAGGCGCCCGGCTCGAGACGGCGCACCAACTTGCCGTCGACAAACAACAGCCCGGCCGACTCGGTCGGCACCGCGCCGGCAACGGCGATGCGGTCCAGGTAAGCGAGCTGACGCAAGCGGTTGGCGACGTCCGGCTCGATCGCCAGACCATCGGCGAGGGCGATAGTGCGCACTTCGACCTGCGCCAAGCCCTTCCAATACAACTGGCGGGTGCCCGGTGCGAGGACATCGTCGATCCTGCCGTTGCGCAGCATCAGGCCGATCTCCTGCATGCCCAGGTTGGCGAGCACGAAGTGATCGTGCAGGCGCGCGCCGAGGCCGGCGATCAGCGCGTCGACGTCGCGGCCGTTGTACTGGGCGTCGACGATCGAGTGCAGCGACACTTCGAGTTGGCGCTTCCAGTTGCCGAGTCGGTGGACGCCGGGGCCGAGCACGCGCTCGATCCGGCGATTGCGGTAAACCAGGGCGCGCTCGGCATCGCCGACCACGACCTTCTTCATCCAGAACATGGTGTTCTCCTTGTGGTTCCGGTGGGCCCGATCCGTGGTGGTGGCCGTTGCGACCGAATCGGTCGTCGCAAAGGCGCGGTGATCCGTCGTGCGCAAGCGCCGACGAAAGTAATAGGTAGGAAACGCCCCTGGCGTCGCCATCGCGAAACCCGCGCGCTTTCCGGCGGGAGGCGATGCGGCTCGCGTTCGCGACCTTCCCTGTCGCGAGGCTTACGCCGCACCGTCGCGCGCCACGAGGGCGCGGGTCCGGCGATGGTGCCGCTGCGTCGTTCCGTTGCGCGCCGCGCGAACGCGGCGTTTGGCGAAACGCCGCGCGGGGCGTTTCCTGAGTCGGAACTTTCGTTCCTGGTTAACTGCTTGGAAGGCAGTTAGGGATAGCGGGAGTCGAACCCGCGACCGACAGCATCGAAGCTGTTGCTCTACCCGACTGAGCTATATCCAAAGACCGACGGATCGGATTCGAACCGATGACTCGCGCACTACGTCGCCGCTCTACCAGGCTGAGCTACCGTCGGTTTGAGAAACATCCATCCACGGACGTCGGCATACGCCACGGCAGCGCCGCGCGCACCGGACGGGCTGCGAGCCCGTACCGCTGTCGTCCGTTTCTTCGGATGCTTCGTATTGCCGACTGTCGCCAATCGGCAATGGGTTCGGGCGCAAGCGCCCATGTCTGCGAATCCATGACCGGCCGCCCGTGCCGAAGCATCGGGACACAGCGCTGAAAGCGCCTCGACGGCTCATCCCCTTTCCTCTCGGATGCTTCGGGGCGTATGGACTCGCGTTATTGGTTGGGGTTCCCTTTGCGGACGCTGAAACTGAAACGCCCCCGGTGGTTGACCGAGGGCGTTCGCGTTCCACGGGAGATCGGGGCGACCGATCTCCCGTGGTAAAGGGAGTCAGTCCGGCGTGTGCAGAACGTCGAGGCGACCGCGCTTCGTCGACGCGCGGTCGAACATGCCTTGGCACGAGGGCCGCGGCGCGTTCTGTTTGGCGATGTCGAGAATGAAATGCACGGAAGGAGGTCGGTCGAATGCGTCGCTAGGACGAAGGCCGCGAACAATACGCCCGCAAAAAACCGGATGCAATACCGTTCGTCGCCCCATGAGCGGCGCGGCGCGGCGTGGCGTGGTGCGGCGCGGCGTGGTGATGGGGAAGGGGGATGCATCCGTTCGCAAGCGCGACCAATCCGGTTCGTCGATTCGTTTCGACGCAACAGGTTTGCGCCGGGCGACGAGATGTCTTCGGCCGGGGCTGCCCTCGCCGCAACCTTCCACCGCGCAGCGGGAGAGGGAATCGATAGCTTCGGCGCGGTCGTGCTTTCGCCCGCTACGCGCAAGCGATCCTCGCGATCAGTGCGTCGCTGTCGATCACTTCGGCGAACTCCGCGCGCAAGGTCGTCAGATGCGCGCGGCTGACCGCTTCGGCCGGGATCACGCTGCCGTCGGTGTCGGCGAGGTCGAAGCAGAAGCAGGCGTCGGCGACGACGATGGTGCGATAGCCGAGGTTGCTGGCGACGCGCGCGGTGGTCGATACGCACATGTCGGTGCTGATGCCGAACAGGGCGATGGTGTCGATGCCCAGCCGGCGCAGGCGCAGGTCGAGGTCGGTGCCGATGAAGGCGGCGTTGACCGATTTGCCTATCGCCGTTTCGCCCGGCTGTGGTTCGAAGCCGGGACGGAAGGCGTTGCCGGGATGCGAAGGATGCAGCGTGGAGCCGGCATGGATGGAATCGTGGCGGACGTGGATCAGCGGCCATCCGTGTTCGCGCCACGCCGCGAGCAGGCGCTGGCCGTTGGCTTCCATGGCGGGGTTGTTGCGGCGACCCCAGGGCGGATAGTCGAAGCCCCGTTGCACGTCGATGGGGATCAAGGCGATGCGATTAGGTTCGGTCATGGGAGGCACGGGTCCTGAGGGAGGGTTCGGTCGGCAGACGGGCGCGGGCCGCCGTAGGCGCGTTGGACGATGGCGATGCGCTGCTCGAAGCGCTGGTACCAGCGGCGATGGCCCAGATCGCGGGGGACCGTGTGCTCGGCGTGTTCGCGCCAGGCGCGGATCGCCTGTTCGCTGTCGAAGTAGGCGACGGTGATGCCGAAACCGTCGGCGCCGCGGGTCGACTCGAAGCCGAGGAAGCCCGGCTGGTCGCGCACCAGTTCGGCCATGCGCGTGGCGGTGCGGTCGTAGCCTTCGGCATCCGCTGCGCTGCGTTGCGAGGAGAAGATCACCGCGTAATACGGCGGGGCGGGCAGGTCGGCGAAGCCGGAGGCGGCCATCGGTGCGATTTCGGTCGGGGCGCGGGGCGATGGCGTATCGTGCGCATTCGCTTGCGCCGGTCTCAACCCGGCAAAATGCCGGTCAGGCCGGCGATGCTGCCGGCGACCTCGCCGGATGGGTGGCCCTCGCGATGAAGACGCTCGACGAAACCGACCGCAAGCTGATCGCGCTGCTGCAGG
This sequence comes from Lysobacter antibioticus, assembly GCF_001442535.1. Lineage (NCBI taxonomy): Bacteria > Pseudomonadati > Pseudomonadota > Gammaproteobacteria > Lysobacterales > Lysobacteraceae > Lysobacter > Lysobacter antibioticus. The sequence continues at coordinate 2,699,816 of NZ_CP013141.1, read as the reverse complement.
ACAACGCGCGCTTGTCGACGGTCGCCCTGGCCAAGGCCGTCGGCCTGTCGCGCAGCACCGTGCAGGAGCGCCTGCAGCGCCTGGAGGCGGGCGGGGTCATCGCCCAGTACACCGTGCGCCTGGGCAGCGGGGGCGATCCGCTGCGCGCCTGGTTGCTGCTGCGCTATGGCGAGGGTTTCAGTTGCGACGACGTGGTACCGCCGCTGGCGCTGCTGCCGCAGGTGCGCCTGATCCACAGCGTCGCCGGCGAGATCGATCTGATGGTGCTGGTGGAAACGCATTCGCCGAGCGAACTGGCGGACCTGCGCGAGCGGGTCGCTGCGCTCAAGGGCGTCGACGACGTCACCACGGTTCCGGTGCTGCGCACGGCCCTGGATCGGTCGTGACTACGGCGAGCACGGCCTTGGAGTAGGAGCGGCGCAAGCCGCGACCGCGTGGTTGCAACGGCCGGCGCAAGGCGCGGTTCAGGCCGCTCCACCACGAGCGGCGCTCATTCCGATTCGACTTCGGCCAGCCGCATCACCCAGGCCGGCGTCTGCGGTTCGCCGGCGAAGAAGCTCGCCGGTTTGTTCTCGCCGATCGCCCAGCGGTGCAGCCAGCTCGGTCCGACCGGGCCGAGATAGGCGTCGCTGCGCTCGAAGGCGGGGTCGCGCATGGCTTCGTCCAGGCCGACGAAACGGTAGCCGCGCTTGCGCATCATCGCGACCAGCTCGCCATAGGTGTCGGCGTTGAGCAGGTTGGCATGGATCAGCCAGATCTGCGGCAGGGCGTAGCCGAGCAGGGCGACCGATTGACGTTCGTAGTAGTCGAGTTTGTCGCCCATGTGCTCGACGTAGTCGCCGCGCAACTTGGCCTTGAGCTTGCGCGCCTCGCGCCTGGAGAGATCGGGCGATTCGCCGACGCGCAGGTAGGCGGTGGCCCAGATCCAGTCGGTGTTGTCGGCGGTGACCGGGGCGATGCGGTAACCGTGTCCGGCGAGGAAGCGCTGCAGATCGGCCTTGTCCTGCGCGCTGCGGCCGGCGCGCAGATAGGGATGACGGAACCAGCGCGGCGGCTCGCGGCCGGTGCGTTCCAACAAGGGCCGCAACTGCCGCTCGCCGAGCAGGATGTCGGCCTGATAGGCCGGCAGACCGACCGCATGCAGGTCGAGGTGGCCATGGCTGTGGTTGCCGAGCTCGGCGCCGGCGTCGAGCCAGTCGCGCAGCATCGCCAGGCGTTCGGGCCGGACCCGGCCGTCGTGTTCGAGCTTGCCCTCGTTGACGAAGCCGATCGCCGGCACGCCGGCGCGCTCGATCGCCGCGACCAGGCGGCGGTGGCCGTCGATCGCCTCGGCGCTCGGCACCGACGGCAACTGCACCCAGGGCAGATCGTCGACGGTCATGACGATGCGGCGGTCGGGAGCATGGCCTTGGTCGGGAACGTCGGCCGCGGCGCCGGCGAGCGACGGCCATGAGGCGACGACGGCGAACAGGCAGACAACGAACAGATGCAGCGATGTGAGCGGACGCATGCGGGGCTCCGGGGCGGAAGCGGCGATCATCGCCGCCTCCGCACCCGCAAGAAACCGTCTTTCGGCCGAACTCGGCGCGAAACCCCTACGACTTTGGTCAATTCAGCTTGCGCGAAATGAAGTAGTAGGCGAGATTGCCCAACCCGCAGGCGCCGAGCAGCACCGCGACCATGCCCGGGCTGGCTTCGCGCCAACCGGTGGCCTCGATGATGCCGAAGGCGAGGGCCAGCAGGACCATGACGATGCCCCAGCGCAAGGCACCGTGGCGGCGACGGATGTCTTCGTCGCGGGCCATCGAGCGCAACAGCTCTTCGGCGCCGCCGGTCGACAGCAATTTATTGCGGAAGCGCGCGTCGACGACGATCTTGATCGCGTAGACGATGCAGATGAACAGGGTGATGGGGATCAGCAGTTCGAATTCCATGTGGGCAGTCTCTTCGGGTTCGGGTCACGAGGTAATGGATACGGGTACCTGGCGATCGGTTGCAGGCCGAGCGGCGGGCCGTCGGGTGGGCGTGCCGGCCGGGGGCCATGCCGGTTACAGGACGGCCGGCGAGGGTGGACGGTCCGGCCGGGTCGCCCGGAAGTTGACCGTTGTCATGTCGCGATGGATATCCTCGTCACTGCAACCGATTGCTCCCTGACCGCATCTTAAGTGCGATGACCGGCCTCCCCATCAACGACGACCGCAGTCTGGTCGCTGCCGTCCTGGCCCAGACGCCGGGTGCCTTCGAGTGCCTGGTGCGGGACTATCAGGGGCTGTGCTGGCACATCATCCAGCGCATGGTGCGGCACCCGGACGACACCCGCGAGCTGTGTCAGGAGGCGTTCTTGCGGGTACACCAGTGCCTGCATCAGTACCGCCACGAGAGTCCCTTGAAGTCGTGGATCGGCCAGGTCGCCTATTCGGTCGCCAAGCGCCATCTCGAACGCAAGCGCATCCCGATCCTGGAGGTCGCCGACGACGAGGACGCGTTATCGCCGCTGGACATGGTCAGCGACGGCTTCGACCTGGAGGCGGCCTGCGCCGACGAGGAGATCGCCGCCGGGTTGCACGCAGAGATCGAAGCCTTGCCGCCGCTGCAACGCACCTTGTTGACCCTGTATCACCTCGAAGAAGTGCCCATCGGCGAAATCGCCACCATGACCGGCCTGGCCGAGGGCACCATCAAGAGCCATCTGTTCCGGACTCGCGCCCGCCTGCGCCAGCGCCTCGAAGCCCGGTTGGGAGAATTCGCATGAACCGCAACGGCATTCCTTCCGATAACGAACCGCGTTTCGACGACGAACGCGTCGCGCGCGAGTGGCGGCTGCAGGAGCGCGCGCTGCAGGAAGAGCGCGCCGGCCTGCCGATGAGCGCCGGCGATCCGCGCCTGGCCCAGTACCGGTTGCTCAGCCGGGCGCTGCGTGCGCCGGTGATGGAGCCGATTCCCTACGGTTTCGCCACGCAGGTCGCGCGCCGGGCCGAGTCCGCGGCGAACGCCGGCGATCGCCTCGAACGCCTGCTGCAAGGCGGTTTGCTGGGCCTGCTGTTGGTGATCGGTGTCGGCATGATGATGGCGACCAGCGCGAACTGGTTGCCGGCGCTGCAGGCGCCGTTGCAGGCCTTGCCGCAAGGCAGCGTGTCCTGGGGGCTGGTCGTGGCGGCATGCTGCGCCCTGACCTGGGGTTGGGACGGGGCTCTGCGCGGTCTGGGCTTGGACGGCGCCGCGCAAGGCCGCGCCGCGTAGGCAAGGCCTGCGGCGAACGCGCATGCACGCCGCCGCGTGGCGGCGTTGCGCGGTCGTCGACGCGGATCTGTGACGCAGTCGCGGCTCCGAGGCGTTCGTCGAACGCGCGACGATCGATTCGCAACTCGCCTGCGGCCCTCCGGGCGGGCGTCGGACATCGTTTGAAACGCCGCGCCGACGTGTCGTGGCGCACGCGCCTTCCGTGACGCTCGCAGCCTTGCCGCCCCACGCGCGCAACGGCATCCGACGCGTATTGCGGACATCGGCGAAGGCGACGAAATCGCAACACGTCCACGAAAACGGAAACGGAAGTCGCGTATCGCGACGGGGTGCGCAGTTCACCGCCCTCAGCAGCAAGCGCGTGTCACCCAAGTAACAGCCATCGCCAGACCCCCTAACCAGACTCGCTCTCAGGTGCTCGACACAGGAGAGGCGAGAGATGGAACGTCCCAAGAATGAGCGCGACGACCTCAAGGTCGCCGACGAAATGTTCGCCAACGCTTGGCGGATGTGTTTGCCCGAGCTGGAGGCGCGCTCGCGCCGCTTCGCCGATGGTCAGCGCGACCAGGCCGAGGAATTGCTGGCCAATACCGCGATCAAGGCCCTGCTGTTCATGCGCCGCGCGCCCCAGACCGTGACCGACCCCTGCGGCTTCCTGTTCGTGGTGCTGCGTCACGTATTTCTCGACAGCGTGCGCCGACGCGGACGCGACCGCGAGGTGTTCGACCGCAACCGCGAGATCGACAGCGAAGCCAGCGGCTTCGCCCACGACGGCCTGTCGGCGCTGCAGAAGCTCGAACTGGACCAGCAACTCGATCGCGTCGTCGCCGCGGTCTCGCGCTTGAGCCGCGAACAGCGCCGCCTGTTCGCCTATCGCTTCATCGACGATCTGCCGTACCCGGTGATCGCACAGAAATTCCAGATCAACCAGCCGCTCGCGCGCAAGCGCGTGGAGCTGCTGCGCAACCGGCTCAAGACCGCGATGGCGCGCGACTGAGCGCGCTCGACCGAGCGGGGCGGAGGCCTCGTCCGCGGGGTCCGCAAGCGCCTCGGTCGAATCTCGTTTCACAACGGTACTGGCCGGGCGTTCCTCCCAATCAGACCCACGACGAATAACGGAATGGACAGCGCGACCCCGGCGCCGGTCATGCCGACCCCTTCAAACCGCATCATTCAAGGACAGGCTCATGGCCGACGAGACCTCCGTCAATTCGCAGATCACCGACGCTGTCACCCAAACCAACGTCAAGGTGGTCGCCGAAGCGCCCGCGCAAGCGATCGCATCCCTCTATCAAGTGTCCAGCCATTCGGCCGGCCTGTCGCTGCAGAACGCCGTACACAGCCAGCAAGTGCTCAACCAGATCTCGAGCGCGGTGGTGTCCAAGGCGGTTGCGTTGATCATGGCGATCGGGGAGAAGCCATGACGCTGGTTGCGTCGGCGCTGGCGCCGGCGAGGCGGGGGCATGAACCCGATCGCGACCCTCGACGCGGGAGCGCCCGGCGATGAAACAACGGCCCGGCAAGAACAAGAACGCGTCGGGCAAGCAATCGGCTCGCAACGCGAGCGCAGCGCCACCGCCAGCACCGTCCGCACCGTCGATCGCAGCGTCCGCGCCGACACCCTCCACCGCGACGGCCAGCCTCACGCCGCCCGTTGCGGTATCCGCTGCCACGCCGCCTATAGCGATACCCGCCGCCATGACCATCAACGCCACCACTCCGCCCGCACCGATCGATCCGCCCGCCGCCGATGCCGCCGCGGCCAGTGCCGGTGCGACGGCTCCGGCACCGGCCGCCACCGCGCCCGTTGCCGCAGCGTCGTCTGCGCCTGCTGTGTCCGCTGCACCGGCCGCGTCAGACCCTGCGAATACGCCGACCGCGACCGCGACCGCGGCACCGGCCGCCGCGACGCCGCCGAGCGACGCGCCGGCGGATCCCGCGACTGCCGCCAAT